>CAZKJP010000005.1:0-55386 GCA_964553075.1 uncultured Sangeribacter sp. | reverse complement strand
CTATAATTGGCGAAAATAACAATTACGCTCTCGCTGCTTGATCTGAAGTACAGTAGGATCGCTTTATCCTGTTCAAAGTGAGCAGGACGAGACATCACTCCATTGCCCCGTTCCGAGACGTTTGGACAAAGTGGTGCTGAGAAATTCGGAAATAGGAAACGGGAGGCCCGCTCCCGCGACTGAAGACTTAGGGATAAGGAAAAGATTGGCCGTCGCGAGTTTGTCTTTTCCCGACAATGAAATCGCAGACTAAGCATGTAGAAAGCCTACTGATTCCACGTTTGGACGAGGGTTCAACTCCCTCCATCTCCACTATGGCCGATTAAAATCGGTTCGATTTAATTCAAACAGATTAAAGCTGAGGATGTAACTTGCACTTCCTCAGCTTTTTATTTATTCAATTGGGTTCTATTTAGTTCGTAACCATCCTAAGTTAATTCTGTTCGGTCATATTGGGTTACTCGATCTATAGTACGAGGGATCAAACAAAATTGGCCAAAGGCGGTAATGAGGTTTGGGTTCTTTTAGACCAAGAGAGGGTTGACTTTTGTTAGGATAGTTTATTATGACAGTTGTGAGGACTTTTTTAGCCAGGGGGCACTACAATCGGGAGTCTCCGGTGTTCCTGATTTGAAGGGGAGTTTTTCTCCAGAATTTTTTTACGCTCTGACAGAAGAAGGAAAAATTGGTAAATCCGAGTCTTGACGCGACTTCTTTGATCGACAAGTCGGATGAAGTAAGATAGCGGTATGCATCGTTCATAACATATTCCCTTATCCACTCGTTTGCCGTCTTCCCACTTTGTCTTTTACTGACAAAAGAAAGATATTTAGGAGTCACAGCAAGTGCATCGGCATAGTAAGCCGTATCATGAGGTTTCACAGGCAAACTTATCAATAGGTCTAAGAATCGTTGATAAAGGAGCGCAGGCTGAGATAGATTATTAGCAGGAGGGCAAAACGGTTCGCTTTCAATAAGGGTAAATATATCTATCAGCAAAGCGGTTGCTGTCAAGGTTATAATTGTATTGTCATTTTTTCTACCCGACGACTTTTTATGGCGTAGGATATTGAGGTATGACCGAATCAGAGCATCGGATTCATCATCAAGTTTCAATACAGGTTGCGTTTTCAGCTTCATCAGCACTTCCCTTATCTCGATAGACGAGATACGGCGTGAAATCAAATTAAGATTCGCATATATAAAAGTGGCGTAGAAATCCTCACTGAATTTTATGTTTGTGTAAAAATCATTGGGATGGCAGACAAGAATTTCTCCTTTCTTAACCTCATATACTTTCCTGTTTAGAGTCGAGGTATGGATACCTCTCTCTACTATACATACACAAAGCGCGTCAAGACGGTAATTGATATTACCATCCTCATTATGCCATCCACCATGGTAGATAAATAAATCCTTTGAAAAGCTTCTTCCTTTGGGATTCTCTTTTGTTACGGTTGGTATATCAACAATTTTCATAACTTAGGTTTTTATGCAGCGGATACTTTTTGGAGACTGCTGAGTGGACTAAGACCCGGTCCCTTTAATTATAAGAGATGGGGTCGTAAGATAAACTCAACATTCTTGCAGCCATTTTGAACATTTTATATCCTAACAAACGGATAGGATCGGTTGTTTTAAGGTCAGTAGATAAAAATAAAAGAGTAAAAATGAAAATAATCGCAATCAATGGCAGTCCGCGTAAGGGCTGGAATAGTGACAGGCTCCTCGATAAATGGGTAGAGGGGATCACTTCAGTGCTACCGGATTCTGAGGTAAAGAAGGTAAATCTGTATGATCTTAAGTTCACAGGATGCCGCAGTTGTTTTTCTTGCAAAATGAAAGGGGGCAAGTTCTTCGGTACCTGTCCTATTCCGGATGGTATTCATGATCTGCTGGCAGAGGTGCGCGACGCTGATGCGGTAGCTATAGCGTCACCTATATATTATATGGATCTTAATGCATATACTAAATGCCTTTTAGAACGAATGATATTCTCAGTGGCGCAATATTCCAGCCCAGCTGTAAGTCTCGCTCCAAAAAGAGTATCGTTTACGATGCTATATACCATGAATGCAACTGAAGACTACTTCAAGGATTATGGAATAGAAGCGCGGTGCGCATTAGAAGAGAGACTTTTGAGTCTATTCTATTACATGCCTTCTCACAGAGTGACAGCATTTGATACATATCAGTTTCCTGACTACGCCAAATACGAGTCAAGTGCGTTTTCAGAACCCTCCAAACGCCAACAGCGTGAAGAGCAATTCCCAAAAGATTTGCAGAATGCGTATAATACAGGAGTAAAGGTCGCAGCTGAAATTCAGGATCCTACTATCACAGGAATACCAATCGACCACACTGTACGTTTTTAATCAAGGACATTTAGACCCCAGTTTCATAAAATTTAAGTGGTACTGGGGTATTTAACACACTTACTATGAGCAGAGTTTATACTCCAGAAAATATAACCCATCTGGAGCCGGATGATATCTTTGTGTTCGGGAGTAACCTTCAGGGCCATCATATGGGAGGGGCCGCGCGCGTAGCTTACGATAAGTTCGGGGCCGTTTGGGGCCAAGGTGTCGGTATACAAGGTCAGTCTTATGCCATACCAACGATGCAAGGCGGAGTTGAGACCATCAAGCCTTACGTTGACGATTTCATCCGGTTAGCACGCGAGTGGGATCAGAATACATTTTACGTCACCAGGATAGGATGCGGCATCGCCGGATTCACCGATGAGGAGATAGCACCGCTCTTTGATGAAGCTTACGATCTCTATAACGTCCGTCTTCCCAAATCCTTCGCTGAGATCATAGAGCGCAATAGGGGTCGTAGTTAGGATCCATGGGACATCACGGGTGTACGCTGTTAAAAAAGATGTTGAAAAACACTTAACATATAGTTACGGAATTAAAAATAAATTCCTATATTAGCAATCAAATTCATTGACCGATATAGTAAATGAGTTCCTATCGGTCAATGAAATGCGATAATTTCGATTATTTTTCTTTTGAGAATTGTGAAAGAATTTAATCGATCTGATATTCACTTAACTAACATCTTTTAAGCGTATGCAAAAAAACTTACATTTGGCCTCGCTTCTCTTGTAGCGGTAGCAGGTCTGACCGCTTATGGATTGACAAGTGCCAAAGACAACCTGATTGTACCTAAGGATGCGATTCAGGAAAATCCGACGCTAAATGTCATGAAATTAGGTCAACGTGTTCATGCTCCTTTAAGGGAAGCTCCTGAAGGAGGATACACAGTTCCTTTCTTTTTTCAGCCGACATATCAGGAATTCCAGGAATGTACTGTGTATGACAATAATGAAGATTTCAAGACTTGGTCGTACAGTGAAGACAGTGGCGGAAGTTTCATGTATACCTGGAACTCCAGTAAGCCAGGAGACGATTGGTGTATATTGCCGGATGTATTCATGACTCCGGGTAACTACAAGGTCTCTTTTTCTTATCGTACCCGAAATTATGAAGAAAAGTTCCGGGTTGCTATAGGTCATGGTAATGATTTTGAGAATTACCAGACCATAGCCGAAATAGAAGACGAGACGCAAACACTCAAAAATGTCTCTGAAATAATAGCAATTGATAGCGAAGGAGAATACAACATCGGCCTTTACTGCTATTCTGATCAGGACAAATACTACCTTAACGTTTGTGGAATCGGCATAGAGGCCATATCCGATGAAAAGCCAAATATGCCGGAGGTTGAAATAACTTCGGTAGGCACCCAGGCTCAGATGTCGATTACTTTCCCAACAGAAAACTTCGGTGGGAATTCCATAGTAGGCGTAATGACCGCTATAGTTTGCGAAAAAAATAAGGAAGAACCGGTTGCGACTGTAACTGGAATGCCTGGCGAAACAAAAATTGCTGACTTTGCGGTCCTGACCTCCGGAGCCCATACATTCTATGTAACCGCTTCAGTTGAGGTTAATGGCCAGACATATGAATCTGATAAAGTAACAGTAGAGCACTTCTTTACTAAGATTAGGCCTGAGATATTGCCTCTCGGATATTTAATAGAGCCGGATGAGGATGAATTTGTATGGAGTGAGGTCATAAACAGCAATGAAGACGCCCTAACCTGGACATTTGAGAATCAGTATCTGCCTTCCGGCAATGAATACAACGGAGCCTTCTATTATTACTACAGCAGTTCTAATAAAGCCGACGACTGGATCATTGTTCCTGCATATTCTACCGAGGGACACGCTGCTTTGAGACTCTCTTTTGATGTTGCAACGAAAACGGATACAGAAAGTTTGGAAATAGGTGTATCTTCCACTCCGACCATCGAATCACTTCAGGAAAACATAATCTGGAACGATCAGGAATTATATACTAATTCCAAATTTGAAAACAGAGTAGTTGACTTCACTTATAATGAAGGAGATGAGATATATATTGCATTTCATGCCACTTCACCCGTCAATAAGAGTTCAATATACATCCAGGGAATATGTCTTACAGCAATTGACCCGGCTATACCTAATGTATTGACTCTTTCAGATCCTACTTTCGATGGCGGTAACGGAACCGTTAAGCTCACTATGCCTACCCTTAATATGGGCGGAGAGCAGATCGAAGGCACCATATATGCTGATGTAATTCTCGATGACGAGATTTACTATAATGACAGCTCAGTAGAAGGCACAGCAGGAGAGGAAATACTTCTCACCTTCAATGATCTTTCCCTCGGCACCCATAAACTTACCGCGTTCCCATACGTAATCGGAGAAGACGGCATGAGCATTTATGGCAATGAGACGGAACTATCCTTTAAGATTGTGCCTTCTTCAGATTTCGCTTATACAATCCCATTGGATCTGACTTTCAATGATGTAACGGGAGATTTGATGCAGGTTTTCAATGAGAACAGTGACTCATCTACCTGGTATTACGACTCCACTACTCAGACTATGAAATATAGTTATCATAGCACAAATCCGGGAGATGACTGGTTTATCACCCCGGCCATAGAATTTACGGATGCTGAGGTACTATACGATATAATAGTGACTGCGTGGGAGTACAGCTCTCACTATGTAGAGAACTTCGAGATCTTCCTCGGAACCGAACCTACGGTAGAAGCAATGACGATTAAGGCAATGCCTCAAGTTGATGTTGTATCCACCAACCAAACGGATTTCTCCAACTTCTTCGCAATACCGGCTGCAGGCCGCTATTATTTAGGAGTACACGCTACTTCTCCGGCCAATGCCTATCATTTGTTCCTTTCCGAAATCAAGATTCAGGAGAGTTCCATATCTCCCGATGGTCCAGGTGAGGTAACGGATCTGACAGGTGTCGGTAATATTACCGGAGCACTTGATGCCACTATATCATTCAAATTCCCGACTGTCAATTTAACCGGCAGCCAGCTACCTGAAGGCCAGGAACTGACAGCGACAGTTGCAAGTTCTGAGGAAACTAAGGAAGTAACCGGCACTCCGGGGTCAGAGGCTTCAGTAGTAATAGCTTGTCCTCAGGGCAACAGTGAAGTGGAGGTCTATGTCACCAATTCCATCGGCCAAGGTCTGACCTCGAAAGTAAGCGTACACTGCGGCCTTGACAAACCGAAGGATCCGGAAATAACAGGTCTTGTCATAAGCGAAGATAACGGTAGCGTTACAATCTCATGGAACGCTGTAACTGAAGGTGTAACCGGTGGAAATGTAAATCCGGCCGGAATGGATTATTACATCTTATAATGGAACGAAGAAGGTGAGAATTGGCTGCAGACTGCTGTAACCGATGAACTCAGCTATACATACGAATACTCACCTTCAGAGACTCAAGAATTCATACGTCTCGGTTTGCAGTGCTATAATGGACTCAACTCCGGTTCCTCAATCGTACCTTTCACAGTTGTTCTGGGTAAACCTTACGAGCTACCGATGAATGAGACCTTTGCTGAAGGCGAACTTCATTATAACCCCGTTACGGCTACCAGCACTCAGTACTTTACCTACGCTCCGGTTTGGGACATCGTAGACCCGACTTCAGTTAACGAGGAAATCGAGCAGACAGAGAGTGGCTATGCATTCTACGGCCATACAAACTTCAACCAAGGTGATACCTTCATTACCCTCCCGAAGTTCTCTACTGTAGATGCCAATGCACCCGGTATCTTGCTCACTACCTATGCTACCCCGATGGCCAGCGAGATGATCGTGTCCGCTTGTACTTTCGGTTCGGAGGACTATGAAGTAATCGGCTCCATAGAAAGTCCCGAGACTACTTTAGGATGGATCACAACCACCATTCAGCTTCCCGAGACATATCGCGGTAAAGAATGGGTAGAAGTAAGGTTGGAAGTCAATTTCACTCACGGAAGTTCGAGCATAGCCCTGATAGACGCCTACAATGTAAAGGCAGATGTATCGGTAGGTGTTAATAATATCTATAAACCGACATGCGGTGTTGCCGGCATTAAGGGAGCTATCACCCTTACCGGCCTCTCAGGTAATCAAGTTGAGATCATCAATCCCGCCGGTCAGGTTATAAAGTACGGTACAGTCGGAAACGACAATGTAATCGTACCGGTATCACAAGGTATTTATCTGGTGAATGTTGGAGAAAAGACCTATAAGGTCATAGTACGATAATAAAACGTTGATAATCTGAAAATAATCCTCATCGGACTAAGCTGTCGGCTTGCCCGATGGGGATATTGTTTAATAATAATACTCTATGAAAAAACCATTTAAAGGGACCCTCGTCTCGCTAATCTGTATTGCAGCTGGCATTGCCACTCACGCGAGCGTACAGTTTATGCGACCTGATACCTTCAAATCAAACGGGAATGAAAATGATTTTCCGGAGTTGGTAGGTTCCGTAGTATATGCCGACAATTGGACGGAAGCCAATTCGCCGGTCGGACTGTACAACATACCCATCTCATCTGACGAATCATTCGATCTGAAATTTTTAGGTCCGAACGCAAACTCAGGAGGTGTATTGGTAGAGGGGAAATACTATGTATGTGAGCGAATGCAATTCGGAGATGAGAATTATACATATTTCATCGCTTATGATATGAATGACGGAGAAATACTGTATGAGAGAAACTATCCCTACCATACCCTATCGATGACCTATGATCCTACTACATCTCGTATTTACGGTATCATTATCCTGGAAGACGAGTATTATCTCACCGAAGTCAATTTTGACGATATTGCCGGAGACGTAGAGTTAAATCCGATAGCTCCAATGATGCCCGAAGGTGTAGGATTATGGAACTCAATAGCATGTGATGGCAACGGACAGCTCTATGCCATTTATGGTAATATAGTAGTGGAAAACGAATCATATTACTGTAGCGGATCAACTCTTTACAAGGTAGATAAGGCAACCGGGGAATGTATATCTATTGGAGAAACCGGATATGATTGTACTTACGCATCTGATGCCACATTCGATCCGAAAACCAACAAGTTATATTGGACAGTCTCCCCGGCAGATGGCTCCGGCTTCCTGACTGAAGTTGATGTCAATACCGGGGCTGCGACTCCAATCTACAACTTTCCGAATAATCAGGAAGTACTGGGACTCTCAGTAGTATTGCCGCTCGCCGAACCAAAAGCACCAGCGGTAGCCACAGACCTTGCTACTCAGTTTACCGGCAAATCATTGACCGGCAACGTAATATTCCAAACTCCCTCTACCCTTTTCGATGGGTCAGCACCTACAGGCAATCTTGACTACCAGATCAAGGCTAACGGAGAGATACTCGCATCCGGCTCAGCAAATTACAATGAAAGGGTCTCAGCACCAGTAACACTCCCCGATTCGGGTTATTACACATTTGTTATAACGACTTCAAATTCCATAGGATCAAGCCCCAAAGCAGAGGTCTCGGCATACGTAGGAGCTGACACTCCGGAAGCCACAACCGTAACTTTGAAATATGAAAACGGTATTATGAATGTCAGCTGGCTTCCAGTCACCTCATCCGTAAACGGAGGATTTATAGATGTGGATGCTGTAAGATATACCGTTACCCGCTTCCCGGAAAATGTTATCGTAGCTGAAAATATCACTGAATGTGCTTTTGCAGAACCTATTGCAGAACCTACAGATATCGTTTCTTACTATTATGAAGTGACAGCCGAGGCAGACGGACTTGTGTCAGCTCCGGCACGCTCAAACTATGTTATACTCGGATCGATAGAACCTCCATTTGCTGCCACATTCGATGAAGGTCCAGATGGATTCTACACAATAGATGCAAATGGCGACGGACGCACTTGGATAAATATAAACGAGCACATGCGAGTGCAATGGAACTCCTCGATGGCAATGGATGATTGGCTGCTCGCACCTCCTCTGAGACTTCAAGGAGGGAAATACTATGAGATAGCTTGTCAATTGGGAGCACAGTCATCAAACTTCCCTGAAAGAGTAGAAATCAAATTAGGGAAAGGCCCGAATCCTGATCAGATGACAGAAACTCTACTTGCACCGACGATAATAACCAACAAAATGTCGGAAGAGCCGTGGAATTGGTCAACATCCATAGTACCGGAAGAAGACGGAATATATTTCATAGGCATACACGGTATGTCTGATGCTGATTCCTATTATCTGATAGTAGACAATTTCTCGATAACAGCACCTCGATCAGTAGCCGGACCGGCAGCTGTGGATAACCTCAAAGTTATCCCGGGGAACGACGGAGCGCTGACAGCATCCATATCATTCAAAGCCCCGACAAAGACATTATCCGGCGATGACCTCCCCTCCCTGACAAAAATCGAGCTCTCAAGGAACTCGGAGGTTATAAAGACCTGGTACAACCCAGGCGTAGGGAGTTCAATATCCTACACTGACCATTTGCCTCAACTCGGTGATTATATCTACACGGTAGTGACGTACAATGCAGCCGGAAACGGCGGAGAAGCCGTAGCCTCGACTTTCGTAGGAGTAGACTATCCGGGTGTTATCACGGGTGTACATGGATTCGAGACATCCACTCCGGGTGAAGTCACTATCGTATGGGATGCGGTAACAAGTTCAGTCAAAGGAGAACCGTTAGCAGATGGATTAGTAAGGTATCAGGTTTATAGGACAAAGCAGGGTGAGCTAATTCCTGTATCGGGTGAAATAACCGGTACCTCGTTTACATATCAAGCTATTCCGGAGGGAGAACAAGACTTTGTGCAATATGTGGTAGTTCCACTTACTGACAGAGGTGAGGGTGAAAGCGATATGACAGAATTTTTCCCCGCAGGCACCCCCTATTCCGAATATATTCTTACCAAATCTTCTGACTTGCAGCATTACACATGTGGTGTTTCCGGTGTTGGCGGAGGATCATGGGGAACCCTTTATGATGATTATTTCGGAAATGTGGCCTCACAGGATGGAGATAATTTCTTCTTCGCAATGGTAGGACAGTTCCCTGATTGTTATGCAGATTTCTATACCGGGTTAGTAAAACTTGATATGGAAGACCCGGGATTTACGTTCTATACCTTCAATTTAGCTTTCGACGATGGTTCTTCAGATACCAATAATATTGAAATATATGTAAAGGAAAAGGGAGCCTCCGACTTTACATTGTTGAAAGATGTGATTGTAGGAGAAACCGGTGGCAGCGGAAGATGGAACCGTGTGTACACCGATTTATCCGCTTACTCAGGTAAAGTAGTGCAGATGTGTATCCGTCCCTACGTTAGAAATTCCGGTTATACCTTTGTGGATAATATTCGTATCGGAACCGTACCCGAGAATGACCTTGAGATAGAATCAATAATCGCACCTGCCAAGGCAATGGTAGGTAAGGAATTCCCGGTAACGGTTTCAGTGGTCAATGTAGGTTCAAAGACTGCTGAAGGGTACAACGTCGAGCTATATGCTGATGAAACCATGATTGAATCCCAGCCAGGTCAGACACTGACACCCGGGTTCAATTGGCAAGCGCAGTTCTATGTACCGATGCCTGCTTTGGCATCTGAGGCTATTTTGATTTACGCCAAAGTATCCTATCCGGCAGACCAAAACGAAGAGAATGACTTCAGCCGTCCCTGTGATGTGGAACCGGGACAATCGAATCTACCTGGCGTGAAAGATCTTCAAGGGAACGGATCGAATAAAATGGTTACGTTAAATTGGGAACAACCCGAAGTAGGATCAGCTCCCGGAGAACCAATTACAGAAGACTTCGAAGATGCCGACGCCTTCTCCAATGAATATGGAGATTGGTTATTTATTGACGAGGATGATAAAGAGGTCGGAGGATTCTCTGATATGGAAGTGCCCGGTATCATACCGGATGCGACCAAGGGAGCTTTCTGGATCTGGGACCAGTCTCAATTAGGTAATTCTACATTCAAGGCACACTCTGGCAGCAAGTATCTGTTTGCCCTATATGCGGCCGACGACACCCAGACAGATGACTGGGCTGTCTCTCCGGAATTGGACTGCTCAGCTCAGACCATATCTTTTTACGCCAAGAGTTATATGGCTACCTATCCGGAATATATCGAGGTATATTATTCCGATGGATCAATAGAGCCTTCCGATTTTATTAAGATCGAAGGAGCTGAATGGCAGGTAGGCGGAGAATGGACACTCTATGAAGTAGAAGTTCCAGCCGGAGCAGGGCGTTTCGCTATCCGTTCATGTGCCGAAGGATCTTTCATGCTCATGGTTGATGATGTTACCTATATACCGGCAGGTTCGCAAACAGCCGCAGTCTTGGAAGGCTATAACGTATATCGTAATGGTCAAAGAATCAATGATGCGTTGATTACCGAACTTACCTATATCGATAACGATGTTATTGTTGGAGATACATATAGGTATGTGACCACAGCAGTCTATAATGTCGGAGAATCTTCTCCTTCTGAAGAAATTGTGATAAAAGTATCTGAGACCTCAGTAGATGAACTGGCTGCCAATGGAATAAGAGTCCGTTGTTCAGACGGTCATATAATTATTTCAGGAGCTGCCGGCAAGAGAGCCTCTATTAGTACCGTAGATGGCAAGTTGCTTTATGATGGAATATGTCCCGCGGAATTGAATATCCAGGTAGAAAAGGGAATATATATCATAAACACTGACGGTCACTCCATCTCAGTTTTCAACAGATAACTTAACACCTTAATATTAAGGTAATCTAAATAATAAAGAAGCAGCTGACACTCATCTTGTCAGTTGCTTCTTTATTATTAATTCTTATAACTTTAGTAAATACTGTTGTACTGTAAGCACTATTATGCCTTAACCTAATAGTAGACGGGTCTCCTCACCAACAGTTATGGGAGACGAATGACCCGAAAGAAGGAGCGTGTCGGACGGAAGGGTGAGTATCTTGTTAATGATCGTCTGCTCCAACACCTGGCGGTTCTCTCCAGGAAAATTTGTCAGACCAGGACCATGCTGATACAGCAGGTCACCTACGAAAGCAGCCTTCTCTTCCGGTGAATAATATGTGACAGACCCTGGGGTGTGCCCCGGAGTATGAATGACTCTCAAATAGAAATTGCTATTCTCTTTGAGTCTGATTATTTCGCCATCATTGAGTTCCTCGAAATGAGGTATTGTCAAAGGTCTACCAGAATTGGCGCTTAAATTCAAAAAAGGATCCGAAAGATATTCTTTCTCACCGTGATAAACGAATATGGGAGCATGAAGCCGTTCCCTAAGATCTTCGGCAGCTCCGAAATGGTCGAAATGACCATGAGTAAGCAGGATCCTCTCTATTTTCCAGTCATTCTCTCTAACAACATCGTAAATCAGACCGGGTTGCGCTCCCGGATCAATGATAAAACCGGCTTTGGAATGTGAGTCAATATAGAAATAAGTGTTTTCCGCGAAGACACCTTGTACTTGCAATTCCTTAATCATAATATCAGTTTTAATCGAGTTCCATAATTAGAAATAAACTGTTTTAAAAGAAATGCCCGGAATACAATAAAGACTATTCCGGGCAAAACTCATTTATTATCAGAGGAGCTGACAACCGTCAGGTCCGCATTGATGCGCCCTCTCTCCTTCCTGTTTTACCTGGGCTTCCATACCCTGTTTTTTCAAAGTACGTTCGAGAGCAGACTTGAAACCTTCGGTCGACATTGCACCCGGAACGGAGAAATCACCGTTGAAGACAATGTAAGGAACACCGTGGACCCCACGCATCATGGCTTCGCGTTCGTCAAACCGTACCTCATCATCATAATCATCTGATTCGAGAACTCTCTTTACCTCCTCCTCTTTCAGACCGGATTCAATAGCTTTCTTTAGAAGCACCTCATGATCGGCCAATACCAAATTCTCTACAAAATAAGCCTTAAACAAGGCTTCATTCAGCCTTCCGACAGTAGCCCTATCATACTTGGCCTCGGCTAACTTCATGAGGCGATGAGCATCGCGGGTGTTGGAGTACTTTGTAGTAGCGTAATTGAAATCTATACCCAACTCGCGTCCGAGAGAGGAAATTTGCTCAATCTGCTCCTTGGCTTCATCTACAGAAAGACGGTACTTCATGGCGAAACGCTCAGGAGTTGTAGTGGTGACTTCCTTAGGAGCCGACGGATCTAATTCGAAGGCACGGAAATCAACTTGAACATCATCCTTTAACCCAAGTTCATCAATTGCATTCTGTAATCTTGTCTCACCGATATAACAGTAGGGACACGCGAAATCAGACCAAATTGTTAGCGTGATCATTTTATTTTTCCTTTCTATTTTCAATTTTCTTTGTTTCGATTATCTGAAGAAGAACCTTAGAAAACATATCAAGTTCCTTTTGAGAGACTAATCCAGTAAGGGCCTCATGTCTTTTCCGGGCAACCTCCATCACTTTAAGTTCTATATCCCGGGCATAATCAGTTAGGAAGACCCGAAGGCATTTATGGCTCACGGATTCGGTATCAACCAGGCCTTTCTTTCTCAATTGTGTCACGCATCGACAAATCGAAGCCTTGTCCTTTCCGGTCATATCGGCAATCTCGCATTGCTGGATCCCATCTTCCGAATATAAGGCCCGAAGCACCATATACTCGGAAGTCGTCAAATCCAACCCCTCTTCTTCCAACGCCTTGGCTAACTGACTTAACAACGTTTGGAAGGCTTCTCCAACCAGGCATCCCAAGGCGGGACTCTCAATATTTCTTTTCTCTATCTTCATTACGACTATAGAACACACTAACTCTTAAAATGGTTGACTACTCAACTATAAATTCTTACTCAAACCTTTTATTTTTACTCAAACCTTTAAATTCTTACTCAGACTTGAAATCTTATATCTGCTGTCGGATGGATTCCTGGTGGATATCCCGCATGATGGTAGAGATGAATTTCGGGGAGAGGGCATGCTGCTGACCCTCGGCTTTCCGGCTTTCCAGCATCTGATTGTAGCGGTCCGGCTGAAGTACTTTCATCCCGTGAGAATGCTTTAGCTGACCTATCATCCGGCTAATTTCCATTCGACGTCCAAGCAAAGTGAGCAATTGGCTATCTATATTATCTATCTCAGCTCTGAACTGTGATAAGGTGGTCTCAGCCGGACTTTCAGAGGGGATAACTTTCTTTGTCAGTATATCTGAAAAATCAGAGGGAGTGATCTGTTGGCTACGATCGCTGAGAGCGCAGTCCGGATTATCATGCACCTCGATCATCAACCCATCGAAACCCATGCTCACTGCATCATGAGATAGAGGTGCAATCAGGTCTCTTTTACCACCCGTATGAGAAGGGTCATGAATAATTGGAAGATTAGGGATGCGGATCTTTAGTTCAATTGGAATCTGCCATAAGGGAAAATTACGATAAAGAGTTTCTCCATATAGGGTAAATCCACGATGGACAGCTCCTAAACGGGTAATACCTTTAGCTGAGAGCCGTTCTAACGCACCGATCCATAATTCTAAGTCAGGATTTACAGGATTCTTTACAAGGACAGGAGTGTCCGGATTAATAGAAGCGATCGCTTCAGCTATTTCTTGGACTGCGAAAGGATTGGCAGTAGTACGCGCCCCGAGCCATAAAATATCGACCCCGGCCCTTAGAGCCTCCTCGACATGTTGACGTGAGGCTACCTCAGTAGCTATGAGCATTCCGAACTTCTCTTTAACTTTAGTAAGCCAAGGGAGAGCTTTGCTGCCGAGACCCTCAAAGCCACCGGGATGAGTACGAGGTTTCCAGATACCGGCTCGGAATATCTTGACACCTTTATTGGCCAATTCTTTGGCCGTATGCATCAGTTGCTCTTCGCTCTCGGCGCTGCAAGGACCAGCTATTTCAATAAGTCCATTCTCGGATACAGGGATATCTATGGGGGAAATATTCATATTTCTATAACGCAGGAAAGCCAATAATTGTAATGATAGAACCAACAATTCTGCTGACAACACTAACAAACAGGAGTCTATTGGCGTTTTATCAATGATAATGATCTACTAAACTTAGGGGAAAGCTGACTGCCTTCCCGGATATTCTACTATAAACTGAAAGACATGTGGTTCGCTGACGTTTTACGCCATACACCGGCATTAGCCGTGTTTCTTACAATCGGGCTTGGTTTCTGGCTCGGGAAAATTAAAATCAAGGGAATAGCACTCGGAACAGTAACCGCAGTACTGATAGTCGGAGTACTAATCGGACAACTTGACATCAATGTCGGAGGTCCGTTGAAATCCGTTTCATTCCTGCTCTTCTTATTCTGTATAGGATACAGTGTAGGACCTCAGTTCTTCCGCTCACTAAAAGGGGAGGGACTAAAAGAGGTACTGTTTGCCGTAGTCGTATGCGCTATGATCTTAGGAGCGGCCATAGGAGTGTCATTTTGGTTTGACCTCAATCCCGGTCAAGCAGCCGGTATGATGGCCGGGGCTTCTACCGCCTCTCCGGTAGTCGGAGCTGCTGAGGATACTATCAACTCCTTACCAGGTCCGGCTGATAAACTGAAAGATATGGCAGATGCGATACCGGTTTGTTACGCAATGACTTACGTATTCGGCACCTTAGGTGCTGTCTGGCTGTTAGGTTATGTCGGACCGGCAATGATGGGAGGACTGGATAAGGTTAAGGCGATGACACGAGAATTGGAGAAGACCCTAAGCCCCGTATCCGGATCGAATGATCCGGCGAGTTTTAATGCCTGCCGCCCGGTAGCTTTCCGAGCATTCAAGGCGGATGGCTCCGGACTTACTTCTACCATTACAGTAGGAGAATTAGAGAAACATTACGAAGAGGATAACCGACGCATAACAGTGGAAAGAATCCAGAGAGCCGCTTCAAAAGAGATTATCGACAATATTACCCCGGAAACGCAGATCAACCGTGATGACATAGTAGTAATTGCCGCTCGCCGCGAGATGATAGTCGGGGACAATGAATGGTTAGGCCATGAGATAGCAGGCGTGAAACTCCTCTCCTTCCAAGTAGAGGATGTAGATGTGACGGTATCAAAGCATTGTCAGATTAAAAATGTACGTGAACTGTTTGACCAGCCCTGGATGGATGGTGTGGATATAAAGAGGATAGTCAGGAACGATGTGCCGTTGAACCCCCTGGATACTACTGAAATTAAGAAAGGTGATATCGTAGAGTTAGTGGGAGTAAAAAAGAGACTGGATAAAGCGGCAACGGAAATAGGTTATGCAGATCCTAAGTCATTAGCTACTGACTTTGTATTCGTGGGCCTTGGCATTTTGTTAGGAGGACTGATAGGAGCCTTGGCGATTACAATTGGTGGTGTTCCGGTAAGCTTAGGTGCAAGCGGCGGAGCATTGGTAGCAGGTTTGGTTTTAGGCTGGTTACGGGCTAAACGTCCGGTTGCCGGGTCGATACCCAAAGCATCTTTATGGGTTTTCAACAACCTTGGGTTGAATATGTATATCGCTGTAATAGGAATAGCCTCCGGTCCTTCTTTCATCAGTTCTTTCTCCGAGGTAGGTCCGAAAATTTTCATTGCAGGACTGATAGTAACGCTGGTACCGTTGTTTTTGGCTATTATCATAGGCCATAAGATCTTCAAATTCCATCCAGCCGTAACGTTAGGATGTTGCGCCGGAGCACGGAAGACTACAGCCGGCTTAGGTGCTGTCCAGGAACGTTTGGGAAGTACGGTACCCGCTTTAGGATATACCATAACATACGCTGTTTCCAATACATTGCTTATTATTTTAGGTATAGTGCTGGTACTTGTAATGGCATAAAGAAATTGAGATTTACAGGAAATGGAGAACAGATTGATCGGTCTCACTTCCTCTCAGGTAGAGGAAAATAGATTAAAATATGGATGGAACGTTCTGACGCCTCCAAAGAAAACCCCACTCTGGAAACAGTTCCTAAGCAAATTCAAGGATCCTCTGATAATAGTACTCCTCATTGCCGGTGTACTTTCAATCGGCATCTCATGTTATGAGTACTGGAGCCTAGGCCAAGGTGCCGGAGTGTTCTTTGAACCGGTCGGGATATTCATAGCTATTTTGTTAGCTACGGGATTAGCTTTCATTTTCGAACTTAAAGCAGATCGCGAGTTCGCGATTCTGAATCAAGTAAATGATGAGGAACCGGTACAAGTCCTGCGCGATGGCAATGTTACTCAAATCCCCCGTAAAGAGGTTACAGTAGATGATATTGTTATCCTTAATACCGGCGACGAGATACCGGCGGACGGTGAATTATTGGAGGCAGTAATGCTCAATGTAGATGAATCATCGTTAACCGGGGAACCAATCTGCCGGAAGACAACCGATCCTACCCTATTCGATCCTGAGGCTACCTTCCCAAGCAATCATGTGTTAAGAGGCACCAAAATCATGGAAGGACACGGGATGATGATCGTAACTGCCATTGGGGACTCAACTGAAAACGGGAAGGTTTTTCAAGCTGCCCAGATTGATGATAGTGTGCGTACTCCTCTTAACGAACAACTCGATCGGTTAGGTACCCTAATCACCAAAGCATCCTATGGAATAGCGATTGCCATAATCATAGGTAGGATTCTGCTCTACTTTCTTAAAGTGCCAGAGTTCGACTGGATTCCCTTCCTTGCTTATTTCTTACAGACCTTAATGGTAGCTGTTACATTGATAGTGGTTGCGGTACCGGAAGGACTTCCTATGGCCGTTACTCTATCATTGGCCTACTCTATGCGCCGGATGTTGAAGACAAACAATTTGGTTCGGAAAATGCACGCCTGTGAGACTATGGGAGCTACAACCGTAATCTGCACGGATAAAACCGGAACGCTGACCAAGAACCAGATGCAGGTCTACAAGTTCGATTTCTTCGGTAATCCTCCCGAAGAGGTAATAAATGCCGGGATTGCCCTAAATTCCACAGCGCAGTTGGACTTATCCGGAGAAAAGCCATCAGTAATCGGAAATCCTACAGAAGGGGCCTTACTACTCTGGCTCCATGATAAAGAAGTTGATTATAACAACATCAGAGCTCAATATACCCGCGCTGCTGAATTACCCTTCTCCACTGAGAGGAAATATATGGCTACTGAAGTCAAGAATCAGTCAGGTGAGAGAATCCTCTATCTGAAAGGAGCTCCGGAGATCATATTCAGAATGTGCCGTGATAAAGCAGGAATCTCTACCGAGGAACTCAATGCCCTTCTTCTCACCTATCAGAATCAGGCTATGAGAACCCTCGGATTCGCCTATCAGATCTTAAAGGACAAAGAAACCGGAATAGATAATGATAAGGTTGTAGCAACTGATTTGATATTTGTAGGGGTTACGGCTATTTCTGATCCGGTTAGAGGGGATGTGCCGGACGCGGTCAGGGAAGTAATGGATGCGGGCATAAAGATTAAGATTGTAACAGGAGATACCCCGGGAACGGCTAAGGAGATAGGTCGCCAGATCGGACTTTGGAATGACTCGAATGATGGTGAAGCAAATATCATAACCGGAACAGATTTCGAATCTCTTTCGGATGCGGAGCTGAAAGAACGTGTTAAGGATTTAAAGATCATAGCTCGAGCACGACCGATGGATAAAAAACGTTTGGTTGAGGCATTACAGGGAAACAATGATGTTGTAGCTGTAACCGGCGATGGCACCAATGACGCACCGGCACTAAAAGCTGCCCATGTAGGTCTCTCTATGGGAGATGGAACATCAGTAGCTAAAGAGGCTTCTGACATTACCATCATTGATAATTCATTTGCTTCCATAGGAAGGGCTGTAATGTGGGGACGCTCACTTTTTCAGAATATTCAGAGATTCATATTGTTCCAGATGACAGTCAATGTGGCTGCTTGTCTTATAGTATTGTTCGGAGCATTCATGGATATGCAATCTCCCCTGACCGTAACTCAGATGCTATGGGTGAATCTTATAATGGATACCTTCGCCGCTATGGCATTAGCCTCTCTCCCACCCTCAAAGTCAGTAATGAAAGAAAAGCCGCGCTCCCGCATGGCATTTATCATAAACCGACCGATGTGGAGGTTCATATTAGGAGTTGGAGGACTTTTCTTTATCTTTCTTTTGATCTTGTTAGTCTACTTGGAGAATACTGATATCACCTCGCTTACTCAGATCGGGAGGGTTCCGTT
The DNA here is from genome assembly GCA_964553075.1 of uncultured Sangeribacter sp. Classification (GTDB taxonomy): domain Bacteria; phylum Bacteroidota; class Bacteroidia; order Bacteroidales; family Muribaculaceae; genus Lepagella. The sequence continues at coordinate 36,834 of CAZKJP010000005.1, read as the reverse complement.
TGGAACGGGAGATGGACTGAGCGAGTACGAATTATCACTCTTCTTTACTATCTTTGTATTTCTCCAATTTTGGAATATGTTTAATGCCCGCGCCTTCGAGACAGGGCGATCTGCTTTCCATTTCAAGGATTGCGGAGGGTTCTTGTCGATAGCGTTATTGATTTTCGTAGGACAATTGCTGATTGTTACATTCGGAGGGGAGTTCTTCAATGTGGAGCCATTGAGACTGACAGACTGGCTGATAATTATCGGGGGTACTTCGATAGTGCTTTGGGTTGGGGAATTGGTAAGAATGAATAATGGAAAATGGAGAATGGAGAATTGAGAATTGATGAATCCTCATTTCATTCGGATCACAATCGATGCCGATAGAACGGGATAGCAGCCAATCTACCAGTAGGGACATCGCTTTGCGATGTTGAAACAGCCGCAATGGCCGATCAAACATCGCGAAGCGATGTCCCTACTGGTTATATAGATGAGATGATACTATTCCTTTAGCATTGAGAGGTAACGCTGCCCTGTATCAGGAAGGACAGCTACTATTGTCTTACCTTCATTTTCAGGTTTCTCTGCCAATTTAATAGCTGCCGCTAAAGCCGCCCCGGAGGAGATACCAGCAAATATACCTTCTTTCTCAGTCAGTTCTTTCTGGGTAGCGAATGCTTCATCATCAGAGATTTGCATAACCTCATCTACCAAAGAGGCATCGTAGTTACCAGGAATGAAACCTGCTCCAATTCCCTGGATCTTGTGAGGACCGGGTTTCCCACCGGATAGAACGGCAGAATTAGCTGGCTCTACTGCGATGCTCTTTAGTTCGGGTTTGTGGTTTTTCAAAGTCTTGGTAGAGCCACAGAGCGTACCACCGGTGCCGACCCCGGCGACCAATATATCTACTTCACCATCAGTATCCCTCCATATTTCTTCGCCAGTCGTCTTAGCATGAATCTCCGGATTGGCAGGATTATCAAACTGACTCATAATCACACTCCCGGGAGTCGCTTGGCGGATTTCCTCAGCTTTAGCGATAGCACCTTTCATGCCTTCAGTTCCCGGGGTTAAAACCAATTCCGCACCCATTGCACGAAGCAATTGCTTTCTTTCCTCGCTCATAGTTTCAGGCATAGTGAGGATTACTTTATAACCTTTGGCTCTGCCAATCCAGACAAGTCCTATACCTGTATTTCCACTTGTCGGTTCAATGATTGTACCTCCGGGTTTAAGACTTCCATCCTTTTCGGCAGCCTCAATCATTGCTTTTGCTATTCTATCTTTGGCACTTCCTCCCGGATTGAATGCCTCGATTTTTACCAAGACGCGCCCCTTAAGACCACGCTCTTTCTCTATATTGGTAACCTCTACCAAAGGAGTGTTACCAATAAGTTCGGTTGCACTTTTGTATATTTTCATAATCAAAAATTTATAATCTCTTTTTATTATTTCCTTATGCTCCCCCGTTCTCTTTGTGCATCGCGCCTGCGTAATCAACCAACTTTGTTTGAATCTTTTGCTTCCGGAGACTTGGTTATGATTCTATTCGATGCCATAAATGGAGGTTGAAGTACGCGAGAATAAGGGGCTACTGATTCCGTAAGCCACACGTTACCGCCAATTATAGTATCATGTCCAATTGTAACCCGACCCAGCACTGTAGAGTTGGCATATATAGTCACATTATCCTCTAAAATAGGGTGACGAGGCAGGTTTACCGGACGCCCCTCATTATCCAAAGTAAAATTTTTAGCTCCCAAAGTGACTCCTTGATAAATTGTCACATGCTTTCCGATTATACAAGTCTCCCCAATAACCACTCCTGTCCCATGGTCTATAGCGAAGTACTCCCCTATTGTTGCCCCTGGATGAATATCAATCCCGGTATTGGAATGAGCCAATTCAGATAGAATCCGGGGAAGAACCGGAATCTGAAGGCACACCATCTCATGAGCCAAACGATAATGCAACATCGCTTCTACTACCGGATAGCTAAGGACTATCTCACCGTAATCTTCCGTGGCCGGGTCATTGTCAAAAATCGCTTGGACATCGGAATAAAGGAGTCTTTTCATCTCAGGTAAACGATCCACAATCTGCTGGGCCTTGAAATTTCCTCCTTTCTGAGGACATCCTCCTCCGTTTGCACCATGTCGGGCAGCCAGACATTTGCAAATTTCCTCAGAAAGCAATCTGTAAAATCTCTCTATGCTGACCATAAGACGAGCCTGGGTCATAGCCCTACATCCCCTATACCGATCAAAAAAATCCGGAAACAGTATTACCCGGAAGAGGGAGACGATCTCACGCAAAGCATCTACAGAAGGAAGAGGGCCATCCCATTTCGGAGTGATGCGCTTATTGGCCTCATCCAAGGCTGTCAGTTTTTCTGCTGTCGAAGCTATCGTATCCTCTATTGGAGTGGCATTAAAATTCGGAAATATGTCTCTACTGGTTGTGGGATCTATGATCATGTTCTATTTGTTTTGAATCTATAACAAATAAGAAGACTGTTTAGTAAGAAAAATTAGACCCATCTCAAAAAAATTTAGAGGGACTGAACCTTTTTAGTGGTGGACTCGTTATAAAGACAAAGCACAAAGAAAAGAAATTCGTTTCATGATGTTAGGTTAGTTAAGAGTATTATGGAAAACATTCGCAGGAGCCACTTGGGAAAGCGGCTCCTGCTTTTTTTCAACTATTCAGCGAACACACAGGTCCGTAGAATTTGAACTTAGACCCCGTCTCATAAAATTTAAGAGATACTGGGGTATGAGTGCATAGGTTATCGAATGGCGACTACCTCTACTTCTACCAAAGCGTTTTTCGGAAGAGTTTTTACAGCAACTGCTGAGCGAGCAGGGAACGGTGCTGTGAAGACCTCGGAGTAAACAGCGTTCATAGCAGCAAAGTCACCCATGTCAGCGAGAAACACAGTTGTCTTAACTACATTGGCTACTGACATACCACCCTCTTCCAACACAGCCACTACGTTGGCCAAAGACTGCTTGGTCTGCTCTGTAATACCCTCGGGCATTTCACCGGTTACGGGGTCAATAGGCAATTGACCGGAAGTGAAAACTAAGGATGAGAGAGGAGCCTCTACTGAGATAGCCTGGCTGTAGGGACCGATAGCCCCGGGAGCGGCTTTAGTTGCAATTTCTTTTTTCATGAGTATTTGAGTTTATGATTTATGAGTATACGAATTGATAAGTCATTAGACCCCAGTGCCTCTTAATTTTGAGACGGGGTCTTAGTCGCAGATATCTATTGACCCGCAACTGTCCAATCCGATAGATTCGATATCTTCTATCTCCTTATATTTGGCAATGTCAGCTTCAGACAGCTTACGGATTACCTTGCATGGGTTACCGGCAGCTAAGACACCATCGGGTATATCCTTGTTGACTAAACTTCCGGCTCCTATAACGGTATTAGAGCCGATCGTAACACCCGGTAATACATGGACACCGGCTCCGATCCAGACATTATCTCCAACCGTTATCGGGAAGGCATATTCGAGTCCGCGATTACGTCTTTCCACATCCAACGGGTGACCGGCTGTATGGAATCCGCATTGAGGAGCGATAAAGACATTATCTCCGAATTTAATCTTCGCTCCGTCAAGCATCACACACCCATGGTTTGCGAAGAAGTTTTCCCCTACCTCTATATTGTAGCCGTAATCACACCAGAAATCTGGAAGAATAAAACAGTTCTTTCCCCTTTTGCCAAGTAGGCGAGTCAACAATTCATCTGCTTCCTTTTCTTGTTCGGGACTAAGATGATTGAACCGATGGCAAAGAATAGATGCGTTTCTGCGCTCCTTCACCAGTTCGGGATCGTAATTAGCATCATAGAGAATGCCATATTTAATTTTTTCTTTCTCGGTCATACAGTTTAAATTTCTGTCTTCGTGCAAAATTACAAATTTTTTCTCTAATCTTGTTTGCTACCTTTTGAGGAAAGGTAAAAAGTTAGTATATTTGCCCCAATATGATGAACGGATCCTCTTATGGGGCAGACCCTGTCTCATAAAATTTAAGAGGTACTGGGGCCTAAAAACTATTGGAAGACTTCAGGACCCATAATAACCGTTCATAGAAGGACTATTTATGAAATTTTTTTGTTTCTGCGGAGATAAGCTGCTTTTGAATAACGGCAAGTTGCCGGAAGAGCAAATACTATTGGAAACAATAGATAAATGGAAGGTTGGAGGGAAACTCCTATTCAAACTCCCGGTCACTTCGGACTATGGTAAAGCGATAGCTTACGAATTATCCGGACCCTTGGAAAGCATCCAACTCCAGTCAGGGTTGGCTTTCAAGCCATTACGGGAAACATGGAATGATCTTACCATGGAAGACTATACTCTTGCCGGCAAATGTCGCGAACTTCTGTGGTGGCGCTCCCATAACCGTTATTGCGGAGTATGTGGCCATGAGATGGAATTAACCGGTGAAATATGCCTCAGATGTCCGGAATGTGGTAATGAAGTTTTCCCGAATGTCTCGCCTGCCATAATAGTCTTGGTAAAAAAAGGAGATGACGAGGTATTGATGGTCCATGCCCGAAATTTCAAAGGTAATTTTTATGGCCTTGTTGCTGGGTTTGTAGAGACCGGTGAGAATCTTGAGCAATGCGTGGAGCGAGAAGTGAAGGAAGAGACGGGTCTGAGGATTAAGAATATTAGATACATCGGGAGTCAGCCGTGGCCTTACCCGGTCCAATTGATGGTTGGGTTTGTAGCTGATTACGCCGCAGGAGAGATAAAGCTACAGGACGAGGAACTCTCCGCCGGACAATTCTGGACTCGGGATAACCTTCCACCTCTTCCCGGCAAACCGAGTATCGCGAGACGCATGATTGAAATGTGGATAAACCGGGAAATCTGATTGAGAATGGAGAATGGAAAATGGAGAATGGAAAATGGAGAATGGAAAATGGAGAATGGAGAATGGAAAATGGAGAATGGAAAATGGAGAAATAGAGAAGTATGAAATTAGTAGTACAGCGGGTTACTGGGGCTGAGGTTAAGGTAGAGAGTCAGATAGTAGGCCAAATTGGCAAGGGTCTGATGGTTTTGGTAGGAATCTCGGTAAATGACTCCGAGGTGGAGGTAAGACACTTGGCAGCCAAAACAGTTGCTTTGCGCATCTTTGATGATGAAAATGGGGTAATGAATCTATCTGTAAAGGATATAGAGGGGGAGATATTGGCAGTTAGTCAGTTTACCCTCTTGGGGGATGCCCGAAAAGGGAACCGACCGAGCTATATAAGAGCCATGCGACCACCGCAGTCAGAAGAATATTATGAATTGTACTGCCGGGAAGTCTCTCGATTATTAGGAAAGCCGGTTTCCAAAGGAATTTTCGGAGCGGACATGAAAGTCTCTCTTACCAATGATGGACCTGTCACCATACTTTTTGATACCGAGAAATAATTAAGACTCCGGCTCATAAAATTTATGGAGACGGGTCTAAGCGATCTATTTGAAGTATAAAGCAAATAAAAAATGATATTTAAGAACATGGAAAAATATTCGAGATTTGTGGGAGCTGCCCTCTTGGCGGTAGGAATTGTCATATTGGGAATCTGCATCAAAGGAGGACTGGACAATTTGGCTTTCCGGGATCGGGCGGTTACTGTACGTGGTCTGGCCACACGGGATGTGAAAGCCGACAAGGTTACATGGCCAATAGTAACCAAAGCCTTGGGCAACGACCTAATCGCCTTGAATCAGGAGACCAACAACACCAATAATGAGATACTTAATTTCTTAACCTCTAACGGAATCCCAAAGGAAGAGATAACTGTAAATGCCCCGACGGTTTTCGACCGTGATGCACAGGAATATGGATCTCAAGACTCCCGTTTCCGATATACTATTACTTCAGTGATAGTAGTCTCTTCTTCGGCTGTAGATAAGGTTTCCAAACTCATTTTGCGTCAAGGCGAGTTGCTCAACAGAGGTATTTCTCTTGCTCGGGATTACAGTTATCAGGTACAGTATGAGTTTACAGGGCTGAATGAAATTAAGCCCGAAATGATCGCGGAAGCAACAGAACAGGCCAGACAAGCAGCTGACAAATTCGCCCAAGACTCCAAGAGCAAGTTAGGCAAAATCAAAACCGCCAGCCAGGGTCAGTTCACAATCGAAGACCGAGACAACTACACCCCCCAGATCAAAAGCGTCCGAGTAGTTAACTCAATCACCTATTATCTGGAGGACTGATTATGAATATACTTATTTGATTGAGGGAGGGATGGTTTAACGCCTTCCTTCTCTCATTAGGGGGAGACCGGATTCTTCTATGCTGAAGTTGATGAAGTCGTTATAACGCTTTATCTGCTCTAATGCCCGACCGAGATCTGCGATCGCGTTTTTACGGTTGAAGTAGCTGTCTTTAAGTTCCATTTCAATTCCGAATTCCCGCGGACGGACATAATCGATGTATTCCCAATTCTTGTCAAATCCCTTAGGAGCTGTCTTCAGAAGGTCAAACCCGACACTCTTGAAATATTTCTTGAACTCCGGACTCTCTACGATTCCTATGTACTCCTCTATATTATCCCGGATATCATTTCGGATTGCGGTGAGCATTTTTGTGGGCAGACAATAGTTACCGCCACAGAGTATGGACTTTCCCGGTTCAAGATGCAGATAATAACCGCTCAAAAGACTCTTTTTACCTAAGGGGGGACAGATAAAGAAACCTATGTGAGTCTTATAGGGTGTCTTGTCCGGAGAAAAACGAGTGTCACGCATAAACCGATATGTGATATCGCTCGGACGGAACACGGCCGCGCGCGGATCAAGACGTGATACAGCCTGGATAAACTCCTCGGCTATGCCGTCTCTGATACTCTTCACTTCCTTGAATCGGGCATCATTGGCGGTTAGCCATTCCCGAGTATTATTTACTGATAGTTCTTTAAGGAACTCGAATACTTCTTTTATATTTTCCATTTTTTACTTTTTTACGGGGCGAGGACGCCCATAGTAATAAACAAATTTAACATCGGGATGGCCTGTCTAACCGCGATAAATCATTATCTTTGTAGAGTTTTTAAGAACCTGATGTCATGTGGAAATCTGCTTTGACTTTGAGACCTGAGTTCAAAGGACATATAGATTTTTCTAACGATATGTCAAGAATTATCCGGGGAATAGCCGTCGTTATGATGGTCATAGGCCATTCCCTCCCCGGTAGAATAACGCCGTTTGCCGTACCCTTGTTTTCGTTTCTTGTCGGTTACGGCTATGCGTTTGCCAAACAACACTCCTTGCGCCATTCAGCCCTTAGGATCTGGCATCTGCTGAGCCATTTCTGGTTCATCTTGTTTCTGATCTGTATTCCGGCTGCACTCATATCCTGGAACGGTGAGATAAAGATCTCAGAGATCTCTATGAATATGTTCGGCGTGTGTGGCCGATTCAATTTCTATTGCTGGTATATATATTTCTATATAGCAGCCATGTTGATGATGCCTCCGTTGGCAAGGTTAATAGATCGGTTTGGCCTAAAAGCAACCCTTCTGGAGGCCGTTATCTTTGGTCTTTTAGCCGGAGGCATATACACTTGGATGGGCAGTTGGCTGACCACCGGACATACTAACGTCATTTCTATCCTTTATCGGTGTTTCAGATACATGCCTATCGTGATAATGGGATATTGGTTAGCACATTATAGGATTCTCTCCAAAATACCCTTAAAGCGTCACCCGATAATCCCGATAGCCTGTATTGGGGGACTCATAGGACTATATCTATTACGGGGTCTCCCCTGCCTTCAATGGTTTGATCTTATATGGGCACCTCTTACCGGAGTTTTAGTGGCCGGAATATTCAATCTGTACCCACTCGCTCCACTAAGGTTTGTTCTTACTGAATTAGGATTGAAGTCGATGGGAATATGGTTTCTTCACGCCCTCTTCTTTACCCACTCTACAAAAGGATTTTTCATGCCTTTGATACGATGGATTCCAGCCAACAACTGGATACCCGATGCCACTTGGATGGTAAGAGGGTGTTTCCGTATCATCGCTATCATAATACTTTCATATTTAATGGCACTAATAGTAGACTTTGCTTTCAAGAAATCCAAAGAATTAATCAATAAGGGACTGTACAGGCTTCCAATCCTGAGAGGAGTCTCAGCCATGGGGTTTGCGCTTCTTTTGTTTTCTTGCTCCTCCCATGATACGACAGAAGAGAATTTCACCGAAGAAGTTTACAAGCCTTCTTATGCGGTTAATTATGTCATCAAAGGAGCGGCCGACTCTGACGGTCTGATGATTGAATCAGTAAATCCCTGGCAAGGAGCAGACAATATCACTAAATCTCTTATCATCCTTCATGATCAAGATCAATTACAAGGAGGTAAAGGTTTGAATATCCTCAATGGAGAGGCTAAAAGAATCGTCACCACCTCATCTACTCATGTAGCCATGCTTGAGGCCTTAGGAGAAGCCCATAGGATCGTAGGGGTATCAGGGAAACCATATATTTCCAGTCATGTTATCAGAGAACGTTCAGATTCTGTGAAGGAGATTGGATATGATGCCAATATAGACTACGAGACCCTGCTGTCCTTGAAACCCGATTTGGTAATGCTGAGTGCCGTTTCCGGAGAATCGCCGATGGAGAAACGTCTAAAGGAGTTCCATATACCTTATATCTATATCGGAGACTATCTTGAGGAATCTCCTGTAGGGAAATCGGAATGGCTTATTCCGGTCGGAGAATTGGTTGGTAAAGGGGAATTTGCGCGGGAGATGTTCCGTCAGATTCCGGAAAGATATGATTCCTTAGTCAATATGGTAAAAAATTCAGGCTTGGCTAAGAAAAAGATAATAGTAAATGTACCATCCGGAGATGCCTGGATGATGCCATCATCCAAAAGTTATGTTTACCGACTTATGACCGATGCCGGCGGTAGTATGGTATATGACCGCAATACCGGAAACTCGTCCCGTCCCATAGATCTTGAAGAGGCATTTCTGTATGCTTCGAAAGCTGATAAATGGATAGATACCGGAATATTGGGTACTAAAGAAGACATAAGGAAGGTTTGTCCGAAATTTGCCGAGATTCAAGCAATGACCCGGGATGAGGTATATAATAACGACCAGAGAAAAAATTCTGCCGGAGGCAACGACTATTATGAGAGTGGGATAGTAAATCCTGATGTAATTCTTAATGATCTGATCTGGGTTATCCATCCTGAACTGGTACCTGATTACACCCCTGTATATTATCATAAGTTGCAATGAAAAGAGACCTCTCTCCTATCCCGGGAATATCGGGCCACAAGACCATACTTGTTTTGCTGGTGATTATTCTGCCCTTGTTATTTCTTATTGACATGGGAACGGGTTCCTCCGGAATCACAGTAAAGGAAACATGGTTTGCCTTGACCGGCAGACTGGAAGATGCCATTAAAGCAAAGGTTATCTTGGATATCCGGCTTGTCAGATGCGTTGTAGCTCTGTTGGCCGGAGCAGCCCTTTCGGTAAGCGGACTTCAGATGCAGACACTCTTTCGCAATCCTTTGGCGGGACCTTATGTGTTGGGTATAAGCGCAGGAGCCGGATTGGGTGTTGCATTGGTTGTTATGGCCGGAGTAGGGTCAGCGGTTGGTATCGCCGGAGCTGCCTGGATCGGAGCCGGATTGATATTACTTCTGACTTCCGTTGTAGCTCACCGGATACGGGACATAATGGTTGTACTCATTTTAGGCATGATGTTTTCATCCGCTGCGGGAGCTGTGGTGCAGGTTCTACAATATCTCAGTCGGGAGGAATCCTTGAAAAGCTATGTCGTATGGACTATGGGTTCATTAGGGGAAGTGACTTACAGCCAGCTCTGGATCCTACTACCTGCAGTATTGATAGGATTGGCACTGGCATTGGTTACCGTCAAACCATTGAACCTTCTCTTATTCGGTGAGGAATATGCCCGGACTATGGGATTGAATCTTAAACGTTCACGAATTCTATTGCTATTATCCACCACACTGTTGGCAGGCAGTGTGACAGCCTTTTGCGGACCTATCGGATTTATTGGATTAGCAATGCCCCACGTTACCCGGCTACTAATCCGTGATAGCGATAATCGCATTTTGGTTCCGGCGACCCTGTTGGCTGGTGCAAGTGCTATGATTCTATGCGATATAATAGCCAAGTCATTTGCCTTACCAATAAATGCGGTGACATCCCTTTTAGGTATTCCGGTTGTGGTGTGGGTTGTATTGCGCCATAGATAAGTTCTACGGAGTTATTAATCGGTAAGTTCAAAAACAGATATGATAGAAGTAAAGGACTTGAATCTCGATTATGGGCGAGGAGTGTTAGTTGAGAAGGCCGATGTCATTTTTCCTTCCGGGGCTACTACCGCTCTCATAGGACGCAATGGCACCGGGAAATCCACCTTGCTCAGAGCAATCGCCGGCTTGAATCCTAAATATACCGGTGAAATAAAAATAGATGGAACTGATATAAAGAGACTCCGTCCCGACAAGATGGCCCGACTGTTAGCTCTTGTAACTACAGAAAGAGTCAGGATTCCCAATATGACCTGTCTACAGATCACAGCTATGGGGAGATCTCCCTTTACTGATTGGTCAGGAAGATTGCGAAGTGAAGACAAGGAAGCAGCATTTGAGGCTTTGGAAACGGTAGGCATGGCGGAGTTCGCTGCGCGCAATATGAATACTATGAGCGACGGGGAATGTCAAAGGATTATGATCGCCCGCGCAATAGCCCAAGACACTCCGGCCATATTGCTTGACGAGCCGACCTCTTTTCTGGATATGCCTAACCGCTATAAGCTGGCTCACTTATTAAATACTTTAGCACATGATAAGGGGAAATGTATTATTTACTCTACCCATGAATTGGATATCGCATTACAGACATGCGATAATATAGCCTTGATTCATGATCATCGCATTACGCTTCTTCCATCTTCTGAAATGCGTGAATCGGGATTAATAGAAGATAAATTAGGAATAAATCTATAGCCCCCGTCTCATAAAAATTAAGAGGCACAGGGGGCATAAGCAACTTATGGAAAATAAATCTAAATATAACTATACTACGGAATATCTCGTCAGAGAGTTGCCTGCGGAGGATTACTTCAGCAATTATTATTTCCCTGAGAAGTTCTTAGGATGTTGTAAAGCCTGCAGTAATTACGGGAAGGTCTGGGCCTGTCCTCCATTTGAAAGGGACACTTTGACAGAGATGGGTCCTTACAGTAAAATACTGCTTATAGCTTGTCGTCTTACGCCGGAGTCCAAAGAGATACCTCTTTCGGCAGCTTCTGATTTTATGAAACCGGAACGTATTAAAATGGAGAAGAAGATCCGGGAACTTGAAATGAAGTATCGCGGGAAAGGAATGGCATTTGCCGGAACTTGTCTGTATTGCCCTCCCGGAACATGTACGCGTGAAGAAGGTAAGCCATGTCGTCATCCTGACCTTGCAAGACCATCTCTGGAAGCATACGGATTTGATGTAGGTAAGACAGTCGAGGAAGTGTTCGGGGAAAAGATATTATGGAGCAAGGACCGATACCTCCCGCTATACTTGACCTTGGTTATGGGCCTATTCCATAATGAACCCTCCCTTTTAGACAATACCATTTTAGACAAGGAGATAATTGGTCAAGTTTCTGCTAATTATTAATTCATCAGAAGATCACCAAAACAAAGAGGATTCCGCAGACCGAAATCCTCTTTGTTTATAGGTATATGTGATCTTATAGATATCCGGAGAGTTGTATCTCCTGCCTGGAATTGACTGGTTATTTGGTGATACCGTCGCGCTTGAGAAGTGCGTCTACAGTAGGTTTCTTGCCGCGGAAACCTACATAAAGTTCCATCGGATCAACCGTTCCGCCTGACTGAAGCATGTGCAGGAACTTGTCGGCAGTCTTACGGTCAAAGATTCCATTTTCCTGGAAGGCTGCGAAAGCATCCGCATCCAGCAGTTCAGCCCACTTATATCCATAATATCCTGCAGCATAGCCACCAGAGAAAATATGGGAGAACGTCGGAGATATCATACATCCCTCAACACGGTCGAAGATCTTTACAGGTTCTACCGCATTGTCTTCAAATAGGGTCAGATCAGCAGTAGCACGCAGTGGGTTTTCAATGCTATGATATGCCATATCGAGAAGACCGAAGTTCAGCTGACGTACACAAGCGTAGGCAGCTCCATACTGAGAAGCCTTTATAAACTTGTCAATAAGCTCTTTGGGCATCTTCTTGCCGGTTTTATAATGCTTGGCGAATGAATCCAGGAACTCCTGCTGAGTGAGATAGTTCTCATTGAACTGAGAGAACAACTCTACGAAATCATGGTAAACATTCGTACCGGAAAGAGACTCGTAAGTAGCTTGCGCTGAAAGGCCATGGAGAGCGTGTCCGAACTCATGGAGGAATGTCTCAACCTCGTAAGGGGTAAGAAGAACAGGCTCGTTGCCAACCGGCTTTGAGAAATTACATACGATTGAAATGAAAGGAATCTCGCGATTACCGTTGTCATCCTTTACCTCGGTACGATATTCAGTCATCCATGCACCGGCGGACTTACCGGGACGGTAAAAGAAATCGGCATAGAGAATACCTAAAAGCTTGCCCTGACGGTCATATACCTCGTAGGCCATTGCATCCGGATGATACACCGGAATCTTAGGATTCTTCTTAAACTTATAGCCGTAAAGTTTGGTAGCCAGTCCGAATACACCGTCGATAGTGTTATGAAGCTCGAAATAAGGCTTCATATCCTCATCGTTGAAACTGTACTGAGACTGTTTAAGTTTGTCAGACCAGTAGGAATAGTCCCAGGGTTCCAGCACAAAATCGGGACCCTCCGACTGACGGGCGAAAGCAGCTACCTCCTCAAGTTCCTTCTTCATAGCAGGCATATAAGCTTCCCTAAGTTCGTTCAGCATATTGTAAACGGTCTCCGGATTAGCAGCCATAGTATGCTGAAGCTGATACTGAGCGAAATTATCTTTACCCATCAGCTTGGCCATCTCCAGACGGGCGTTGGCAATATCCCGTATCAGAGGTGTGTTGTCATATTTGCCACTCTGATTGCGGCTATTGTACATCTTGTAAAGACGCTCACGAAGATCCCTATTGGAAGCATACTTCAATATTGGGCTAACAGAGGGGAAATACATAGTAGCCGCATAACCCATAGTATCCCCTTTCTCCACGCGTGCCGGATCTGAGGAACGGAGATAGTCGACAAAGTCGGCATGAGCAGCTTTCTTGATACTTTCCGGCAGACCGGCGCTCTCCTCTTCAGTAAAGAAGATTACACCATCCTTCATACCGTTAGTCACATTCTGAGAGAAACGGATGTTGAGATCAGATATTTCAGCCGCAAGCTGACGGAAACGATCGCGGTCCTTACCGGTAAGATTCGCTCCTGAGGAAACGAAACCATCATAAGTTTCGGTAATCAGACGCTGAGCTTCAGGTGAAAGATCTGTGCGCTGATCGCGGGTATCGTAAACTTTTTTGATACGGGCAAAAAGTGCCTCATTCAGGGAAATATCAGAGGAGTGATTGGACATGATGGGGGTCAACTTACCCATAAGCTCCATCAATTCCGGATCTCCATTAGCGTGCTCTACATTAGAAAGAGCCAGTATAGCCAGGTTGCTGTTTCGGCCACTACGGTCAAGAGCAACAATAGTATTCTCGAAGGTAGGCTCTTCGGGGTTATTTACAATTTGATCGATGATCTGTTTCTGCTCTTTGAAACCTTCCAGGACAGCCTGCTCGTAAAACTCGGGAGTCATACGGGTAAAATCCAGAGTCCCGTAAGGAGTCTTGGAAGGTGAGAGAAGAGGATTTTGCGTATTCGATGCCGGAGCGGCATACGCAGCTTCAGTAGTCATTGCCATTAGCGAAAATGCTGTTAATGATGCGTAAATTATGCTCTTCATGATAAGGTAAAAAGTATTCGATTAATGAAGTCTCCCCTTTCCATGCCGGAAAGAAGAAAGCTCCTTATAATAAACGTACTTTTGGGATTATTATTAGGAAGCCCCCACTTGAAAATTGCAAACATTCAAGCGGGGGCCTTTATGATTCTCACTTAGGAGAGTGAAATATTGCTATTAAAAGAGGTGATTACTTGCCTTCTTCTACGGTGTCCATGATAACCTCGATATGGTTCTTGCCATCATTGAGTTTCTTCATGAACTCGTTCTGCTGCTCAATAGTGACACCTTTCAGTGCGTTCTCGTAGTCGCCATAAATGTCGAAGCCACGTTCGCTGGAGAAGATACGGTTCAACCAGTAACCGTTATCACGCTGATTAAGATTGTACTTGGTGATAGCAGCCTCTTTAACTTTGGAGAAGTGTTCAGCTTTAGCACCGTTGTCGAGCAGATTGTTCTGCTCATCCAAAGCACGCTTCAGCATAGCCTCGCGCTTATCTGGATTAGTTGAATACTGATACAGGAGCATCCATTTGTTGGTATTCGGATTCATGTATCCCGCTACACCGGCACCGTAAGTACCACCTTCATCCTCACGCAGAGTCTCCAGATATACCATATCAAGAAGGTCTCCTGTCAAGCCCATCATAATGGAGTTGGCAGCATTGTAATCCAAATCGTAGCCGCTCAACTGGTCATATACCATAACCATCGGAGTCTGGGAAGTTGCAGTGAACTGTTTCTTCACCTCGCCCTTAGTTCCGGTAAGGTCAGTTACAGTCTGTACCTTAGAGGGTTTCTTAGCAGATGGAAGAGTTGCGATATACTGTTCGAGAAGGGGCTTGAGAGTCGCTGCGTCAACATTGCCTACGAATATAAAGGTATAGTCAGCGGCATTGCTCATAGCTTTCTTCGCAATCTCAAGAGAGCGGTTATAGTCTACGCTCTTAATCATGTCTGCGGTAAGCTCATTTACCAGAGCGTTCTCACCATTATTAGCCTTGTTGACGTTATCTTTGAACACCTTGCGAGGATCCTTGTCCATGTTCTCAAGCAGTGTGATTGCCTGCTGCATCTGAACATCGAAGGTCTCCTTGTTGGGGTTCAGAGAAGTGAAAGTAGCATATACAAGCTCCATCAGGGTCGGAAGATCCTTAACATTGGAGTAGCCCTGCATGATATCAGTGTAATTGTTGATGTCGAAGCCGAGGCTTACATGCTTGCCGCTCAGATAACGACGAAGCTTAACGGGATCAAAGGAACCGAGGTTACTGCTGTCTACAGCATCGCTAACCAACTGTACATTTACACCGTCAGCAACTGAGTAGCCGCGCTTACCACCCTCGCGGTAGGCCTGCATCATGATTTCATCACCCTTGAAATCGGTTGTCTTAACGATAACCTTTACGCCATTGGAAAGGACCATCTCGGTGGCACCATATTTGGTGTTCTGAGATTCGGATTTGATCTTTCCGGGTTTAGGCAGTTTAGCGATCAGGGGATCAGTGATCACCTCCTCAATCTTAGCCTCATACTGAGCGTTGAGAGCATCATTGACTGCGGCAACCATAGCTGCCTCTTCAGGTACCGGCTTACCTTCCGGCAGGGATACCATGAATACCTCGTTAGTAGGCTGGAGAGACTGAGCAGCTCCCATATTGATAGCCTCAAGAGGAATCATCGGGATCATACCCTTAACCAATTGCATCTCAGCCTCGATACCGGGATTAGGAGTATTGTCAATGAAGTGACGGATAAGGCGATTAGCTACAACATCGCTGTCAGTAGTATTACGCTCGTTGAAACGCTTTTCCATGCTGGAGTTAAGTTTCTCTACGGCACGGTCGAACTCACCCTGGTTGAAACCACCTTTAAGAGCCTCAGCAATGATTTTCATTGCGCCATTGGTAGCAGTTACCAAGTCATCCTTAGGCACTACGAATACCATTACAGCCCCTTTGGTCTTAGAGATCAAGAAGTCGTCATCCATCCACATGGCATATACATAGGGGCAGTCAGGCTGTTGCTGATACTCGCTAAGACGCTCGTTGAGCATCATGCTCATAAGGGATGAAAGAATTTCATCCTGCATATATGCCTCAACGGTATTGCGCATCTCAAAGGGAGTCTTGTCGTACTTGAAGTAAAGACGAAGAGATGGGAACTGGAGTTCCTTGTCAGTAAATACTGCGTAAATAGGCTGCTCGTTATCGGAAACAGTAGGATAAACGCGAACGGCAGCATCCTCCGGCATTACGATATCAGAGAAGAGAGCCTTTACCTTCTGTTCCATCTCGTCAGCATCGAAATCACCAACTACAATGATACCCTGCTGATCCGGACGATACCATTTCTTATAGTATGCGCGAAGCACCTCCGGCTTGAAATTTAGAACCACGTCCATCTTACCGATAGGCATCTGCTGGTACTGATATTCCTTATACACCTGAGGCAACATTGCGGTCATCATGCGGGTGTTGGCATCGTTGCGCTGACGCCATTCCTCATGGATTACACCGCGTTCAGCGTCAATCTCTTCCTCTTCAAGAGCGATGCCGTCGCTCCAGTCGCGGAGTACGAGAAGTACGCTATCCATCAAGGCCTTGTTGGTAGTAGGAACGTTGTTGATTCTGTAAACGGTCTCGTCGAATCCGGTATAAGCATTAATATCTTCACCGAAACGGATACCGTTTGCCTGAAGGTAATTCAACATGGACTTACCGGGATAATGGGTAGTTCCATTGAAGGCCATGTGCTCAAGGAAGTGAGCCAGACCAAGCTGATCCTGATTTTCCAAGGTAGAACCAACCTTCTGAGCGATGTAGAAGTTCGCACGTTCCTTCGGTTCCTCATTGTGGAGGATGTAGTAGGAAAGTCCGTTGGGCAATACACCGCTCTTCACTCCGGGCTGGAGTGCAAGTGGAGTCAGCTGGGGCATCTGCTGGGCTGTCATTCCTAACAGTCCCAATACCATAGCCGCCAGACTAAGAAAATACTTTTTCATGACTTTTGGTTTATAATAGTTTTATTTTAAGTTCCTCGTAAGAAGCAGCATTGCTACTGAGAAGTAGTATTAAAGGAATTAAGTGATGAAGCAGGTAAATGATACCTTCTCACTCCCCCTTAACCTTCAATCACAATGCAAAGATAGAAATAGATTTTCTTTTAACCAAATATTTTTATTGTTTTTCAATAAATTTTTCTCGTTTACTTCATATATTTAAATTTTGCGGAGTCGGATGGCTTTCCATAATCTTACTTAGGAAGTTCTACCAAATTATGGGTATAGGCATAGAGGAGTAATCCTGCTATTGACTTGATGCCTAATTTTGCTGAGATATTGCGCCGGTGGGTAATGGCAGTATTGGCTGAAATACATAAGCGCTCGGCTATCTCCTTGCTGCTCAACCCTTCAGCTAACAACACTATCACCTCCTTCTCCCTTTGGGTAAGTTGGGTATCCCCTTTCCCTGTCTCCTCCTCTTCCCTGTCTTTATTGAAGTCCTCAGGTCCTTGATATAGGATCTTCTCCCGGATCTCGTTGATTTTCTTTACGTCCCTCCTCATGGAATCGATGGCGGTGATCACTCCCAACAGCATATTGGGATCCAAGTCGCTTTCGATATGCACTACAAAGAACTCAAGCAGATCCTCCAACTCACTTTCAAGGTCCTTATCATAGAGTCTTGCCTGAGAAATAACATGTTCCGGAAGCGAGGATAGTTGACCGTTGCGTAAATTCGGGTAAACCGTCAGCTCATCGAAAATCCTTCGGCGCTCAAACTTCAGACTGAGATTCCTGACATACCTTTCAATCACCTCACGACTTTCTCCAACGGGACGAAGATGCCTAAGGATATTGGGTAGTTGGACTCTCTCGTAAAAGCTATCAGTGAGTGAGATAAAGTTCATTACAGATTGCACCTCAGGGAAATCTGCCCCATAATCCTCCGATTTTCCCAAATAGACATTGATGACCAAAAGGAAAAGGGGAACATCTGTCCCGGTCTTCTTACAGGCCTCCTCTACGGTCATCTTACCGTAACCCGGTTTCATACCGAAACGCGACAATATAGCCATGACCGATACATCGGCCACAGCTATATCTCTTAATCTCGTCTTCCCTGTAACTTTATCCATCCTGATGGGTTGGTGTTCCTACCTTATGACGATATAGGAACTTTGGGTGATTACCATATCCATTGGGATATCATGCTCCTCGGTCGGAACCTCATCTATGATCTGAAATTCATATCCGATTCCAACTTTAGTTGCCTTGGTATCACCCAAAAGACGGTCATAAAAACCCTTCCCGCGCCCGAGACGATTCCCTTTCCTATCGTATGCTACCGCGGGAATCACCATCAATTCTATCTCAGAAGGATCCACGGTATCATTTCCCGTAGGTTCCTCTATATGGAAGGCCCCGAGTTCGAGCCGGCTTTCCTCGTATGGCAAAATATCGAGGTTCACCCCATTCACACGCGGAAGATAGAAATGCTTCTTATCGTGCCATTTGTCAAGGAAGCGTCTTGTAGGCAGCTCATCCGGCAGGGAATGATACATCAATATATGCTCAGCCATCATAAAGGCTGCTGTCTTCTCCAATTGGGCAAACACCTCCTCAGCTGCTGAAAGCTTTTCTGCCTCAGACAGCATTTGGCGCATAGCCTTGATTTTCCTTCTTATTTCGTGTTTTTCCATAGTCCTTATTTTGTTTTGTTTGTCGTTTTGGTCATTCCTTTAGACTTCAAGGCAGTCTCTGTAGGTTTCTTTGCTGAACCTTTAGACCCGGAGGATAGAATCTCATCTACTTTGTTACCCTGAAGTCCCTCTAAAGCCTCACGGATAACAGGATCATCCGTATTCATCAGCTCGAAGAAAGCATTGTCGCCGATTAGATCGCGCGCTATGATTGCTCTTAACTGGTTCAGTATGAGATTCCGGCTTTGATTTATATAATACCATCGAGCCGGCACGCCATTCTGAGCCGCGTAAGTCACAAAATTATTCAGCAACGTCTGTTCACGAGGTAACATCCTTTTAAGCTGCTCGGCATTCTTAGCTCCCGCAGCTAATTCCCGGTACTTTTCTGCTACCTGATAGGCGTACTTCTGGATCAATCCGGCGTTAGCAACCTTTACATAGTAATTTGTGATTCCGGTAGTATCCTCCGGTACAAAGATATCGGGCATTATTCCCCCACCTCCGAATACCTCTCTGCCGGAGATGGTCTGGAACACCTTGCTCGTATCAAGCCGGATGCTATCAACATTGTAAAACTCGCCTCTATTGTAGCGGTCTACTATGTCAAGCTGATATTTCCCATCGTTGCCACGCGTGTATTCCTTTTGGATTGAACGTCCGGAGGGAGTATAATATCTGGCTACCGTCAACCTGATAGCAGAGCTATCCGGAAGAGTCGTCTGATTCTGAACCAACCCTTTTCCGAAAGAACGACGTCCGACTATTAGCCCTCGGTCATTATCCTGAATAGCTCCGGCAAAGATTTCAGATGCGGAGGCCGAATATTCATCAGTCAACACTACCACACCGGCATCAGTAAAACCACCTCTTCCATCGGAGATTGCCTGGGTCTCATTTTCGGGTGTACGGCCCTTAGTGTAGACGATCATCCGGTTATCCGGCAGGAATTCATTGGCCATATAGATTGCCTGATCCATAAAACCACCGGAATTGCCCCTGAGGTCTATGACATAGTTCTTAGCGCCCTTCGCTTTAAGCTCTATCAGAGCACTCAGGAACTCATTGTATGTATTGCGGGAGAATTTGCTTACCTTAATGTAACCGTTCTCATCATCCAGCATATAGCGTGCATTGACACTGGCAACAGGGACTTCTCCCCGGATTACATCAAATGTAAGAGGGGTGTTATCCTTGCCGCGCAGGATCTTCAAAGTTACCTTGCTGTTTTCCTTTCCGCGCAGGTTCTTGAACACATTCTCATTGGTAGCATTCTTTCCGGTAAGGGAGATAGTGTCCGCAGCCAATATGCGGTCTCCGGCTAAAAGACCGACCTTTTCGGCCGGACCCCCTGAGATTACATCTATAGCATAGACGGTATCGTTCATTATTTGGAAAGAGATACCTACCCCACTGAAAGCACCTTCAAGATCAGAGTTCACATCCGTAAGCTCCGCGGCAGTTATATAGGCTGAATGTGGATCCAGACCGGCGAGCAATTCCGGATAGATAGTTTCAATCAGCGAGTCGACATCGATCCTATCTACATAATCTTGGTTGATCAGTCCCATGACAGTCTGGAGCTTCTGCAAGCCAGGTGAGAGCGTCGTCCGGTTCAGGAACTGACCTATGAATATACCCCCGACAAGCCCTGCTGCCAGGGTTATCGGGAGTAAGGTTAAAGATATGTTTCTTTTTTGAGCCATTTTTGTCTTCAGGCCTTTTTTACTACTTTAAGGGAGTTGACTACGCATTCGTCAGCGGCAATCGCTGATGTGGACTGTCTCTATTTTGGCCTCGCGCAATAGGTCAATGCCGTCATGTATCCGATAGAGATCCGAGAATACTACCCTTTTGATACCGGCTTGGATAATGAGCTTGGCACATTCCATACAAGGGGAAGCGGTAACGTACAAAGTGCTCCCTTCGCTGGAATTATTGCTGCGGGCAACTTTCGTAATGGCGTTAGCCTCTGCATGAAGTACGTAAGGTAAAGTTACATCCTCATCGTTCTCGCAAATATTAGGGAATCCGGATGGTGTCCCGTTAAAACCGTCTGAGATTATCATCTGGTCCTTAACGAGTAAAGCTCCAACCTTACGACGCCGACAGTATGAGTTCTCACTCCAGATGGCCGCCATGCGAAGGTAACGTTTATCTATTGTCAGCTGCTTATCCTCAGCCGAGTTCTTGGTTTCTTTCTCTTTCTCCATCAATTCAGAAA
This sequence comes from uncultured Sangeribacter sp., assembly GCA_964553075.1. Lineage (GTDB taxonomy): Bacteria > Bacteroidota > Bacteroidia > Bacteroidales > Muribaculaceae > Lepagella. The sequence continues at coordinate 15,943 of CAZKJP010000005.1, read as the reverse complement.
TGATATTAATGAGTCATCAGGTAGCGCTCCGCATCCAAAGCAGCTGAAGCTCCTGTACCGGCTGCGATCACAACCTGACGGTACTTTGAATCGGCACAATCACCGCACGCAAAGACTCCGGGAACATTTGTAGCCGTAGAGTCTCCATAGGTCATGATATATCCGTCCTCAGTCAAATCCAACTGTCCTTTGAAAATCTCGGTAGCCGGTACGTTACCGATTGCGAGGAAGAATCCATCGATATCAATAGTGAAATGGTCTTCCTCGGGAGTGCCTACTTTGCTTACTACGTGAGCTCCTTCAACTACTCCATCACCAAAAAGACCGGTAACGTTGCAATTGAACAGGATAACGATATTTTCTTTCATAGCCACACGCTTCTTCATGACATCCGAAGCACGAAGATAATCCTTTCTCACGATCAGGTAAACCTTCTTACATAGTCCGGATAGATATAGAGCCTCTTCGCAGGCTGTATCGCCGCCGCCAACGACTGCTACAGTCTTTTTGCGGTAGAAGAAGCCATCGCAGGTAGCGCATACGCTTACTCCCATTCCCTTATATTTCTCTTCATCGGGAAGTCCCAAGTAGCGGGCCCTTCCACCGGTTGCTACGATAATGGTATCAGCCTCAACCTTGTTGCCTTCCTCATCCTCCACTATGTAGGGAGCTTTTGAAAGATCCACTTTTGCCACTGTCTTAGACTGGATCTCAGCTCCAAACCGTACGGCCTGTTCACGGAACTTTTCCATCAGCTCCATACCCTGGATACCCTCCGGGAAGCCGGGGAAGTTTTCAATCTCGGTAGTCTGGGTAATCTGACCACCGGGTTGCATTCCTTCGAACACAAGGGGCTGAAGATTAGCGCGGCTGGCATACAGAGCCGCTGTATAACCGGCCGGACCGGCTCCTATAATAACGACTTTTCTTTTCTCTTCCATTTAGTTTGGTATTTAGATAAGGTATTGAGGCCGCAATCCGGCTTCAATAGGGTCTTTAATAAACTATATTAATCGCAGAACCCATCGCCCTCAAAAAAGATGAATTACACTATCTGAGGTCTACGAGCTCCACATTCGGATATTTCTCTGAAGGATATACAAAATCCGAGGGGGAAAAGTTTGCTTTAGTACTTATACTATGGATATGAACCGTAACGGGTTGGCCATTCAAAGGTGTCATTACTACATTGGTTGGCATATAAGTACCATCCGCGATAGTCACGGCCACTGATTTGACCCCTACATTGGAGTTCTTAGGTTTCAGTACGAGCCTTTTCCCTTTCGTCGGCTGTTTCTTGGCGTAATAGGCCGTAAACTGGCCGATATTGGCTGTAATGAGTGACAGAGGATTGGTCTCCGCCACTTCAGAGGGAGTTGGCGTCGTTACGGTTGTCTCCTGAGTACGGTCGTTGTAGGTCCACATTGTCTGGCCATTATACCAGGTACTCATACCCGAGGTGGATACCATAAATTTTTTGCCTGAAGTCTTCAGTTTCCCTTTTGATTTGTTCCCTTGCGACTCAAGGGTAAAATCAGCGGAGATACCGGAAGCCCGCTGGAGCAAATCGGAGGTGCGCCGCGCGATCTGAGAGGCAGTCTCTCCTGCAACAGCCCTCGGACTCATCACCAGTATGGCCAATAGAAACAGAGAGAGTGTTGCGACGGTTCTAATCCTCCCGGATATCTTTATATCTCTTATTCCTTTTCCTATCATTTTCGTGTATAAACTATGGAGTTACACGGTTCAGTGTATATACTGCTCAAGGATGGCCTCCAAACCGATTTGATCGGTCAGGACATTTCTTGGCTTACCACCCGTAGAGGGTCCAACGATACCAGCCTTCTCGAGTTGGTCCATTATTTTTCCCGCACGGTTGTACCCGATGGAATAACGACGCTGAAGTGAGCTGGTAGAGGCAGTATTGTTAAGAACTACCAAGCGAGCACATTCCTCAAATAATGGATCCAATCCTCCACCGAAATCACCGCCGCCGGGACCACCGTTGTCACCACCTTCGCCACCAGTCGGAGGATCGGGCAGTATATATGGTCCGCTTGCCCCCGGTTCGCGACAGATATGGTTACATATTGCCTCGACTTCCGGAGTGTCGATGAACGCGCATTGTACGCGTACCATCTCTGAATTATTGCTGATAAGCATATCTCCACGACCTATGAGAAGTTGGGCACCCGGAGTATCCAAGATAGTCTTGGAGTCGATTCCTGATGATACCTTGAAGGCGATACGCACCGGGAAGTTGGCCTTTATTATACCCGTAATGACATTAGTCGAAGGTCTTTGGGTGGCGATGATAACATGCATACCTACAGCACGAGCCTTCTGGGCCAAACGAGCAATCGGCATCTCCACATCCTTTCCGGCAGTCATAATCAGATCGGCGAACTCATCTACAACCAGCACAATATAAGGAAGGAAATGATGATCCTCATTGGAATCCAGGACTCCTCTCAAAACCTTATCATTGTACTCTTCCAGATTACGGACCTGAGCCTGCTTCAATTTCTGATAGCGATTATCCATCTCTATACAAAGAGATTGGAGAGTAGCCACTACCTGAGTCATGTCGGTGATTATCGCATCATCCGTATCGGGTATCTTGGCAAGGTAATGCTTCTCTATTTTGGAATAGAGGGAGAACTCCACCTGCTTCGGGTCGATCATTACAAACTTCAGCTCATGAGGTTTCTTGCAATAAAGAAGGGAGGTGATTATGGCGTTAAGACCAACTGACTTACCCTGACCGGTAGCACCCGCCACAAGAAGGTGAGGCATCTTAGTAAGGTCCGCGATATAGACATCATTCGAGATTGTAGATCCGATCGCCACCGGAAGTTTTGCCTTACTGTGCTGATATTTTTCAGAGGTTATAACAGTCCTCATAGAAACCGTTTGAGGATCTTTGTTAGCTACTTCTATACCGACAGTGCCTCGCCCGGGAATCGGTGCTATGATACGTACGCCTATCGCTGATAGCGAGAGAGCAATATCATCTACAAGGGTCCTGATTTTGGAGATCTTAACCCCCTTGCCGGGACGTATTTCATACAGAGTGATGGTAGGACCTACCGTTGCCTCGATACTTTCAATTGGGATACCGAAATTCAGGAGTGTCTTGCGGATCTGCTCCTTGTTTTCCATCTGCTCGTCAGCATCTACGCTGATCTTGTCCACCCCGGGTTTAAGAAGATCCAGAGGAGGAAAACGGTAGAACTGACTGCTTTTCGATGCATCAAGATTCTTTGCCTTAGCTACCTGATTGACGTTTACTACCATCTGAGAAGATGGTTGAACCTCAGGGTCAATCTCAATCGGTTCAGTAGCCACATCCGGAACCGGCACCACATCATCGATAGCCTTAATTGGCCTGAGCTGGCTCGGACGCACAGGCTTATGCTCTTCCGGCTCACTTTCAACCACAGGTTCTTCAACCGGCTCTTTATCCCACATCGGGTAAGCATCAGGTTGGTAAGCAGGCTTATATTCAGGTTCCGGAGCCGGTTCTGGTAAGATATCCGGCACAGAAATCATTTCCCGTTCAGGTTTCGGCTTCTCAACAGGCTTTTCAACAGGAGCCGGAGTCGGCTCCGGAAGAGCCGGCTCAGAGGGTTCAGCCAGAACAGGCTGAGAGGGTACCGGGAATGGCTCTGGTGTTGGCTCCTGTGTTGGTTCCTGTGTTGGTTCCGGAATTGATTCTGCCTCCGGCTCCTGATCCGGTTCGGGACGATGATCTATGGGTGCTTCCGTATCATAGTACTCATCCAGATCGGGCAATGTATAACCATCACTGCCGGCAGGTGTCTCAAACGTTACCGGGGTATCCGAAAGATCGGAACCGGTGTTGATGGTCAAGTCATCACCCTCACCGGCACGCGCGGCATCTTCGGCCTCCCGACGCCGCATGTTTTCAAGTTCTTCCTCTATACGACGTTGTTCCTCGCGTATAGCAGCTTCTGCCCTTTTGCGGGCATCATGTTTTTTCTTCAGCCGGATAATCCAGTATACCAGATCACTGAGACAGATCAGCACGAATATGCCGACCATTATCAGACTTACTATCCCGGCTCCACTCCATCCTATGAAACTCACGATAAACTCATTTACGTAACGTCCATGATATCCTCCCCAGTTGATCGGTGTGTCAGCCGCAATGGTGACTAACCCGACAATCAGGGAAACCGTAATCAACGCTACCAGACATTTGATTGTAAAATTTACCGATTTGAATCTCGGCCATCCTATCAGCAATTTCATCGCCATTGCCAATAGCCATATCACTATCACTACCGAACCGATACCGAAGCTTTCATTGATAAGAAACTCAGACAGCCTTGCGCCTCCTTCTCCGGCGGAGTTCCCTACCGGCGGCGCGTAACCGATCTCGGAGTTATTGATCAATGACTGATCGGAAATACAGTTGGTAAGATAGGATATGAAAGCGATCAGAAGCCAGCAACCAAGGCCGCCGGCAAGCATTCCTAATATCAAACGGAAGTTCTGGGCAGTGAAAAAGGTCTTCATCCGGTCGGTGAAGGCGGAGGCATCTATTGACCTCTCCTTTTTCTCACGCTTCTGCGTAGGCTTCTTAGCCGTCCGCTTCTTCGGTCTTTCGTTTTTAGTAGGCTTCTTGCCTTTGCTATCGTTGCTTGAATCTGATGGTTGCAAGCCCGGTTCTTGCGGATTCAAATCATCTATATATGGGATATCCGGGGTGTAGCTTTCGTATTCTTCCATGTCTTTCGGCAAAATTAAGAATAATTTCCCACTTTTTTATGCCCTATTCTTACTAATGCATGAAAAAATCTTGTTAACTTCGCTTAATAATTCATCGGGCTCACCTCCCGACAAGATAAAACGGTTGAAAAACCCTATTAAAAAAGATGAATTTAGCCAATATACTACGATTCGGAATACTCGGGGCCATCTGGCTCTGGTTAGCAGCCACTATCCTCATCCGAAGTGGCATAACCCTCATCAATCTATTTTGGGTTGTGGCGTCAGGTATATTGGTATTCGTCCCCCTATACCGTAAATATGTCCAGACACCAGCCGCTACCCCTAATCAGAAAGGATCCGGCAAGTCAGGTGTATCCCGTAAAAAAAGATGACAATGGATTCCAACGATCTTCATATCCCTTCCAGACCTCATATACCGGAACCGCAACCGGGTCCGGTATCACTTCCAATACCGGCATTGACTGCGGGTAAATACCCCCTTCTTGAGAAAATCAATTCTCCGGAGGACCTGCGCAAATTGCCAGTTGAGAAACTTCCCGAGGTCTGCCGGGAACTTAGAGGTTTCATAATTGATAGCCTTGCCTCCAATCCCGGGCATTTCGCCTCGAGCATGGGAGCAGTCGAGATAATCGTGGCTCTCCATTATGTCTTTGATACTCCCTCTGACCATATCGTTTATGACGTAGGACATCAGGCCTACGCCCATAAGATTCTGACGGGACGTAGAGAGGCATTCCATACTCAGCGTACCTTAGGGGGGCTGAGCGGTTTCCCGAATCCGAATGAGTCCGGATACGATTCCTTTGTAGCCGGCCATGCAGGTAACTCCATTTCCGCCGCTTTGGGAATGGCTGTCGCTGACCGGCTCACTCCCGGAAATGAAAACCGCAAGAGCGTGGCGGTTATTGGAGATGCTTCGATATCCAACGGACTTGCCTTCGAGGGATTGAACAATGCTTCCAACTCCCCTAACAACCTTTTGATTATCCTGAATGATAATGATATGAGCATCGATGACAATGTAGGAGGTCTGCATACCTACCTTTCTACCTTGTCAACCTCCAAAGGGTACAACCGCTGGAGAAACCGCTTATATCAAGGTATGAGGCGAAAGGGTCTAATTTCCGACTCCGGTAAAGGAAGGGTTCTGAGATTCAATAATGCGATGAAGGCCTTGATCTCTGGAGGCCAGAACCTTTTCGAGGGGCTTAACATACGTTATTTCGGGCCATTCGATGGCCATGACGTGATCAAGATGGTCAAGACCCTTCAGGATATCAAGGATATGCAGGGTCCGAGACTCTTGCATCTCTGTACAACCAAAGGAAAAGGGTATTCAAAAGCTGAGGAGGATCCGACTACATGGCATGCCCCCGGACTTTTTGATGCTTCAACGGGAGAACGCCAAAAGAAATCAGATCCCAAGCGTCCGCCGAATTGGCAGGATGTTTTCGGAGAGACGTTGGTAGAGCTCGCCCAAAAGGATGACCGCGTTGTAGGTATCACTGCCGCAATGCCTTCCGGCACCTCAATGGGGAAATTGATGGCTGCCGTACCGGAGCGGGCTTTCGATGTTGGTATATCCGAGGGTCACGCGGTAACTTTTGCCGGAGGATTGGCTTCCGCCGGGAAGCATCCTTTCGTAGCGATATACAGTTCATTCCTACAACGTGCATACGATAATATAATACATGATGTGGCGATCCAGGGTTTACCTGTGACTTTCTGTCTGGACCGCGCCGGAATAGTGGGAGAAGATGGAGTTACCCATCATGGACTTTACGATTTGGTATATCTCAGATGTATACCAAATATGGCCATAGCCTCTCCAGCCGATGAGGAAACATTGAGGAACCTGATGTTCACTGCGCTTGACTATCAAGCCCCTCTCGCGATACGCTATCCGCGCGGTGGCGCAACCAAGGCCGATTGGAAGACTCCTATGCAGAAATTGGAAATCGGCAAGGGAAGGATCCTATCCGAACCGGAAGGAGCAAAAGTCGCTATATTGACCATAGGTCCCGCGGCCGCCGATGCAGCCAAAGCTGCCGACACCCTTAAGAAGGAAGGGATAGAAGTTGCCAGATATGATATGATCTGGTTAAAACCCCTTGACATGGATCTCATAAAAAAAGCCTCGCGCTATCCGGTTGTGGTGACGGTTGAGGATGGAGCTAAATCCGGGGGCTTCGGATCTGCTGTTGCTGAAGCTTTGGCGTCGCTCGATTATAAGGGTAAGGTTGTCAGATTAGGCGTCCCCGACAAATGGATTCATCAAGGCAAAGTTTCTGAACTTAAGAAACTGTGTGGGTTTGATGCTGACTCCATTGCCGAAACCATAAAGGGTTGCCTATGAAGATAGTGATTGCAGGTGCCGGCGAGGTAGGAACCCATCTCGCCAAGATGCTCAGCAACGAGGCTCAGGACATTATTTTGGTGGATAATGACCAGGAACGTCTTGATATAATAGACTCCAATTACAATCTAATGACCTGGAATGGCTCTACATCCTCATTCCAGACTTTAAGGAATGTAAATGTAGCTGAGACGGATCTCTATATAGCGGTTACTCCTTTTGAGACAAAAAACATAACATCGTGCGCAATTGCTAAGAAATTAGGTGCGAAGAAAACGGTTGCCAGAATAGATAATTCAGAGTTCCTGATCAAGGAGAACGGGCAGATCCTGAAGACCTTAGGAGTTGATCATCTGATTTATCCCGAAAATTTGGCTTCTCAGGAAATAGCCTCGGCTTTGGCTCATAACTGGGCGCGTTATTGGGGTGAGCTTCATGATGGCTCGCTTCTTTTGATAGGGGTAAAGTTGAGCAACGATTGTCCTATCATTGACACTAAGCTGAAGGATCTTCCGGTTACCGGCCATAACTTCCACGTTGCCGCCATTAAGAGAAACCATGAGACCATTATCCCGAAAGGTAATGATGAGATCCTTCGGAACGATATTGTCTATTTTATCACTACCCCTGAATATATAAATGAGGTACGGGATCTTTGCGGCAAACGCAAGAGGGTCATTAAGAAAGGGCTTGTTGTTGGTGGTAGCCGTATAGCGGTCCGATTCGCTAAGGAATTCGGCGAGAAATACCATCTGAAAATTATTGAGATCAGCCGCGAGAGATGTGAGGAATTGGCTACCCAGCTTCCGCAATGTGAGATAGTTTGCGGTGATGGACGGGACATAGAGGTTCTGAGGGAGAATAATATCTACCAATACGATGTGTTCATGTCCTTGACGGACTCTTCGGAGACCAATATCCTTAGTTGTCTCACTGCTAAGGAGTTTGGTGTTCCTAAGACGATTGCGGATGTGGAGAACCTTCAGTTCCTCAGTTCAGCTGAGAACTTGAATATCGGTACAACGATCAACAAGAAGCTCCTTGCGTCGAGTCGTATCTTTAAGATAATGCTGGATGCGGATGCGAGCAACGATAAGTTCTTAGCCTTAGCGGACGCAGAGGTAGCTGAATTGCAAGTGAAGGATGGAGCGCGGATTACCCGCGCTGAAGTCAAGGATCTGCGCTTGCCGACCGGCATGACATTAGCCGCGAAGATCAGCGGGGAGAACGCGGAGCTGATCTCGGGTAAGACCAGAATCTACCCCGGAGACTATGTCGTAGTATTCTGTCTGACCGGAAGCTTGAATAAAATCGAGAAATGGTTTAACTGAACCCCTCAAACGTGTATTTATTCGCAAGACATAAACCATACGTCAATTGGCCGATTATATTGAGATTGATCGGCTGGTTGCTTTTTATAGAGGCGGCCCTGATGCTGATTCCTCTCCTATTGGCATTTTTCATACCGGGAGGAAAGCCGTTTCCTTTTCTAATATCTTTCGGGGCTACGGCCTTGGTAGCAGCGCTGCTTACGAGCCTTCGCACCCGCACCCGTGAGATGGGGAAGCGTGAGGCAATTCTGTTGACCTCCCTTACTTGGATAATCTTGTCTTTGTTCGGGATGCTCCCCTTTATACTCGGAGAAACACATCTCAGCATTACCAATGCTTTTTTCGAGACCATGAGCGGGTTCACTACTACAGGAATGTCCGTTATAGGTACCCTTGATGATGTACCGCGCTCAATATTACTTTGGCGGTGTCTGACTCAGTGGTTCGGAGGTATGGGCATCATCCTGTTTACATTGGCGATCATACCGATGCTGAACTCTTCGGGAGGAATGTTGCTGTTTAATGCCGAAGTTACCGGTATCACTCATGAGAAATTGGCACCCCGGGTTTCGCATACCGCCAAGAGCCTTTGGCAGATTTACATCTGCCTCACCTTGATGCTTATCATTCTTCTCCTATTCTCGGATATGGAGGCGTTTGAAGCTGTCTGCTACGGTCTTTCCACCATGTCTACGGGTGGTTTCGCCTCTCAGGACCTGAGCATTGGAGAATGGGATAATATTTACATAAAGAGCGTTATGGCCATCTTCATGTTTATTGGAGGTGTGAACTTCTCGCTTATTTTCCAAGCTCTCCACGGCCGTTTTTCGACGATCAGGCATAATACTGTCCTTAAATGGTATGTTCTATGGATTTTTGCCGCCTATATATTATTTTGTATCAATGTCATTAACCAAGGATTGGTCAAGGATGCCTGGGACCTGACTATAGACCCCATTTTCCAGGCTATATCATTCGTATCTTCAACCGGCATGACAGAACCTAACTTCGCCGAATGGGGTTCCTTGTCGGAGATAGTGATGGTGGTCCTGATTTTTACAGGGGCTTGTGCTGGTAGTACTTCGGGTGGAGCAAAGCTGGACAGGATTATAGTTCTTTTCAAATTCCTGAGAAATGAGTTCTATAAAATGATGCATCCCTCGGCGGTCACTACGGTTCGCATGAATGGAAAAGGGACTTCCTATGTTTTGGTCCAGAAGACCCTCGCTTTCCTATTTATGTATATTATTGTAATCATGGTCGGTGGAACGTTGTTGAATTTCTTAGGATTGGATCTGCATGATGCCTTCTTCTATGCGCTCTCATCGGTCTCTAATGCCGGGTTAGGCACCGAGGTCTCCATCGTAACAAGCCACTACTCGGAAGTAGCCGATGTTTCCAAATGGCTTCTTTCACTTCTGATGCTGATAGGTCGTCTGGAGCTCTATACAGTTCTGCTTATTTTCACCCCGATGTTCTGGAAGAGGTGATTGAACCCATATTGGGATAGTTACGTTCTAATTCAAAGAACATTTCTCCTTATCTTTCAAGAAGGAAGAATTTAATTGAACTTCCTATAATTAAGGAGAAAATTATTAAAATATCCCATTATGACTAAGATAACAAAAGAAGAGGCCCTTGAATACCATGAAGAGAACCGACCGGGCAAGATAGAAGTAGTACCAACCAAACCATACAGCAGCCAGTTGGATCTATCCTTGGCGTATTCGCCGGGTGTAGCCTATCCGAGCGAAGCAATTAAGGATGCACCCGAGGATGCCTATAAATTTACCGACAAGGGTAACTTGGTCGGAGTAATTTCCAATGGTACCGCTGTACTGGGTCTGGGCAATATCGGTGCGTTAGCCGGCAAACCGGTTATGGAAGGAAAGGCTCTACTGTTCAAGATATTTGCCGGCATCGATGCTTTCGACCTTGAGATACACGAGGAGGATCCGGATAAATTGGCCGATATCATAAAGGCCGTCTCCCCTACTTTCGGAGGGATCAACCTTGAAGACATAAAGGCTCCGGAATGTTTCTTGGTCGAGAGACGTGCCAAGGAGGAATGTGACATTCCAGTGATGCATGACGACCAGCATGGCACTGCTATCATAACCTCGGCAGCATTATTGAACGCCCTTGAGATCCAAGGTAAGAAAATAGAAGACATACAGGTAGTAGTAAGTGGCGCGGGTGCAGCCGCCATCAGTTGTACACGCCTTTACTTGGAATTAGGTGTCCGCAAAGATAACGTAGTGATGTGTGACCGTCAGGGTGTGATCCGCGCGGATCGGGAGAATCTCACACCGGAGAAGAAGGAGTTCGCCACCACCCGGGATCTGCATACCCTTGAAGAAGCGATGAAAGGGGCTGACTTGTTCTTAGGACTAAGTGTAAAGGGAATGGTAACGAAAGAGATGGTAGCCTCTATGGCACCGAAACCAATTGTCTTTGCCTTGGCCAATCCGGATCCGGAGATTAGTTATGAAGACGCTAAGGCAGCTGCTCCAGATGTAATTGTGGCAACGGGACGTAGCGATTATCCGAATCAGGTTAATAATGTACTTGGGTTCCCCTACATTTTCCGAGGTGCGCTCGATTGTCAGGCCACTGCCATAAATGAGGAGATGAAGATAGCAGCCGCTTATGCTATCGCAGCTTTAGCAAAGGAACCGGTGCCTGAATATATATTGGAAGCCTATCCCGGAGAACCCGACATGTCATTCGGACGAGATTACATTCTTCCGAAGGCCTTAGACCGGAGGTTACTCTATCAGGTATCCCCTGCGATAGCGAAGGCAGCCGCTGAATCCGGCGTAGCCAAAAAGCCTATCACAGATTGGGACCGTTATCAGGCTCAATTGAGATCAAGGATGGCAAGCGTAGAAAGGGAACGGACCCTGATCCCTCACCTGAAATTAAATCAACCCTGTCAAAAAGCCAACTTAGGAGCATAAACCGGCTACAGTTTTGTAATAAAACGTATTAACTTATTGTTTTACGGCGCGAGGACGCGCCTCCTCCCCAGCTATATTAACAGGGAGGAGGCGCGTCCTAACTGGGGAAGAGGCGCGTCCCCGCGCCGTAAATTAACTGGGGAAGAGGCGCGTCCCCGCGCCGTAAATTTAGCTGGGGAGGAGGCGCGTCCCCGCGCCGTATATTTAACTGTGAGTAGGTTTAGTACTAAAAATTCGCATAGTACCTAAAAAAAATAGGTACTATGTATTGCATAGTACTAAAATAAGTGTTAGCTTTGCAGTGTCAAAATATTTCTGATAAGTTCTTCTTTAATAAATAAGGACACTTATGAAAAGATTGCCACTGTTATTAACATCTATCGCCTGCGTTTCAGCAGCAGCGGCCTCTTCCTACTTAGTAAAGGGGACCGTTCTCGATTTGCAGGATCAACCCAACATCGGGGTGCTATGCAAAACTTATTGTATCGCTGATTCCACCGCCACTTCAATTTCCACCGCTACCGGAAAGGAGGGGGAATTTGAAATGCCTCTGTCTAAAGCCGGTGAATACCGCCTCGAACTTTCCGGAATTGGAATGAAGGATACATCCTTGGTTTATACCGTCAATCCCCAAGACTCAGTTACTGTATTACCTCCAATCACTTTGGAGACAGATGCCGAGACCTTGAATGAGGTGGTAGTCACCGCCGTTCGTCCTATCATTCAAAGTGATGGTGCTACTCTTACTTATAATGTAGAGGATGACCCTACTTCCAAGTCCAATTCAACTTTGGAAATGCTCCGTAAGGTTCCAATGGTTACCGTGGATGCCGAAGACAATATCAAGATAAAGGGTGAATCCAACTTCAAGATCTATGTCAATGGTAAAGAGGACCCCATGATGTCTTCCGACCCGAAGAATGTTTTGAAAGCTCTCCCCGCCTCTACTATCAAGAAATTTGAAGTAATCACTGAGCCGGGTGCTAAGTATTCTGCTGAAGGAGTCGGTGGTATCCTTAACATTATCACCGTCGCTCCAACATCCGTAGAAGGCTATTTAGCTAATATTTCCGGCACTTTCGGCAACAGGATGTGGGGTCTTACCGGCTACGGACGTACTAAAGTCAACAAAATTACCGCGAGCGCCAATGTCAGTTATTACGGTAACTCCGTAAGCCGTATGGCCCAAGAGAGAGAGATCGACATAACATATACTGACCCGGAGGAGATAGCACGAAGATTGCAAATTTCTGATGGTGGGAAACCAACCAATGGCAATTGGAACGCAAATCTCAATGTCTCCTGGGAACCGGATACTTTGAACCTTTTTACATTATCCGGATATATAGGTCAATATACTTATAATACCCGCGCTCACGAGAAAACCTATGCCTTCGGTCTCGATGAAAATACTATCTGGGATTACCGGTCGGTCAATCGGGACAAATATTCCGGTCTCTGGTCCGGATTCACAGCCTCATATCAGCATAATTTTCCAGGTGAGGGACATAACATCACCATGTCATACATGCTGAACTACGGTTGGAACAAGAACTATACATCTTTCGGATACGAGGAGATCTTTAACCTGCCGGGAGTGGCTCAGACCAATGCAAATAAAGAACGCTCAAGCAATCTGGAACATACCGCGCAGATTGACTATACCCTTCCCTTCCTTTCCAAATATAAATTAGAAGCAGGAGCGAAAGCCAACTGGCGACCCAATACCTCGCTGAAAGAGACTCTATATGGACCCGACAGAGATCAATTGCAGGTTTTCGACCCGGCTACCGTTAAATTAAGGCAGGTCAACGATGTGATAGCTGCATATTTGAGTCTGAATGGCACTTGGAGTAAGTTTACAGGGAAAGCCGGAGTCAGATATGAGCATACACGATTGGGAGCTAAGTACAGACTTGGAGATTATCCCGATTATATGACAAAGCTGAATGATGTTGTACCGAACGCGGCATTCAGCTATAATTTCAGTCATGCTTCGAGTATGCGCTTAGCATTACAGATGAGGATTTCCAGGCCCAATGCTTCCCAACTTAACCCGTACGAGTATTCCTCCGCACCTGGCATGGTCAACACCGGAAATCCGGATCTGAAGAGCTCAAAGTTCAATAACTTGAATCTCACTTATTCCAATTACGGGATGAAATTCGGAGGATCCGTTTCTCTTGGCTATTCCCAGAATGACAATAGCATAGAGCAGTATTTCTACCAAGAGGAAGGTACTTTTTATACTTCATACATGAACATTGGCCATGTCAGGAAATGGTCGATTGATCTGAATGGCAACTGGTCCATTACCAATAATCTCAGGCTTTCTCTTTCAGGTACGGCTCGATATGAGTCTTATTTCGCAAATCTCGGAACCCAAGGGGATGTAAGAAAGAAAGGTTGGGTAGGCAATTACAATGTAAGTGTTGATTATACCACGCCCTCTAAGATACGTTTTTCAGCCTATGCCGGAGGCATGACCAAATGGCTGTCTCTCCAAATTGATGGTGACGGATGGGATTATCATGGTCTCTCTATCTCCCGCAGCTTCTTGAAGGAAGACCGATTGAATCTGACATTACAGGGGAACAATTTCTTCCATCCTACCAACAAGATGACTTTCAATGTAGTATCGGACGGAATGGTAGGAGTACAGAAAATGAAAATGCCAATGTGGTCTGTGAATTTTAGCATCTCCTATCGGTTTGGAGGTCTGAGAGCTGATGTAAAGCAAACAGCCAATCGATTGGAAGCCGGGGATATGCCGCAGGGCGCACCTGCCTCCGGACTTAAGAATTAAGCCCCTTCTGGGGAAGATGTCTCACTCTACCTTACGTATTATCTGTAAAATCGTAATGAATAAAAAAGCCTATGGATTTAAGTAAAGAATTAGAAAACTATAATACCCAGATGAGGAAAGGGATGTTGGAGTACTGTGTGCTCCTCGCCCTTCAACATGGGAAAGCCTACTCGCCGGATATAATAGCTGTGCTTCGTGAGGCTAACATGATAGTCGTAGAAGGGACCTTATACACTCTTTTAAACCGCCTTAGAAGAGAGGAGAAACTGGATTATTCCTGGCAGGAATCGCCTAAGGGGGCACCACGCAAATATTATCAGCTTACACAGAAAGGGAGGGATACTCTGAATCTTCTGACTCAGGCGTGGGACTCATTGGCAAACACAGTTTCCATGCTACGATCCTCTCATCTTCCGGTGGTAGCCAAATCTACTGAGACTCCTACCCAGGAGCCTAAAGAAAGTGAAGGTTATATCCAACTTCCGATTAAAAATTCATCATATTAATAGAAATAGTACAAAATGAAACGCACATATAATATCAACATGGGTCAACGGCTTTTCGTGATAGACGAAGATGCCTATAACCTGATGACTGAATACTTAGATACCCTCCGTCACCTTTTTGACAATACCCCGGGTCAGGAAGAGACGGCGGCTGATTTGGAAACGCGGGCAGCCGAACTGTTTACAGAATATCTCGCTGAGACAGGATCCCCTTCTATCTCATTAGAGCAGGTGCAGGAGGTCATTACTCGATTGGGCAAACCTGAAGAGATAGTCGAGATAGAGGAAGAGACTATATCTTCGGCCCAAGAGCAGGATCAGGTACCACCTCAGACACCCCCTCCATACGTAGAGGAAACACCGATCAAGAAAAGGCTCTTCCGCAATCCTCAAGACAGGGTTATAGGAGGACTCTGCTCGGGTCTCGCAATATATTTAGGAGTAAATGTGGTTGTTGTAAGGGTTATAGCGGTTCTTTTGGCTCTCTTCTCCTTAAGTACGGTGGCTATAATATATGTAGTAGGATGCTTTGTCATACCGGAAGCCCGGACCCCTCTGGAGAGGATGCAGATGTATGGGGAAATGCCAACCCTGGCCAATATAGGGCGCAACATGACCAATATGATGTCTTCGGCTTACGGATCCCTAAAATCCCAGACAAATGATCCGGAAAGCGGCCTTTCCAAATTCATGAAGGCCTTAGGTAAGGGACTCCTTATCTTACTGATGGGTCTGTTAGGGATCGGAATCATTGGTTGTTCGATCGCCATGGTAGTTTTGTTTGGGCTATGCATAGCGGATCTGCTTGGCTCCCTGTTTCCGGCGTTCCAGTTCGTCGGTTCTTGGGATATGTTTATTTCCAATCTAACGGGAAAGGACTTTTTTGAGAATGCGGGAGCGATGTTCGTACTGATATCAGTCTTGATCCCGGTCGGGATGTTGGAATATGTATTGTTCGGGGTTGTCAATAACACCCCGGCGATGAAGCTCAAGACCTTCATCTCCTGGCTCGTCCTATTAGTCTTCACCATCACCGCCTCCTGTCTTCTGCTACACTAATCCATTTTTTAATTTAACGGCGCGAGTACACGCCTCCTCCCCAGTTATTTTTTACGGCGCGGGACGCGCCTCCTCCCCAGTTAGGTGGCCCGCATCCTATTATATTACTAAGCAAGAAAATACCTTATAAATAGCTGGGGAGGAGGCGCGTCCCCGCGCCGTGAAAG
>CAZKJP010000004.1:0-55786 GCA_964553075.1 uncultured Sangeribacter sp. | reverse complement strand
GTACATTCAGAGC
This sequence comes from uncultured Sangeribacter sp., assembly GCA_964553075.1. Taxonomy (GTDB): domain Bacteria; phylum Bacteroidota; class Bacteroidia; order Bacteroidales; family Muribaculaceae; genus Lepagella. The sequence continues at coordinate 55,773 of CAZKJP010000004.1, read as the reverse complement.
GGCTTTCAGTTTGGGCATCAGAGAGTAGATGCGCGAGGGGCTAACCAGACCGGCCATATCCTTAAGAGTAACCATCTTTGCTCCCAATGCCTCCATTTCCTTTGCTTTCTCTACAAAGTATTCGTCTGTGAAGATCTTCTCTTCTTCGGGAGTGCCCTTAGGATCGACGGTATAGCAAACAGCGGTATCGGCGATACCCCCTAATTCGTTGATCATGCGGATCGAGCCCTTGATGTTGTTGATGTCATTGAGGGCATCGAAGATACGCATTACGTTAAGACCGTTTTCGATAGCTTTTTTGTAGAAGCCTTCGAGGACGCTGTCAGGATAAGGAACATAGCCGAAGAGGTTACGGCCACGTGAAAGGGCAGAAAGGAGTGATATGCCCTTCATGGCTTTAGAACATTCGCGAAGGCGGTTCCACGGGCTTTCGCCGAGATAACGCATCACTGAATCGGGAACAGCTCCGCCCCATACTTCCATGATATAGAACTTTGCGTCACGATAGAGCGGAAGCAGTTTGTCTACATTCTCCTGTTTCATGCGGGTCGCAAAAAGCGACTGCTGACCGTCGCGAAGCGTTAGGTCTCTGATTTTAAGTCGTTTGGCCACTTTTAATTAGTTTTTAAGTGTTTTTTTGCAAGCAGTCGGCTCCCTCTTTTTAATGGATCCTTCCTCTTGCTGGTATTAAAATAAGTGTTCTGGGTTCAAAATTAAAACAAAATATCAACATGATAAAATATTTCAGCCATACAATTCACGAAAATCTGTGAATTTTATGGGAAAGGTAGGTAAATCTGCAACCGTCAACCCATTTTTAGGGTTAAACTTAGGAGGGATAGAGGGAAATGAGTAAATTTGCATAGATTTTAATCAGCAGGTTATTCAGCAGGATAGTCAGGCTACTGTAGCCGGACCTAAGCATTACGAAATAAGAGTACAAAAGATAAGTCATGTCAAAAAAAGCACTTCTAATCATCCTTGACGGCTATGGTCTGGGCGACCATAAGGCCGATGATGCAATTTTTAACACGCCCACTCCCTATATGGATTCGTTAGTTGCCAATTATCCCCATTCCAAGCTTCAAGCCAGCGGGGAGAATGTTGGATTGCCAGACGGCCAGATGGGAAATTCGGAAGTAGGACACCTTAATATCGGGGCCGGTCGAATCGTATATCAGGACCTGGTAAAGATAAACCGTGCGATCGCGGACGGTTCATTCGCCGCTAACCCGGAAATCAAATCCGCTTTTTCCTACGCTAAGGAGCATAATGTCCCCATTCATTTCATGGGCCTGACCTCAACGGGTGGTGTCCACTCATCTTTGGATCACCTATATGCACTTTGCGATACGGCCAAGAGCTATGGTCTGGAAAAGGTCTTTATCCATGCTTTCATGGACGGACGTGATACAGACCCCAAGTCAGGAGCCGGTTATCTGAAGTTGGTAGAGGAGCATTGCGCTCAATCCGCCGGTAAGATCGCATCTGTAATCGGACGTTACTATGCCATGGACCGCGACCACAACTGGGATCGTATCAAAGTAGCATACGATATGCTGGTCGATGGCGAAGGCCTGAAGAGCGCCAATGTTGTAGATGCTGTGGAGAAATATTATGAAGAGGGAATTACAGATGAGTTCATGAAGCCTATAGTAGCCGAAGGAGTTGACGGAACTATCGGTGAGGGTCATGTTGTGATATTCTTCAATTACCGCAATGACCGCGCTAAAGAACTTACAGTGGTTCTCACCCAACACTCTGAAGGGGGTATGGAGCCCATCAAGGATCTGCAATATTACTGTATGACTCCCTACGATGACTCCTTTAAGGGTGTCCACATCCTCTTCCCGAAGGCTGACGTTACCAATACGTTGGCTGAGTATCTCTCGTCCAAGCAAATGAAGCAGTTGCATATTGCTGAAACTGAGAAATATGCTCATGTTACCTTCTTCTTCAACGGTGGACGCGAAGCTCCATTTGATGGCGAAGAACGTATCCTGGTGCCTTCACCGAAGGTTGCTACCTACGATCTGAAGCCGGAAATGTCAGCCCCGGAAGTTACCGAGAAGCTGGTAGAAGCAATAGACAGCGAGAAGTTCGATTTTATAGTCGTAAACTTCGCTAACGGTGATATGGTAGGACATACCGGAGTATATCCGGCAATCCAAAAAGCCGTAGAGACCTTGGATACTTGTGTTGAAAAGGTGGTAGAGGCCGCTAAGGGCCATGGATACGAGGCTATAATCATTGCTGACCACGGCAACGCTGACCACGCCATGAATGAGGATGGTACCCCAAATACTGCTCATTCCCTCAATCCCGTACCCTTCATTTACATCGGCAATAAGGCAGCAAAGGTGAAAGATGGACGTCTGGCCGACGTGGCTCCTTCACTGCTTCATATTTTAGGTCTTCCTCAGCCGGCTGATATGACAGCTGAAGATTTGATTTCAGAATAACAGAATACAAAATCCCATAACCGAATCGGGCGCAAGATGGAAAAAATTATCCATCTTGCGCCTTTTTCATCTCCTTATTGCGTTACATTATTAAACCCCTTGGTTTTCAACCCTTGAAATTGACTATGGGGGTAACCCCATATCATATAATAAAAGAGTTGCCTGGGGATCTAAATCAGATTTTTTAATATGAGAAAATTATTATACCCTTTTATAGCCTTTATCGGTATGTTGGCGTGTGGATCTGCAGCAATAGCCCGTGATCTGGTAATACTTCATACCAATGATACTCATTCCCAGATTGAGCCGGATGCAAGTGGAGCCGGTGGTATCTTGCAACGTAAAGCAGTAATTGACTCTGTAAGGAAAGCGGAGAGAGATGCGATTGTAGTGGATGCTGGCGATGCTGTGCAAGGCTCTCTATACTTCAAGCTTTTCCGTGGGGAAGTTGATTATCCTTTGATGGATATGATAGGTTACGATATAAGGATACTCGGCAATCATGAGTTCGATAATGGGATAGAAGAGCTGGCTCCATATATAAAAAAGAGTTCCGGCGAATGGCTCTCATCCAATTATGATTTCTCAAATACCTCAGCCAAGGGATTATTTCAACCTTACGTGATCAAAAAGGTCGGTGGGAAGAAAATAGGGTTCATAGGTGTCAATATTGAACCGGAAAGTCTAATCACGACTGAGAACTATGAAGGGATGAGGTTCAGTCCGGCAATTGAAACCGCCAATCGGTATGCTACACTTCTTAAAAAGGAGAAGGGGGTGGATTTAGTAGTTGCCGTTACCCATATCGGATATAATATGGACGGGAAGGAGGATGACCTGAAATTGGCTGCCGGCAGTAGGGATATCGATGTCATCATGGGAGGCCATACACATACGCTCGTAAATCCTGATACTCCCGAAAAGACCCCCCACTTCGTAAATAATCTGGATGGTAAGCCGGTATTGGTAACCCAGCTTAACAAAGGAGGAAAATTCATAGGGAAAATTGAGATAGACCTGGATGATTTAGGAGAAGAACTCCCTGAGTATTCATTGATATCCGTAACTGACCGCTTTCCTGAAGAGAAGTTGGATTCCAAGATGAGATCTCACTTGGCTCCTTATAAACAGAAAGTTGATTCTATCAATGGTCAAAGGTTAGCTATTGTTGCGGAGTATATGGATGGGAACAACAGGACAGGACGATTCCCCAATTGGGCCGCTGATTTCGGGGAATGGTATGGTAATTTGAAACTGGATTCCCTCCGTGCCGCAGGGCAGCCTCTACCGCAACTGGATATGGCGATTATGAATGTTGGAGGTATCCGCTCATCATGGAGTGAAGGGGATTTGACTAAAGGAGAGGTGCTTTCTACATTCCCGTTCTCCAATAAAATTGTGGTAATACGCTTGAAAGGCTCTGATTTAATGGAGGCCATGCAAGTAGCAGCACGTAAAGGAGGAGAGGCTATAAGCCATAGTGCCCGGGTAGTTATGGATCAGGATGGGAAGCTGCTCCGAATGATACTCAACGGTAAGGAAGTGGAGCCTGATTCATTGTATACGGTTGCTACCATAGATTATCTTGCATGGGGAAATGATGATCTCCGCAGTTTGGCTGAAGGTGAGTGGATATTCAATGATGACGTAGAGATGTCAGCTGCCATAGTTCGGTATTTGGAGATGCTGAATGGATATGGTTTGCCGGTAGACTCAGATCCAACTCCTCGGTTTGTGATCTCAAAATCTACAAACTCGGAGATGAGGTCAATAGATAGTGAATAATGAGGAAGAATGTTCTATTCTTCATATTAAGACGGGGTCTAATTGTAAGCTTGCTCTTCGGGCTATTCCTTACTTGTTCAGGATGCTCGGGGAGAAAAGATACCCATGTGTCTATTGATAGCCCATCGGGAGAGTTAGATAGTTATGATTCGGATAGCGTCAATCATGAGGCTATCCGGGATATAACCGCTGAGGGGATGGCTTGGGCGGATTCTATTCTGCAGAAGATGACTTTGGAAGAGAGGGTAGGTCAGCTCTTTCTGCCTGCTATGTACGCTTCCTCGGATCCTGTCTCTATGAAACGCCTCCGGAGATATGCGGCCGATCTGCATATAGGAGGGGTGGTTCTTCTTAAAGGTACGGTAGAATCTGTCGGAAGGATTGCTCAGGTGCTTGATTCTGCATCGGTAGCACCCCCTTTTATGGCAATTGACGCCGAATGGGGATTGGGGATGCGATTGAGCGATACACCGGTATTTCCCCGAAATGGAAGGATTAACGGAACAGCAGATCAGAACCTCCTGTATGAATATGGGAGTGAGGTGGCACGGGAGTGTCGCTTAGCCGGAATAAACATGGTGTTGGGCCCGGTAGCTGATGTGAGTGGAGCCGGAGGAATAATGGGAGTGCGTTCTTTTGGAGGAGATCCCGAAAGGGTTGCTGAGATGACGGTAGCTTATTCGCGTGGACTCGAGGATGGGAATGTGTTATCTGTTGCGAAGCATTTTCCCGGGCATGGGTCTCCTGCGCAAAACTCCCATAAAGATTTAGCGGTCATTTCATCTTCGGCAGAGGAACTGGATAGGGTGGACCTTCTTCCATTTAAGGCTTATACGGGCGCCGGCCTATCCGGGATTATGGCTGGGCATCTTGCTGTGCCGGCAGTTGATTCACTGATGGTTCCTGCCTCTTTCTCTCGTCCCATCCTTACGGGTTTGTTGAGGGAGCGTCTGGGGTTCAAGGGATTGATACTTACAGATGCTCTTAACATGGGAGGGGCAACAGGCTACAATGCCTCTGATGCTCTCAGAGCCGGTGCGGATATAGTGTTAGCTCCCGCTGATACTGAAAAGGAAGTACGGGGAGTGATTAAGGATGTCAATGATGGCAGGATACCCTTGAGTTTGATAAATGACAGGTGCGGACGGATACTTCTGTATAAATACTTGATAAAAAGAAAAATACCGGGTCGTACTCCCGGCTTGCAGGAATTGGAGACCGCGATGACCGATTCTTTACGTAGAGCTCTCAGCGGTCAAGCAGTTCAGCGAAATTCATAGCTAAATTAACCATCAGAGTGCTTCCGGAGGCATGTGGTTGGGCATAAGCCAATCCAAGACGGAAAGATTTGACGCGGAAGCCCAATCCGGCGCTCCATCCGGTCAAGAAATTACGATGGTAATTGCTCATGTCGGTCCTCACCCGATAATTGTATCCTATGGCGATATAGAATTTTTCTGAGGGGGAGTATTGAAGTCCGAAAATGAGATGTCGCATCAGGTCGCTCCCGAAACTTTGTTTAACCTCCTGCCGGTTACTTGCATCCTGGATATCATGGTTGTAGTAGGGAAGTCTCCAGTGAGTAAGATCCGATGCTGTAATTGCTAAGGAGAAAGGGGAACTACCTAATCCCTGCATATATGCCAAATCGACTGAGAAGGGGAGTTTGGTATGTTCTCGATCGAAGCGTTTCAATTGGCCTCCCATGTTCCTTAAGACTAAGGAAAGTGAGAGATCATAGACATCATAGTAGTAATTTACCCCCAAATCGGCTGCCAAAGCGTACGCGGTATATTGCTCATAATTGCTGTAGACCATCTTGAGGTTTATTCCACCGCGGAACTTATCATTTATATCACGGGAATAAGTCCCTTCTATCACCAGATCCTGAGGAGTGAAGGTACCGGTCTCTGTACCGTCAGCATTATAGCCTGTGAAGTCTCCGTAATTGAGATAGCGGATGCCGGCGGCCCATGCACTATATTCTCCTGCGGAATGGCCGAAACGCGCTCCGGCGAAATTGGAACTGCCAAGATAGTGCATATAGTTTACAGCTAACTGGCTTTCAATCTCCGGTCCGATGAGAGCCGGGTTTTGGTCTACGAGAGTCACATCGTCATCTATAATCGCAGCTCCATTTCCTCCCAATGCGTAAGCATGAGTGGAAGTCGGGATATTAAGAAAGGAATATGCCTGAGTCGTACCCTCTCCATAAGCGGAAAAGGGTAAGATAAGTGCGGTAAGCGCGAGTTTACAGATATGAAGGATTCTCATCAACCTTATAACGTAAGGAAATGGCTGAAATTATGTATCTATTGAGCGGACCTTTGAGTGTATACGAGGAATAGTTGCCTTTTTTCAGCGACGGAAAGGGACAGACCAGATCACCCGGACGGGGACGTTTTTCCCCTGATGTCGTCCTGGTTTCCAGTCGGGCATGATAGAGAAGAGACGGATTGCTTCGCGGTTAAGTGATGGATGGACGCCACGTAACAGCTGGATATCCGAGATTTTGCCGTCTGCGTTTACTATAAATTGGCAGGTCACTCTACCCTGAATACCTTTTTTATATGCATCTTGAGGATAATCGCGGTGTTTATTCAGGAACTCCATCAGGGAAGTACTCCCTCCGGGGAAGGTGGGCTTTTCACTTACGAAATCATACTCGTAGACTTCCTTGAAAGTCTCGATGCCTGCCATGGATACGCCACATTTTACTCGGTAAGTCTGAGCGCATAGACCCGTAACTGACAGCATGGCGATCAGTAAAAAGGAGATATGGAATATCGATTCCTTGTAATTGCGGGTAATGCTCATCATGTCGGTACGAGTATTTGACAATGCAAATATATGAAACCTAAAATTAATGGCCTAACCATTTAAATATCTTTAACCTCAGTTGGCATATAGTTATAATTCGATATGCCGATTCCCTCAGCAGGTTGATATGAAACGGGTTCTTATATGTGTCTGGGCCTTAATCAGGTTTTTAAGGTATGAATGAACCTTTTGAAGCAGGAGGATGTTATAAAGGTGATTCACCTAAAAACTCAATAAACTATATGGAATTAAAAGGGTCAAAAACCGAAGAATGTCTGAAAATAGCCTTCGCAGGAGAATCTCAGGCAGCTACAAAGTATAGCTTTTACGCAAAGAAAGCAAAAAAAGACGGGTACCAGCAGATAGGTGCCATTTTTGAAGAGACTGCTCATAACGAGCATACCCATGCGAAACTCTGGTTCAAGCTACTTCACGGAGGCGATATACCTGAGACACCCGAGAACCTTAAGGACGCAGCTGCAGGCGAGGAGTACGAATGGGAGGACATGTACAAGGATTTCGCAGCTACAGCTCGCGAAGAAGGTTTCACAGCCATTGCGTCTCTTTTTGAGAAAGTAGGAGAAATTGAACGCACCCACATGGAGCGTTACCGCACTCTTCTGAAGAATATTGAGGATGGGTTGGTATTCTCCCGTGATGGGGATAGAATGTGGATGTGCCGCGAATGTGGTCATATCCATGTCGGTAAATCCGCACCGCAAGTTTGTCCTGTATGTAAACACCCGCAGGCCTTCTTTGAACTTCGTCCAGAGAATTATTAATATCGGTATAGAAGATTGCGAGCCATTTTGGGTAATGGCAAAGTGATAAGCAAAGAAGTATTTTATCTATATATTGGACCCGTCTGATTCCGAAAAAGAGCCAGACGGGTTTTTATATCCGGTCTCTTTTCCATAAAAAGCTTAGCCTCAGATCATAGACTAAGATCCCATTTCATAAAAATAGCAGTGTCTGGGGTCTAAGGACTTAGAATTTCAGTGAGTGTAAAAAAAAGACCGTGAACTTGAAGCCACGGTCTCTATTCTTAGAGGGAGAAGGGTTTTAAACAAGTGAGATAACGATATCTTCATCGTTTGTAGTAAGTACGATCTTACCTTCACGGCCAAGCCAACCGAGGGCTGCCATAATTTCATCCTTTTTCAGTTTGGTGGCTTTCTTCACACCTTTCAGGCCCAACATTCTGGTGTCCTGATTTTCAAGGGCCTTATAAACTTCTCCAGCCCAAGTTCCGATAGATTCGATATTCATATTACTCTGACTTTGAATGCAGGTTCCCGTTCCATTGCATAGGAGATCATTTACTTGAAAGATGACATCCTCAGGAAGGGATTTTCATACTGCTGTTAATAAAAACTGATATTTCCTTTTCTATTATTAACAATTATTCTCGCGAAATGTTGTAAATTCGTAGAAACATTGCAAACGACTCTGGAATGGCAAAGAAAAAAAGTAATCGAAAACCGATACAGGCCGACAGGGAGGAAGGAATCGGTACGGTAATTAGAAATACGGGGAGCAGTTATCTGGTGCGTCTTGATGATGGTCAGGAGTATAATTGCCGTGTGAAGGGGAATTTCCGGATTAAGGGTATTCGGACTACTAATCCTGTTGCCGTAGGTGACCGAGTGGAAATTCGGGCGGCGGCAGATGATGCCCATTATATTACGGCAGTGGAACCCCGACATAACTATATCATCAGAAGAGCCTCCAACCTTTCTAAGGAATCCCATATCTTAGCGTCCAATATAGATTTGGCTTTGATTGTTGCAACCTTGAAGGATCCGGAGACTCCGTTAACTTTCATTGATCGTTTTTTGGCAACTGCTGAAGCATATAATATACCGGCCGGGGTGGTACTCAACAAGGAGGATACTTGGAATGATGAAGACCGGGAGTTTGCCGAAGCGATATCGACTCTTTATAAGGGTATAGGCTATGATGTTTTGTTTGTCTCAGCCAAAGAAGAATCTGGTCTTGAGAATTTACGCCAGACTACGCAGGGTAAAATAACTCTCTTGGCAGGCAACAGTGGGGTTGGTAAATCTTCTCTCATTAATGCCTTGGTGCCGGGGGCCGATCTTAAAATCGGGGCCATTTCAGATATACATCATACAGGTATGCATACTACTACCTTCTCCGAGATGATCACTCTGCCGTATGGTGGATATATTATCGACATACCCGGAGTCCGTGGGTTTGGTACCATTGATATGGATCCCGCTGAGGTCTCCCATTATTTCCCCGAGATATTCGAGATAGGCCGGGAGTGCCGTTATTCAGATTGCAAGCATACCGGAGAACCCGGATGTGCTGTAATAAAGGCGTTGGAGGATCATCATATCTCGGAGAGCCGATATAATTCGTATCTATCTATTCTGGAGGAGGCTTCCGAGGAAGATGGTGCGGATAAATACCGTAAGCCCATATAATAAGCTCAGTCTCAAATTTGTTGTTTTAGACCCCCATACACCGCTATTTTTATGAAATGGAGTCTAAAGTAGAGGAATAAAAGCGGACTCCCGATTGCCTTGGCATCCGGGAGTCCTAATATTATTTGACCCTATTTACAAAAAATGTTTATTAAAAGGGTCTGCTGTGAGAATTATCGATATTTATAAGTTACTCTATCACTAACTGGGCGATATCATTGCTGGAGTTGGTAGTGAGGTGGAGGGTCTTGCCGTCCATTGTTACGCGGCTGCTTCCGAGGGCATTGACACCGGCAGCATCGGTCTGCCCGTAATAAGCAGTATAATTACCGGCAGCTGCGTCTGATTCCAGAATTAGTACATCATACGTGCCATTCCCTTTTGGGGTCGCGTAAACTGCTACCAGTTCTTCACCATTGTTGGCTCCGAACACCTGCTGGCGCATCGGTAGGCTTTCTACGGTGTAGATGAACTCTGTCATCATATCGGTTACGCCCTTGTAATTGGTAGCTGAAGCGCACTGGGTGTTCCTCAGGTTACAGCCGTCAACGTTTACAGTCTTGGAACTGGTAGTTGTCATCGGGTGAAGATCAGCGAGGCTTGAATAAGCATCATGGAGGGTGATCTGTGCGGAAGCACCGAGAGTAGTTGCTGTGAGAGCTGCGAGAGAAAGTAGAATGTTTTTCATAATGGATGTGTTTTGAATGGTTTTCTTATGTGTCTTTTAGACTATTTGACATTACAACACATCCATGTTGAAAAAAGATTAATGTGTTACAATTATTTAATAATATTCTCTCGTAAATCAGGGATAATACCCAAAATCTATGGTGTAATTTGTTAAATGCGTGTAGTTTATACAGGGGTGTCCGATAACATATGCTCCAGGGTTGGACCGGAAAGGTCCCGATGGAGTACTCCGTTGAGGGTAGCGGAGATCTTGCCCGTCTCTTCGCTGACCACTACGCACAGTGCATCCGTCATCTGGCTCATACCTAAAGCAGCCCTATGTCGTAATCCCAACTCTTTAGGTATGTTCATGTCATGCGATACCGGCAGAATACATCCTACCGATTTTATCCGGCCATCGGCTATGATCATAGCTCCATCGTGTAACGGGGAGTTCTTGAAAAAGATATTCTCGATCAGGCGCATATTGACATCCGCATCTATTATGTCGCCGGTTTTTTCATAATCGGTCAGAGGTACACTACGCTGCAGGCATATCAAGGCCCCGGTCTTGGACTTGGACATTGATAGGCAGGCATAGGTGATAGCCATTATACGGGCATGTTTCCCCTCATCTTCTTCAGTTTTGTCATGCTTGAATATTTTACGGAGCTTCTTCCATCTATCGCCGGAGCCGATATCGGTCAGGAAGCGTTTTATCTGATCCTGAAACAGTATCACAAGTATTATAAGACCTATGCTCATAAACTTGTTGACTATAGTTCCGGTCATGCGCAAAGCAAAGATCTCTGAAGCGAAAACCCAAATAAGAGTTATCAGCAGTACCCCGTAGAACAGGCTCAGGGTACCGCTGCTTTTCATCAGCCGATACAGATAATAGAGAAGGAGGGCTATTATCAGGATATCGATTATATCTTTTATTCCGAAATCAAACACTGCTTTTCTTTAAGAGAGTGAAACAATCGGCGCTTTGCCGGGCGGCGGCTACGTCATGGACCCTGATGATAGAGGCTCCTTTAAGCATTGCGACTGTATGTAGAGTGATGGTTCCCGGCAGGGAGTCTTCCGGTTTTATGCCGAGAGGTCTCCAGATCATGGATTTCCTTGACATTCCCGCTAATACAGGATAGCCATATTCTGTAAAATGCTCAAGGTTATCCAGCAATTCGTAATTCTGTCTGACATTCTTGGCGAATCCGAAACCGGGATCCAGAATGATGTCACAGACACCTAATGCCCTCAGTTGCTCGGCTTTGAAAAGCAGATCTTTCAGGATATCAGCTGTCACATCTTCATAGTCTGTCAGTTCCTTCATATTCTCAGGGGTACCGCGCATGTGCATCAATACATAGGCGACCTTTAGATCTGCCACTGTCTTGAACATCTCATCATCCAGAGTTCCTCCTGAAACATCATTGATGATTGAGGCCCCGAACTCTTCTACGGCTTTACGGGCAATACCGGACCGGAAAGTATCGACAGACAAAATAGCCTCCGGCCACTCTTCCCGCAAGATGCGCAACCCACTTTCCAACCGTCGCCATTCCTCTTGCTCCGTTACTTCTTCTGCACCTGGGCGCGTTGAATATCCACCGACATCAATGCAGTCAGCCCCTTGATCGCGGATTTCGCGGATTCTTGACCGGATTTGCTCCTGTTCAAACATGCGACTGTCAGCATAGAACGAATCAGGTGTGACATTCAGTATCCCCATGACCCAAGGGGTCTGGAAATCATATAGAGATCCATGGATATTTATTAGAGGCGGGTAGATTGGGGTGTCGGCATCCATGCGAGTTGTCTTTAGTTGTTTATAATATGATTTTTCTGGCCTGCCCATTGATCCGGAGGATAGACACGCCCTTAGAACCTTTCAAGATAAGAGGAGTCCCATTGGAAATCTTTCTATCTACCAGCAAACCTTGCGCAGAGTATAGCTCCACTATCTGTCCGGCCGGGATTTCATTTAGGATAATTTCATCGCCGTGCCGTATGTAACTGTATTCATTCCTGGAGGCGGTGATGTCTTGCACGCCTGATCCGTCAGTAATGGAGAGTACCAATGGATGAGGTGCTTCAATAAAGAAATCTCCGGTTATTTCTGAAAAGAGTCCGATATAGAGATCATACTTTTTCCCTATTTCCAGTTCGGAGAGATCGGGGAGGAAAGTAAAGGTAGCAGTTCCTTCAGCTTCTATAAAGGGTGATGAAGTCAATTCCTGATAGAACACAGGTACCTCATCATCTTGTTCGGAGACATTCTGACGTGTGAGTTCTCCCTCCTCTTCATCTTCCTCATCATCTCCTGCCCAGGGTCCCGGCACTCCATGTTCGCGTAATGCTACATATAAGGGTCCGTCATAGGCAAAAGCCAACTCTCCCTTATTACGTATAGTGATGTCGAGATCATTCTCAGACTCAACGTTAAAATCAATGGGTGTCTGATAATCTAATGAAAGAGAGAATGAATCAACTGAAGAAGTATAAGTAGTCTTCTTAACGGAACCGGAGAGGATCTGTAACTGGAAGCATTGGGTTGAACCTGAATTGTGCATTTTCCAGGGTGCTACCCCGTCTCTCATCATGTATGCCGGATAAAGATAATAATTACCATCCGGTAAATCTGCTAAATATTCAGGAGAAGAGGTGATGGTTAACTCATCGGAGGGGTAATAGTAATAAGGACTGGGGAGGTCGAGGGCATATAATAACTCACTTCCTACCGGATAACCGGCTTCGTCTGTCAGTATATAACCATAGTAGAATTGTGCTCCAGTTAATAAAGTAGTATGCACATCGGCCCTAAACATCAATTGGTCTCCCTTGCTTCGACCTGCAAGGTTTTCCAGGTATACTTCCGCGGTCTCTACATCTGGTTTGATGTATGTACGTCCTTCCGGTACAGCGATACATACCGATTGTCCATAGTTGAATCCGCCCGCTCCGCCACCGGTCCCGAGATGTGGAGGATCCAGGGCTGTAAGGGCGTACATCCCGTCAGGTCCTAAACCTCCCCATCCCCAATTGATGTGGAAGAGTCCTTCGCCGTCATAACCGTCGCATACGAAACAGTGGCCCCCGGCTGTTCCGGTCCCGCAATATAGCAGAGGATATCCTTGGCTTATGGCATCGTAGCAGAGAGCATCCCAATCTCCGATAAGGCTGCCTCGTTCGAAATAAGAGGTCTGGTCGCTGTATCCGAGATAATCAATCAGCCCCGGAGCTATATCGGAAGAAAATGCACCGCTGGCTTGGGGTGTATAGTCCATACGTACCGCACTGCCGCAGGCGCGCATTAATTTTGCAACTTGCCATGCTTCATCCTTAGTCCATTCATCGTTGATGTAGATGTCCAGCATCTGATCCCATTCCGGCTTCCAGTTGGAAAAATAGAACTCTACTTCAATACCGGAAGTGCGGGTACGATAGCGTATTTGCCCTTTACCTTCGGCAAACTGATGGTAGTTGAGCACTTGTGCCATAGCCGTCGCTACGCATCCTGTAACCGATCTTTCACCACCAACCTTGGGGCAAATATCATTATATGGGGCACCCTGATTCCATAGCGTCTTTACCAGATACTCTATCGGCTCCCGATCCTGATTACTTTTGAAGGAAGGTGCATAAGGTTTTGGAGCCGGGGTCTTGAGGCCGTTAGCCGGGAGGGGAGCGGGGGATGTTTGGTTATTACCCTTAGTAAGATACCATTCTATTTCACGTTCATACTCCCCTAACCACCATCGGATATTGTCCGGCAGGTCGTTCATCTCCAAGGAGCCTGAATCTGAATAAGCCAATACGGGGCGGAGGGAATTATCAGCTGTTGCAATGATGAATCCTTGGTCGGAAGGTGCATTAAAAACGTAGTATGCAGGATGGGCTTTGCCGTTAATGTTTACCTTGGAGGTATATTGAGGGGTGGGATTACCAGCGAGGGAAGCCCGGCTGCGCAATTGGTTGCCGGTAGTGGTTCCTATGGAATTCAAGGCACGGTTCAAGGCTTCCGAAGGTGTTATTTCCTTGGCTGATAAGGAAACTGTTCCGGAAGTCACCATCAGCCCAAGAGTTAGGAGAGTTTTTATTTTACGTGTCATCTGTATCAGATAAAAAAGTTGGTCAAAGATTTTAACCCCAAAGATAGTAATAATCCTCCGAAGTTGAAAGTCTGAGAATCAAGATTTCAATTCTAAGACCAAAAGAGCAATAAATAATAATGGAGACAATTCCCGCCTGGTATTGTCTCCATCTATCTGGAAGCGTATTGTTTCTTGAGATTCAGCTAACGGCATCGCGCTCGTGGGAATCTTCAGGAATGCGCTAAAATTGTTTGTCTTACAGTCTTATAACGCTGAATCTCCTAAAATAGTTTATCGGTTAGCACGTTTGCGCTCCGTCTCATCGAGAATTATCTTACGAAGTCGGATATGATTGGGTGTTACCTCTACATACTCATCTTCCTTGATATACTCCAAGGCCTCTTCAAGTGAGAAAATCACAGGGGGTACGATCTTGGCTTTGTCGTCCGCGCCGGAAGCGCGCATGTTGGTCAGCTTCTTGGATTTGGTGACATTGACCACGATATCCTTATCCTTTGCATTCTCGCCTACCACCTGGCCTGCATATACCTCCTCTTGCGGGAAGATGAAGAAGCGACCGCGGTCCTGGAGCTTGTCGATTGCATAAGCGTAGGCCGTACCTGCTTCAAGAGCTATGAGTGAGCCATTGGTACGACGTTCTATATCCCCTTTCCAAGGTTGATATTCGAGGAAACGATGAGCCATTATGGCCTCGCCGGCAGTAGCTGTCAATACATTGTTCCTTAATCCAATGATACCTCTGGACGGTATAGTGAACTCAATGTTCAGCCGGTCGTTCTGTGTCTCCATCGACATTATATCCCCTTTGCGGCGGGTAACCATATCTATGACCTTGGAGCTGTACTCTTCCGGTACATTGATAGTCAATGCTTCTACCGGCTCGCATTTGACCCCGTCGATCTCTTTGATGATTACTTGAGGCTGCCCGACTTGCAATTCATAACCTTCCCGGCGCATGGTCTCGATCAGGATTGATAGATGCAGCACACCGCGTCCGAACACTGTCCATTTGTCCTCGTTCTCACCCTTGGTAACACGCAGGGCCAGGTTGCGGTCCAGCTCCTTTTCCAGACGGTCGTTGATATGCCGTGAAGTTACGTATTTGCCATCCTTGCCGAAGAAAGGGGAATCATTGATAGTGAAAGTCATTGACATGGTTGGTTCGTCAATGGCTATACGAGGTAAAGGCTCCGGATTATCGTAAAGCGAAACCGTATCTCCTATCTCAAAGTTATCGAGACCCACAATCGCACAGATATCGCCCGAAGAGACTTCCTTGACCTTTTTACGGCTCATGCCTTCGAAAGTATGGAGTTCCTTGATACGTTGGCGCGTAACGGTGCCATCTTTCTTGCATAGTCCGATTTCCATCCCTTCGCGGAGGGTACCGCGATGTACCCTTCCCACTGCTATTCTGCCTACGTATGAAGAAAAGTCCAGGGAGGTAATCAGCATCTGAGGATCTCCCTCTATCTGCTTCGGAGCCGGTATGTATTTAAGGATAGCGTCTAATAGGGGAGTGATGTTATCGGTAGGATTCTTCCAGTCATCGCTCATCCAGTTCTGTTTTGCCGAGCCATAGAGTGTCGGGAAATCAAGCTGATCCTCACTGGCGTTGAGATTGAACATCAGGTCAAATACCATTTCATTGACCTCATCGGGACGGCAATTTGGTTTATCTACCTTATTGACGACCACAACCGGTTTCAGACCCATCTGGATAGCCTTCTGTAATACAAAACGAGTCTGCGGCATCGGACCCTCGAATGCATCGACCAACAGCAGGCAGCCATCGGCCATATTCAGCACGCGTTCTACTTCTCCTCCGAAATCAGCGTGTCCCGGGGTATCGATAATATTGATCTTGGTTCCCTTATAGTTGATTGAAACGTTTTTCGAAAGAATAGTTATTCCACGTTCACGTTCCAAGTCGTTATTGTCCAGAATAAGCTCGCCGGTTTCCTGATTATCGCGGAAAAGATGTCCGGCGAGGAGCATCTTGTCTACCAAAGTAGTTTTGCCATGGTCAACATGGGCGATAATCGCTATGTTTCGAATATCCTGCATAATGAGTTAGAATAACTTGCGAACCCGCTGACCTCATTTTAATCAGCGGTAGGCACTTTCTCGAAAGGATCCCGAGGAGGTTCCGTAGAGAAGCCCTTTTTTCTGTTATATCTTTTTTTACTTTTATCCTTATTATTAACGTTTTTCTGCCGATTCTTGTTTTGGGAGGTGTCTCTCACTACAACCCTGTCTAAAGTTTCTTCTGTCCTTCCTTCTTCCCGGACTTCAGTCGCCGGAATGGCCGAGTCTGGAATTGTCCGGTTGGAACGCATCCAGAATGAGAGTCCGGTGAGCAACAAGACTGTAGTCAAAACTCCGATCAGACCTCTGCGTTCGCGTGACGAGAAACGTGTACCCATAATACTTGAATGTAGCTTTAGAATGGATAGCCAATCGCCAGATGTAACGCGAAGGCATCCTTGAAGGCGACATTGAAATAATGCTTCTGAGCGTCAGCGTATGGGGTATGGAGCCCATAACCACAGTCCAGACGTATCACCATCATGCCGATATCAACACGCAATCCGGCTCCGGTACCTAAAGCTATATCTCTCCAGAAACTTCGGGCTTCGAGTTTTCCTCCAGGTCTATAAGGATCCTCTTTAAGAAGCCAGACATTTCCGGCATCCAGGAAGAGTGCTCCATGAAGAATCGATACAATCGGGAAGCGGTATTCTGTATTCAGCTCCAGTTTGAATGTACCGGTCTGATCGAAATATCCATTTACCTGATCGCGGGGAGCGCGATAGGAACCGGGACCCAAAGATCTCACAGTGAAAGCCCTGATGGAATTGGCTCCTCCTATGTAGAACTGCTCAGAGTAAGGTACATGCTCTGAGTTGCCGTAGGCGTGTTCCGCTCCTACTAATATGCGGGATACGAGCCATTGGTCTGATCCGCGTATCAGCCTACGGTTCCATACCAATTGTACCTGACCCTTTACGAATTGGGAGAAGGGAGTGCCAAAAAGACGTTTCTCCCCCCTTATGCCGGCTAATCGGTAGATAGCCCAGAAGAGGTTGCCCGCTTCTGAGGCGGTAGCTGTAAAGGTGATTCCGTTTATCCTCTCTCGTTCCAACCACTTGTCAAGAGTGTAGGTATAGCTCAATTGAGGAATATAACGGCTCTCGAAACTTTGGGCTACCGCCGGATTTTTAGCCATAACGGAATCAAAATCCGGAGTAGTGCGGATGAGCTTATTATAGGAAATCTTGAAGGGAGTGAATTGATGCAATGTATTTCGGGTCGCTCTCCATTCATAAGTGATACCCATATCATATTCCGCAAGCATGAAATAATGGGGACGGTTCAATACATTGGCTCCCAAAGTGAGGGTTGTCCAGTTTATATCCCGGTTGGTACGCGGTATGAACTTCGGTGCTAAGAGCCTCGGGAAAGCCAAGGAGGCGGATAGTCCTACCTCATACGAGTTGAATACTGAAGATCGGTCTCGTCCCGTCTGCCATTCGTAGCTGCCGGAAAGCTGTATATTGAGTTTCTCGGCTCCTCCGAAAAGGTTGTTATGGGTCAGGTTCAAAGCCATACCCGGACCGATATATGAATTCGATTTAGAGGTTGCGTTTAACTCAACAGAGGCCTCCATGGGCATATCATATTTGCATGTGATATACACATTCATCGTTGGATTTGCTGCCGAGGTATCTACCGGTACAGGCTGGATCTGGACGCTTTGGAAAATACCGAGACGAGAGAGCCTTGTCTGAGTGTTGTCCATATTACGGACCGAGAACAAGCGACCTTTGCGGAATGTGATACATGAAGGGATCATGTTCGGACGCAGACGCTGGGGACGCATTACTATCAACTCTCCACGGGACGTGTCCAGGGTATCGGGAGTTCCTGGGTTACGCTTAGAGCGCCTTTGCAGCGTAGTGAATACTTCGCCGACTTTGAACTGTTTCAGGGCTATCCCCGGGGTATTGGCGGCTATATCTGTCTTCAGAACCACACTCCCGGGCACCATGAAGGTATCTGCAAGGAACTCTATGTACTCCGGGCGCATATAATAGAATCCACGGTTTCTCATACGGTTAATCACTGCAACCCTAACGGATTCCAAAGAGTCGACACAGAAAATCTCGCCCTTCTTCATATATGGCTGAAGAGCGATCAGTGAATCTATATAGCGAAAGGCCAATACCGAATCCCGATTGAGAGGGATAATACTGTCGAGGCGCGACGGGACGGTCGCGTTTACTTCATAAAGAATATTGGCCTTCTTGTGGTTTTTGGCGTTTTCCTCTATGCGATATGTAGCTGTTGAGCCGAAATATCCGTTGTTAGCCATGATCTGCTCGATCATCTTGACACGCAACTCCGGACGTACATTGGAGATAAGCACCGGATCGTTATACCATTTCCTGTATGCCCATCCTTTAAGTCCTTTCTTGTCGTACCAATGGTTCCAGAGGTAAAGTCCGAACGGGAAGGGGGAGCGTTTATATGGAGAAAGCAGAGGCCATGGATTATTGGGGCGTACATTGACAGCATCCGTTATCTCAGCGCTAAGTTCTGCAGGAATTATAACCCCCTCCGGTTTCTTCAGGTCAAGGGACTGGCCGTTATAGAGTATTTCCCCTTCGGATAGGCGGCTGGTTGTAGAGCATCCGGCGGCCATAACCAGGATGCCGATCAGAAGTAGGGCTATGTATGTGTTACTTTTCATCTTTTCCCAGGTTATGATTGATTTTTGCGGGGGCGAGGTCCATTACTGATGTGGTATCAGCCGGAGCAACCTTGGAGACTGTATCCGGGATTTCCTCCATTGCCTTGTTCTTCCGGTTTCGTCTGAATCGGAAGAATGAGCGAAGGTTGCTCAATCGGCGCCGATATGCCAGACCTACACCAGTCTCCGTAATCTCTCCTTCCAATATGGACTCGAATCCGGTATGGCGGAACAATCTGGCCAGGATATTGTAATTGTTGGTCTGCTTCAGCATATACTCAAATGATATATCTGAAATCAGGTTCTGCTCGAAATTCTCATCCGCAGAGGCATCGGTAGAATAGTTGCCCCCTACAATAATCTTGAATTTATTGTTGAATAGCGACTTGCTTACCTGATAAGAATATGAAGTATTAGTCTGGGTATCATTTATGTCTCCGGTCTCATATTGATTGACACCGAAAGAGAGGTCCACTCCCTTGATATTTTCCGCTGCCCAGGAGTTCAATTGAGATGCCATCCAGTTATAGAGGTTACCGGTTACGAAGTTACCACCGACATTCTTTGCTCCTGTACCGGTGTACTGCCCGGTAATAAGCATGTTCATCGCGGTCGCAGATCGCTGGTCCGCAGTCATCCCTTGCAACTCATTCTGGATACTCATGTCGTTATCAGTAGAGAGGTCAAATAGGACCTGTGGTGCAGATAGAGAACCATTCACATTCAAGGCAACCTTAAAATCTACCAACTGAGCCTGCCCGCTCATCGCGACATTCGCCTTGACTGGATCGTAAGCCATGATATGTAGTCGCGGGTTCATTATATCTCCGGTCCAGGTAATCGAACTTTCAGGGTCGAAATTGAAGGTCTTTGCGATACCTACTACAGGGAGGGTGTATTTTACCAATCCTTGTCCTGTAAACAGTTCCCCGTTTAGTTTCATATCTCCCATATAATTCTGGAAATAGGAAAGAGTACCGGAGGGCTGTACATCGACCTTGCTGCCACTGGCATCGAGGTTTACAAGAACCTGCATCCCCTGTTGTAAAGTCAGGGTAGCATTAACGCGCATTGCCATTGGCGGAGTAAGGATGGAATCGGCCTTTACTACCGCTGTCGTATCCTGAAGGTTTACAAATTTTACAATACCTTCCGCGCTATTGGCTGTAAGATTGGAGGCCACTTCATTCATAGTGTATACCACATCCGTGGTATTTAGAACCGTAGCTGTAGCTGAAATATCCATAAGGGATAAGGTCCCGCGTACGCGCGAGTCCAGATTCATGAAGAGCTTGCCTGAAATGTCACTGCGTGGGGAGTTCCTATTGGTGCCTACCACCTGGAAATTATTGGCCGCAGCTGTAAGATCCAGCCCTATGTTAGAGAATTTGGTAGCGTTTACAGTTCCGTTGATAGATAGCGGATTATTGTTGACACCCCAGATATTGAAATCCGAGAATGTGATGATGTTGTCTTTGACCTCAATGGGATCATTGTCAAGCCGTAAAGTAGTAGCCATGATAGGAAGGTAGATTCCGACCGAGTCAAAAGACAAGGCTCCGTTTAATCTCAACCCTTCAGCCCTGGAAAGCCTTATATCGCATCCTCCACGGAGTTTGCCACTTAGAGATGCAGTCTGAACTCCGATAAACGGATTGGCCAGATCCAGGGGTAACCCATCGAATGTAAGATTCATTTCCTTGGGTTGCAGACCGGTACCAGCTACTGTATCTACACCTAAGAGGGCCATCGCTGATAAGGCTGGTCTTCCTCCGGCAGTCAAGGAAGCATCTACCCGAGAGTCTCCCGAAGGGTTGAGGCCGGCATTGAGCGCAAGATTAAGATCTTGAATTTTAACCCGGTCATAACTCAAACCTGTAAGGCCTAATGAGCCTTTACCCTCAAGCATCTTTCCGGTATAATGTAATCTTATGTCCGAATTGACGGTCGCTGTCAGGGGAGGAGCCGAAGGACTCATCTGAAGGAAATCCTGTACTTTGATATCCGTAAGGTTTAGGTGCAAGTCAGTTCCATCGCCACTGGCTGCATCTTCAGTCTTGAGCATTATGCTGCTCTGGTCCGATGATGCGAGCAGATAGGCCTGGATTGCATGATCGCTGAGCTTATAGCTTACAAAGTTATCAAGATTGAAAGTCCAGGGTCTGTAGGCAATGGTAGCCTTAAGAGGGGTGAAGTGGAGAGTTGCAATGCTGTCAGCCAAAGCTGCCGTAAAACCGAGACGGTAGCCTTGTTCCCCTTTTATATTGTGCTGGTTCAAGTAAGCCGAAATGCGGTTTAGACCTAAATAGCCTGAGAGGCTGACGTCGGCGAACTCAGCCATTGGACCAGGTCCATTTGTCAATTTGAGCCGGTAATCCAGCAGGTCCTGACGTTGTTTCAGTTGAAGATTAATGTCATCCAAGGTCATGGACCCGGTATTGAGCTTTGCGATCGTAATGTCTCCATTGACCAAGGAATCCTTGCCTAATACTGCATATAGAGTATCAAGAGACATTCCGGATGGACCCAGAAGACCTTGTACCAGACCGGTCCCCGAAGCATTCGCGGTAAGTCTGAATGGGGGTAGTTTTGATTGGATAAACCCTACATCTATAATTCGGTTTTTGAGCTGCTCGCTTAACCCGGCGGTCGCTACATTGATGGAATCCATGAGCACTTTCAGGTTGCGGGGGGAATTGAATGTCAGTTCAGTCCCCTCTGCCTTTATATCAGCGCGTGTCTGGACATTATCTGAGAGGAAATCCAACGCCACTGACGGAATGGTGTATTGGGCTTGATCTAATGTCCAGTCTACGGATTTTATATCGACATCGGCATCATAATTCCATTTAGCCGGAGAGGCCGTTCCCTTGATGGAGGCAACTGCGGCTCCTCCATTCGGAGTCGGTGAGAGCCCTAATTCCTGCAAGTCCACATGCCGTATATCGAGATCTACATCGAAGGTATAGAGGTCAGGCGCAACCGTTCCATGACCGGAAATATAGCCGTCCAAGGCCGAATTGGCCGATTGGAGATCCAAGGAATAGACACCTTGATGAAGTCCTATCTCGGCGGTTATGTTACGCAAAGGATGATTGTTATAGACAATCTCTGCTACATGGAGGTTGATATCGGTCTTGGCCCCGGATTTTTCCGGATTGAAACCTGCGCCCTCGGCCTTAAGGCTCGCTGTAACATTTCCGATACCCAGATCCTTTACGAATTTTGCAACGTTGAGGTTCTTTACATCCAGATTGGCATGATAGCGTTCCGAGGTCAATCCTACGCTTCCCTTGCCGGCGACATTGCCATCTGTAGTCAAAAGATTGAAATCAGCCCCGTAGGTCTGGGCATTAGCCGAGGCAGTACCTTTAAGTTTCAGAGCCGGAAGATCGAATCCGAGGGGACCTGCGATTTTTTCAACTGTAGAGGGACGTGAGATCTCCCCGTCGAACTGTAAATCCGCTATCAGTTTCTTAAAGTCAAGAGCATTGCGTGCTTTCCCGGCCGCTCTCAGACTAAGAATCCCCGGAAGAGCTACGTCAAGCTGAGGAACTACCACATCGTCAAGTGCCCCTTTGGCTATCAGCTTGGCGTTTAAAGGAGCATTGCCGATCGGAGTCGTATATTTCTTCAAATCCGGCATGAACGAATTGATATCAGGCATCCCGAGCGAAACGTCCGCATCTACATCCACCATGGCCTGTGGCTGTAGTGCCATAAGTGCATTGGGAATCTTAGCTGATACATTCAGGCGTGAGAATGGAGTGCGCACCTTCAGGTCACTAAGAGCCATTCCGGTAGAGTCCATCGAGAAGACACCGGTGCCGGAGGTGATATTCAATCCGGAGCGTTCCTTCCCCTCAAGACGCTGTATAGGAGCCGTTATGTCTACTGCGGCATTGCGGAAATCCTTCAATTCCACGTTCAGGTCGCTCAGTGATATGTAGGAGGGATCAAAACCCGGTAGTGGAGAGGCTCCCTTGACTGCGTAAAGTACCTTAAAACCGGTCAAAGCAACTTTGTTACCTGTAATCACCATCGGGGGTGTATTCTCAGCTGCCGATGTGGTATCGATGGGAGCAGGATGTGAGTTGATGTATTCCTGAGTTGGAGTGAGGTAAGTGAAATTACCCGTATCCCCAATTAGTGATTTAGCCTTGATGGTATTGTTTACCAGGTTTATGTCAGCGCCTGTAATCTCCAGACTACGGCTGACTAAGGAAAGGGTGTCGATAGTAGGGAGCATAGCCATACCGAAACCGAAGTTATCCACTTTCAGCCTGTCAGCTCGGATGATGAATTGGGTGGCGGTCGTGTCGGTTGGGGTAGGTTGTTTCTTCCATACATCCATATCCAAATTCACGTCCGCATCCCTTAGATATGCGTCATGCAAGTCTATAAGCCCTGTCTTGATATTGGCCGAGGACCCTTCGGCGACTCTTAATATGCCGGCTCTGATCCGCATATCCATTGAAGAATCGGCAGATAGTATACGGAGCCTTGCCTGTTCAAGTTCAAGTTTGTTAATCTGGACATCCAACTTCAGCAAAGGAAGCATCTTGACATCGGCTGTCAAGGATTTGGCTGCTACCATTGTGTCTCCGGGAGCTGGCATCATCAGCACATCATCCAATTGGACATCCAATGGAAATTTCAGTCCGAAATGGCCGATTTCAAGTTGCATACCGGTTGATTTGCCTACAATTGAGCAGGCAAGATCCTTAACCAAAGACTGTACCGGAGGAACATACAGCAATACCGGTATTAGAATAATGATCAGCAGGAGGATTCCCAATATACGTAGAGGAATCTTCCACCATCTCCCTTTTTTGTTTTTCTTTGGAGCCTGCGGAGGTAATTTATCTATTTCGGATGAGGGCATTGTCTTATTTCTTTAATAACCAGGAGGAGATTGGAATATATATTATCCCGAAAATTATAGCGCCGGCTAAGTCTGCCATCGAGTCACGTGAATCGTAGCTTCTGCCAATGGCCATCATTCCCTGGAGGTATTCGATGAGGATCCCAAAGAGGGCTGAACCGGCTATGGCCAATATATAGAGGGTTTGTGTCGGACGCACCCATTTACGGCGTTCGCAGTCAAGGAGTATACACCATACCAATCCGCCAAACATTATTCCATGACATACCTTGTCCGCTCCGGGAAACAGTGGAATTTCAGTCTCGCCGAGGGGATCGGGCGCGAGTGTGAGCCATAATATGGCCAAGGTGCATATTATGGTCAAAAGCCATCCGGGAAGGTATGATAGCGTTCTGCGAATGAATGAAGGTATGTTGGTCATTCGGTATGACTGGGATAAGAGTATGGAAAACGATTTCAGAGGGGGAAAGCCTGCCGGGACAGGGTTTCTGAAATGGTCTTATAGATAAATTTACAAAATTATTCAAAAAGTCATAAAATAGCAAAGGCGCGTCGATTTTTTATCGACACGCCTTTGTAAAGTGTGCATTTTTAGGCCTCTCCTAATGAATGAATCAGATTGTGGAGGTGCGGGCCTATGTTTGGAAAGAGATTTCCGGGGATTACTTACGGATACCGAGTTCTTTCTTAGCGATGATTGCGCGGTAACGGTTGATGTCCTTGCGGATCAGGTAATCGAGCAGACGGCGACGCTGGCCTACCAGGGCTTTCAGAGAACGGGCGGTTACGAAGTCCTTGTGGTTCTCTTTCAGGTGCTCGGTGAGGTGTTTGATACGGATGGAGAAGAGGGCGATTTGTGATTCGGGGCTACCGGTATCATTCTTGCCCTGGCCGTACTTTTCGAAAATCTCCTGCTTTTCTTCAGTTGAAAGATGCATTGTGTTTAAGTGTGATTATGGAGCCGTAGTAATTTATAATGCCGACTCCGGGTTAAAAAATTAGTTGGGCTTTTCTATAAAGGAATCCGGACGGGGATCACACTCCCCTTGCAGCGGCCTCCATCTTCCCGATATTAGCCATGCCTGTCCAGCCCCTTTGCCGAAAAGCATCGCAAAATTACAAAATTCCCCCCACATAACCAAATCTAATTCCTGTATTATTGCTGCCTCAAAGATTGTTATTATTCTGGATTAATGATCTTTATTATCCCGGCTCGATGTGAGGAGAGTCTGTAGATAGGTTAGGGTGGAACCCTCTATGCCAAGTTTCTTCCTTAGGGTATACTTGATGTTATCTACAGTCCTCACACTGCGATGGGTCAGCTCGGCAATCTCTTTGGAATTCAGGTTAAGTAAGATGTAAGCACACATGGACAGTTCCGATTTGCTAAGATCAGGATGTTTAATATTCAATACCTGATATAGGCGTTGATTGGTCCGGTCGAAATTCATTTGAAAAGAATCCCTTAACCGGAGATCAATATTGGCTTCTCGCAGGGCTGATTCAATGTTTCGTAATTTTTCATTCAAGGGAATCTCTTTCTTCCGTACCTCCGATTGGATGGTGTCTATAGCCGATGTGCTTTTGGAGATTTCCAAAGTCATCCCTTTCATCTCCTTGTCTTTTTCAAGGAGGGCATTTTTTGTGGCAGCCAATTCCTGGTCTTTGGCCTCTAATTGAGAGGTCTGTTTCTCTAATTCAGATTGACGGTTGATCAATTGTTCCTTAAGTTCATTGTTTCGGGATGAGTGGTCTAACTCAGCCTGTAACCTTAATTGTTCAGATTTTAAGGCTGATCGTTGGGCGCGCCCTTTAAGAACGAGCGTGATGCTGATTACAAGACAGAGCAGTATGAAAATAATTAGGAAGAATATCAACATTCTTTGATGAGTCTCCCTATCATTCTCAATCCTTTTCTCCAAAGCAGAATAATCTGATGGATCAATCCGTTGGGCGATGAGTTCATTTTTCAGTCGGTCCTCTGCTTTTGAAATAGAGTCTGATAAAAAGTGGGAGATCGCAAACAGGCGAGACGCATCTTGATATTGCCCGGTTTTATAATTAATGTATCCCAACGCATATAAGTAGAAAGCTTCCATCTTGGGGTCCCCCATTACATTGAATTTGTCACCATATTTTTCAATCAGTTCGGTAGCTTCCTCATACCTCTTTCGGTTTATTTCCTGCGATACATAGCGAAGGAAAATGCGTGCTTTATTAGGATTCATAGAAGAATCCTCTAAAGCTTGGGAATAGTATTGGGAGGATTTTTCATATTCACCCATATCTTCGTAAATGGTGCCTCCCATTCCTAACCAAGTAAGTCTATGGTTGCTATCTGACTGGGAGTTAAACTCAACAGCTTTCCATTCTTGAAGGGCTCGGGTGAGGTTTCCTTCGCTATGGGCTTTTACCGCCTTAGCCAAACTGAGATGAGATTTATATTTAGATGCCTCTTCTTCATTTATGCTTCCTATTAACTTTAGTACTTCCTCTCCTTTTTCTATGGCTTTATTGGAAAGGGTAAGGAGTTGTAAAGAGCTGAAAACATCGTTCATGGCAATATAGGCGAGCAAGTCGTAGTATCGGAGACTATCCGGTTTGCGGATTTCTATGGTCTTATTCAGCAAACGCAGAGCATTTTCATAATCATGAGTGCCGATATAGCCGGAAACCAGATAATTTTTTATAGTCAGTTGCTTGTCGAGAGACGAATCGGCATATTGCTTCTCTAATAGGAGACTTTCGGTTACCAATGTCTTAAAGTTACCGGAATCCTGGAGTACTTCCAGTCTCCTAAATTCGGAATCTCCCGCAACGCAAATAATATAGGATAATAGTAGCGAAAATATGGTGGTCAAAACTTTCATGCTGCAAGTTAGTGATAAAATTCCGAAAGATGAGAGGCAGCTGGATTTAATTTCCGGAAGAATGGGTTAAGTATAAGGAAACAAATGATTGATTATTAAGTTGATAGATGAAAATTAAGTATTTTTTGAGTATCTGTTAGGGTAAAGATGGGGAGGCTTTTAAAGGCCGATGAGTAATCTTTACTGTAATTTTGCACAGAGGTGATCTCTGGCTTCCTTCGCTCGACTGGGGATTGCTATATTAGTTAATGTTAGGCGCAACGTACGCTATAACTCTTTATTCTAACCTTCCGGAAGCGTACCGGAAAATAAAATCCATTGAATATGGAAAAAGTATTTACTTTATTGACCGCCTTGGCTATTCCTCTGTTAGGATTAGGAGCGGATTACAGTATTCGCCACTGTGACAGACATGGCAATGTGTATCATAGGTTAAGTAACCTTGATGCAGAAATGATGGAGACCCCTGACTATCCACGTTTTTCAACACCACCTCTAAAAGAAGAGGAGGATTACGAATGGATAACCCTGAACGTGAAGTTCGTTTATCCGGAATGGTTGACCCCTTATGATGTTGACTATACTGAACAGGCTATGGGTTGGTATACATACTGGGAAGGCCAAGATGAAGTTACCCTGGAAATTCCAAAAGGATTCTACGGAGATATTATTTGCGGCGCATTCCGGTCAAATGAAAAGGCTGAAAATCCTAACGAATGGTATCATTATTTGGTTAGGTTGCCTGAAATGGCAGATGGAATGGAAGTCGTTATAGACGGCTATTCTATCACTGATAATTATCGGTTGGAGTTATTTACCCCGGAAGGTAAGCCGATTACGGTAAAGCATGGATTATATGATTCTCAGACTGGGGAAGCAACGTATGATGAACCCGGTGCGTACAATCCTTTCACTGGAGAAATAACTTTTGATGAGGAGGGCGCGGTAGAGGAAGTATTCGGGGATATCTGTGTTTTTGAACCCGAAGGAGCAGGCAGGGTTTATAAAGACTTCTTTATAAGATTCAGATCTTATACGGATGGTCAGCCAACTAAGGTGTGGAAGATACCTGTTCTTCATATCAACCCGCTTCCCGAGGGAATGGGAATTACCGGCACTGCTATAGCATGTCAATCCAAATCTGAATGGTGGTTCCTTCAGAGTAATACTGCCAGAACTCCGGAAATTTTCTGTAATGATCCCGAGAATTATAAGAAAACTTCTCTTACATACGCTTATACTCCTTTTAGTGATGGAAAGCCCAGAGGTACGAAATATTGTGTTGAGGGGACCTTAGATGGCTGGATAGCTTATGAGTATGGATTTGGATACAATTTAAAAGAAGGAGATTCTTATTCATCGGAAATATTGATGTGTGTTCCTGATGTTTCAATGGTAGGGATTGATAAGGCTAAGATTTGTGGTTCCTTCTTTACATGGGCACTTGGGGACGAAGAAGAGAATATCGCAAGCCAATTGTTCACGGTCAGAGAGGGAGAGATCCAATATATCCCTCATAATATCACCATGGGAGGTAACTATGGTTATAATGGAGACCTATACTCTCAGATGTTAAGTAACATAGCTCATTCAGATATGTTCCAAAAGGTAAATCCGTATCTGGTCTTACCATTGGAGGACGTAATGTATAGAATGGGTAATTCAGCTCCGGTTCTCACCTCCTTATGTACATGGGATCCGGAAGATGGAGAAATACCGGATTTCTTTATTGATGACATTCTGGATATGGGAATTCTGAGTTTCGGATACTCCGGTCGGGCTGGAGAATCAATGCTGGTAGATGATTTTACCATGGAAATTGAATCTACCAGAAATGGAAATCTGTTAGAATATTATTTGGATAATTTCAATGTATCGGTCGATGGGGAAATACCGGGTAGTAATCGGACCCATATTGGAATGAATGTAGGTGAGGCTGATTGTGTACCTCCGACACTTCAGACTCTTCAATTCCGGAACAGATCTTCTCATATGACTGACCGTTTTGAAAATGCCGAGGATGGTGAGTTTTCGTTCTATGCAGGTGATTTCCAAATCGAATATGATGAGAATTACATCTATAGTATGATGGGAGTAAAACCCATGAGCGAAATCAGTATGAGCTACGCCCCCTTTGGTAGTGAAGATTTTACCGAACTTACGATAAGGGAAAACCCAGATAAATTCTTTATGCCAGGATATGGCTATTGTTTTGAGGGAAGTTTAGAATCGGTAGATCAAATGAGTCCTAATGGATGGTTTGATGTTCGGATCAGCTTGAAAGATGAAAGTGGAAATTCCCAGACTCAGACCATTTCACCGGCCTTCTATATCGCTTCCTTATCTTCCGGAGTAAAACAGATGAATGAGAAGGATTACCAATTACTCTTCAGTGATGGTAAGATAGTTAGCACCGATGGCAATCCTGTTAGTGTCTATTCTATCGATGGAAAACCGGTACTGAACGAATTCCTTCCTGCCGGAATTTACATAGTCAAACAGGGATTGAAAGCACATAAGTATATAATCCACTAAGTGCTCAGTGCCTTCTTTTTCGAGAGATGGTAAAAAAGGTGGGGCTGCTTCCGGGGTGGGAGCAGCCCTTATTACGCTTATGTGGTTTTTAGTGTGAGGGACAGACCGGCGGTTTAACCGTTGAACCAGTCTGCGAGGTCGCCGAAAGTGCCAATGGCGAAGAGCCAGAACAGAAGTATGAAGATCAGTACGATCACTCCGAACCAGAGCCAGAGTTTATTGATCTTAACTGTGTCTTTGCGCTTGCGCTCCTTACCGTTTGCGGGAAGGCTGTCAGCCAAAAGGTCTGCATTGGGCGCTTCTTCGCGGCGCTCGTTTTCTTTTATGTGTCTTTCTCTTGTATCCATAACCTTGCGTTTGATTTGTTTTTATTTTTGATACTTTAACACGTCCAAACCCCTAAAAGTTCATTTACAAGACCAAAAACTCTTATATTCCCTTTATTTGGCCTTGGACCACTAAAAGAATTTACAGTAGACAAAAGGATTGGAGAATAGTGTTGATTTATTTTTGGAAATCGAAATATTTTTTATAAATTCGCAAGTGGGAATCGCGGAAACCCCCTCCCAACCGCTTGCTTTAAGTCGGTAACGGTTAGGAGATCCCTATCGGCTCCAAAGGCCGGATTCCTGTTTGCGAACATAATTTATTCAGTTACTTTATGAAGAAAACTCTACTTCTTTTCTCAGCGGCATTGTTGACCCCGCTGTTGGCTTCGGCTTATGTGCCGAACATCCTTACCGTTACTCCGGCTCAGAACGCGGTAGTCGATGAGATCTCCACCATCTCCATCGAGTACATAAGTGGATATTGGCCGGAAATCCATTGGTACAACTCCAACCCCGGAGTTATGATCAACAATGTGCCGGTAGCGGGTACTACCAGCGCATCTTCCGATGAGTCAACTATCATGTTCAATCTCTCGACCCCGATCACTGCCCCGGGTGAATATACCATCACAGTACCGGAGAATTCTTACTGGTATGACTGGGATTATGAATATGACGGCATGAAGTTGGAATGGACTGTAACCATTGAAGGCGAACCCAATCCGGATGAATGGCAGCCGATCGAAAATCCTGTAAGCATCGATCCCGCGCAAGGCACCTACTCCATGCTCCAGGACTTCGTAATCACTTTCCGTACCTCCTATATAGATTATAATTCGACAATAGACTGCTACTTGGTAACCGATGACGATGCCCAAACTATCGTAGCAACCGGTATTCCGATGGAAGGAGCCGGTATGGCAAACGGAAACGTGCATCTTACCGAACCTGTTACTACGCCGGGTCACTATCTGCTGATTGTTCCTGAAGGTGCTTTCTATGATTATTTGACCGATGATGACGAGCCTGAGTATCAATTCCGTTATATCATTGAGGAGGGTGCACCGTCGTCCGCACGCGTTGATAACGTAGAAGTTTATCCCGCTGACGGAGCTGAAATCGAAAAGCTCGAAGAAATCGAACTCCTATATGTAGATTACGCTGATATCTATGAAAACTATCGCGCAGCTGAAGATATCGAAGTCTACGATACTAACGGTGAAGTTGTAGCTTACGGTGAGATAAGCGTAGGTGGTTATGGACAGGCTTCTAATCAGGCCATTGTCTATATTGATCCTGTAATCGAGACAGCGGGTACTTATACAGTTAAGGTTCCCTACATGACCTTTATCCTGGAAGGTGCTGCTATGTACGACGGCCAGTATTCAGGTCCGCTGACTCTTACTTATACTGTTAAAGGAGATGGTGTAGACGTAGATAAGGTTTCTGAAGTTTCCAAGGCTAAAGAAATCTACAGTGTTGATGGAACTCGTGTGAACGCTGCTTCTATCGATGAACTTCCTGCCGGCCTTTATATCGTAGACGGTAAGAAGGTAATCCGTAAGTAATTCCCGGAATTGAAGTCGTTGTAATCTTAATTGCAACGACTTCAATACAAAACAACAAAGACATATATGGGAAAGCCCCGCTGACAGAAATAATTCTGAAAGCGGGGCTTTTCGGTTTTTATCTTTTTCTTACTTGCTGCCGATAGAATCGGAAACTGTAAGTGAGTAGCGGCCTTTAGCGCGGCGGCGGCTTAATACTTTGCGACCATCTTTAGTGGCCATTCTCTCGCGGAAGCCGTGCTTGTTAACGCGGCGACGGTTTGAGGGTTGGAACGTTCTTTTCATTTCTTATTTAAGCTTAAATTGTTTCTTTTCGTAATGAACGGACTTAAATACAGCACGTTATAGAATCTGCAGTATCAACGTTACAGTACTCTGCGGTCCATTCGGAGTGCAAAATTATAAAAAATCTATTAAACCGCCAAATTTAGAGCTGGAATCAGCACGGAATCACACTGTTTGAGCCCGCTATGGCGCGAATTTAGACAACATTTTTATGAATCGGGGTGTAAGCCTTAGAAAGGAGTATCCTCTCCAGGACCGGGCATAAGGTCTGGACCCGGTATACCGAATGGCGAGGATCCGAAACCGTTCCCGAGCGCCGGACTTACCTGAGCGCCAAACTCTCCTATATCAGCCGATGGTTCGTTGTTCATCTTGGACTCTAACTTGATACCGGAACTCTGGATTGCTTCCTGAAGATTATTGAAACCATTATCCCAATCCTCGAAACGGGCATATTTGGAAACGAAACGGAGTTTCACATCTCCAACAGCGCCGTTACGATGCTTTGCGATTATAATCTCGCCTACACCACGGATATCTCGGTTCTCGGCATCTACTCCACTTCTATTATAATATTCCGGACGGTGGATAAAGCAGACAATATCCGCATCTTGTTCGATCGCACCTGATTCACGGAGGTCAGAAAGCACCGGTCTCTTGTCCTCGCGGGTCTCGGTACTACGGTTCAGCTGGGAAAGGGCTATTACAGGGATATTCAGTTCCTTTGCCATAGCTTTTAGCGAACGGGATATGGTAGATACCTCCTGCTCACGGCTGCCAAACTTCTGACCGCTCCCGGTCATCAGCTGCAGATAGTCAATCATTATCAACTTAACCCCATGCTCCCTGACCAATCGCCTGGCTTTGGTACGCAGTTCCGTAATACTCAACGAAGGAGTCTCATCCAAATAGAGTGGGGCGGAGAAAATATTACGCAGTCGGTCGTTAAGCCTATCCCACTCCTCGGGAGAAAGACGCCCCGTCTTGATCTTCTCACCTTCGAGGTCAGCGACATTGGAAAGGACACGCTTTACCAATTGCACATTCGGCATCTCCAGCGTAAATATAGCAACCGGAATATTATAGTCTACCGCCATATTCTTGGCCATGGATAGGATGAACGCTGTCTTACCCATCGCCGGGCGAGCGGCAATGATTATCAGATCAGAATTCTGCCAACCGGCAGTAATCTTATCCAACGCAGTGAATCCGGTCTTCAGACCAGATAGACCTGTATCTGAGTTGGCTGCCAATTGGATCTGCTCGATCGCCTCGTTCAAGACAGGGTCTATCTGGACTACCTCTCTCTTCAGCTGGGTTTGGGAAATGTCGAAAAGAAGACCCTCCGCTTCCTGTAGCAGGTCGTCTACATCGTTGCTTTCATCGAAAGCTTTCCCCTCGACTATCGTCGAGAAGTTTATGAGCCGGCGGGCAAGGTATTTCTGAGCGATGAGTTTGGCGTGATACTCCACATTGGCAGCTGAGTAAACACGTCCTGTCAGCTCGGTGATATGTATGGCTCCGCCGACTTCATCCAGTGTCCCGTCAACCCGTAACTGTTCAGTTACTGTAAGCATATCGATAGGGCGCTGAGAGAGGCCTAAGGTGGAGATAGCCTGATATATCTTTTGGTTATTGGGGTCATAGAAGCTCTCGGGCACAAGGATATCGCATACATTCATATATGCGTCTTTCTCGAGCATCAGCGCGCCGAGCACCGCCTCCTCGAGATCCGTATCCCGAGGTGGTAATTTTCCTCCGGGCGTAGGTGTCGGAGAATTGTCGCGCTTGGAAAACCTGTTGTTATATTGATTTTGGGCTGGCATATTGAAAAAGGATTATTGGGGATAATCTACTGATTTAGAAGACTACGCATCCCAGTGTCAGAAGGATGACAGCCAAGGTCACCAAGGCCGTCTGTCTGAGAAGCGCGTTCAGCTGAGAACCGGACCATTTCCCTAATCTGATCCATAATATCAGCTGAAGGATTACAAAAATAGCTATTCCAATCCAAAAAGCCAACCCAATACCGCGATAGTTATCTAAAGTTATCAACAGGTCTGCGCATAACCAGTCGAAAAGGTAAACCGCGCGCATTGCCGGACGTCCCAGAATAACGACCGTTGTATGCTTGCCAACATTGCGGTCATCATCGGCATCGCGGTAATTATTTACGATCAGAACATTCGCTCCCATCAACCCTACTGCCAATCCCATAGTCAGGGCTGAACTCCATAAGGGGTAAGGGAATTCGGGTGAAGATATATCCCAAGGTGTCATACAGGCATTTGCCTGTATGACGGCGGTGAAGAAAACCGGTACCAAGCCATAGAAGAAGACTACCGCGATATCTCCTAACCCATGATGGGATAGGGGATAGGGACCCCCGCTGTATGCCAACGCCCCCAACAGGATAACAGCTCCGGCGGCAATCAACCACCATCCTCCCCATATCAGCAGGGAGAGGCCAAGACATGCGCAAATCGCCAGGGTAAGCAGGGTCGCTCTTTTCATTGCATCGGGGGTAATATCCCCTTCGGCGACTCCGCGCCGGAACCCATCGCGTCCCGGTTTGTCGAGGCCATTCACATAATCGAAATACTCATTGGCGAAATTAGAAGCGATCTGTGCCGCTAATGCGAACAGAAGGCAGATCACGGCCGGTAGCCAAGTGAAACATCCGTAAGCTGTCGCTACTGTTACTCCTCCTAAAACACCGGCGATGCTGACCGGTAGTGTTCTCAGTCGCATCGCCTCTATCCATGCTTTTTTCATTTCTTAAAATTTATGAGACCCGGTCTTAATCATAATGATGCCAGACATCCGCTAAGTCGTGACTTACCTTTTCTATCTGGTCCAGGTTCTTAAGTCCGGAAACAAGATGGTCTGGGAGATCCAGTTCTCCCTCTTGCTTTAATGCCAATAAAGCCCCTCCTAAAGCAGCGTTAGTGTCGCTATCTCCCCCTGCATCGGTCAAAGCGAATATAGCCTCAGCCGGAGTATCGCAATGCACAAGAGTCCAGATAGCAGCCGCTGCAGACTTGCGGGTGTCGGCCAAAGTATCCGGGTCATCCAGTTCCAACTCCTCTAAACGTCCGTTATAGGCTACGTTAAGATAAGGCACGATACTTGGATGAAGATTGCGGGCTATCTCGATTATCTTATTGCGGGGAGTGGGGTTCCCGGTATTGAAGAGATCGTTAGCCAGACGGCCAATCAAAATAGCAGTCGCGTGGCATCTGACTTCATTATGTGTCAGGGAGCAGATGGACTTGGCGTTGGTTTCCGGGTTTCCGGGAGCAAGGCTGGCGAGCAGAGCGCGACCTAAGCCTTCATTTGAGGGAACGAGATTGGAATCGCTCCATGCTTGGGATGAGACTATCAGAGGTTCCTCAGTGTATCCGGGTCTGGATAGTATCCATCTTACGTTTGTCGGGACATCTACGAGCTGGGATTTAAACCAATTATGTAGAATGGAGGCTTGATGACGTAAGTGAAGCGATCCGTGATCCTGGATTATCCCGCGAGCCATATTCAGCACTACGACGGTATCATTAGTCCAGTCTCCCTTGTCCCATTGGGAACGGTGGGCATCCATATAGATATCGTCATATCGCCTGAGACCAGCAGGATACCTTCTGCGGATGATGTTGGTCTCCATGAATTCTGTGCCTTTCCCTAATGCATCCCCTACCGCGTATGCAATCAAGGCACTTCTGAGTTTGGCTCTTTTACTCATAAGAGTCGGGTTGAAAGAAAGAAAATTGTGTCTAAAAGGCTCTTAAATGGAATCGCAATCAATGAAGATCGTAATCAATAAAGAAGGTCAATCATCGGTATTTAGATTCGTCAGGAGAGACTTACAAGCTCTTCGCTCTATGGGAGCACCGAACTTGATACCACAAAATTAACATTTTCTTTTCAAACAGCCAACATTTTTGCAACGTTTTTGCAACAATTTTGCAATAACTGTTAATGTATCAAGTTAAGATATTGATAAATAATAATTTAGGCTGAAATGGGGATTGCGTCCCAATTTCAGCCTTTTGCAATTTTTTCGGTGAAATGTGCAATTTTACCGTCTTTGGCGGAAGAAGTCCCTCATTCCTTCGGCACTTTCTTCAGCAAGGATTCCGCGGGTTATTAATGTCTTGGGGTGTAGGGGTGAGCGACGAGGCTCGCAATAGGAGGCGAAGCCGCGTTTGGGGTCGTCCGCGCCCCATACAATCCTTCCGATCCGAGTCCAGCCGATCGCACCGGCGCACATCGGACATGGCTCCAAAGTAACATATAGTGTGCAATCCGGCAAGGCTTTTCCTCCGAAATAGTTCTGGGCCGAGGTTAAGGCTATCATTTCAGCGTGAGCCGTAGCATCGCTTAGGCGTTCGGTCTGATTATGGGCGCGGGCTATGATCTTGCCGTTACAAACTATCACTGCTCCAACCGGTATCTCGCCCTCTTCAGCGGCTACCCGGGCCTCTTCCAGAGCGGCCGACATAAACTTCCGGTCTATCTCTTCCTGTTTTTCCATGCTAAACCTCAATCTTTAATAGCTTCTACTGCCTCAGCTACTTTTTTCATCAGCCAGCTCGGGGTAGAGGTAGCTCCGCAGACCCCCACTGTTTCCGCGCCTTCGAACCATTCCGGTTTCAGCCCATTCTCGTCTGTAAGCATGTGGGTATTGGGATTGACCTCAAGACAGGCTGAGTACAATACCTTCCCATTGCTGGACTTGGCCCCGGAAACGAATAGAACGACATCATGGCTGGCCGCGAACTCCTGAATTTTCCCTAAGCGGTTAGCTACCTGGCGGCAGATCGTGTCATAGTAATCGAATGACCCTTTCCTCTTACGCCGCTCGATTTCAGCTACCATATCCCGGAAACCTTGCAATGACTTTGTGGTCTGGGAATAGAGTAGTATGTCTCTGTCCAAGTCAATCCCCTCCAAGTCTTCAATCCCTTGGACTACAATCGCAGTGCCATCTGTCTGGCCTACAAGCCCGTTCACTTCCGCATGACCTAATTTCCCGTATATCAATATAAGGGGAGGGTTCGCCAAGTGGCGGGTATCGTCATAGGCTTGTTTGATACGACGTTGGAGCTGGAGCACTACCGGGCAGGTGGCATCTATAATCTTGATATTGTTCTTTTCAGCTATACGGTAAGTAGCCGGTGGCTCGCCATGGGCGCGGAGCAGTACCGTTGAATCCTCCAATTCCTCCAATTCGGAATGTGTAATGGTATCCAATCCTTTCTTTTCGAGCCTTTCGACTTCCCGGGCGTTATGTACTATATCCCCAAGACAGTGAAGGGAACCCGATTTCTCGAGTTCCTCTTCAGCTTTCTTTATGGCGGTTACGACTCCGAAGCAGAATCCGGAACCGCTGTCGATCTCAACTTTCATTTATGCTTTCTCCGTAATCTTATTGAAACGGTCTACGAGGATATCAAGCTGTTGGTCCATCGTAAGATTGTCGTTACAGAGTACAAAGGCATCATCAGCTTTCCTCAGAGGTGATTCCTTACGGGTGGTGTCGATATGGTCACGTTCCGTAACGTTTGCCAATACCTCCTCGTAACTTACCGGTGTTCCCTTCTGTTCGAGTTCCAGTTGTCTGCGGCGCGCACGCACTTCGGGTGAGGCCTCTACAAACACTTTCATCTCTGCTTTCGGGAAGACTGTCGTGCCAATATCCCGTCCATCCATGACAATCCCTTTCTCTCGCCCGTATTCCTGCTGGAGGGCGACGAGCCTATGGCGTACTTCCGGAATGACAGCTACGGGACTGACCAAGTTGCTGACTTCCATACCGCGGATCTCTTTCTCTACATCCTCTCCGTTCAGTAGGGTATGTTGTGAACCGTCAGGTTGTACGGCAAATGATATGCTGATCTGAGGTAAGCCCTTTACTAATGCCACCGCATCGACTCCGCTTGCAGGGGTAGCCAACCCGTTACGGATAGCGTAAAGGGTAACAGCGCGATACATCGCTCCCGAATCTACATAGACATACCCTATCTTGGAAGCGAGCTGGCGAGCCATCGTAGATTTGCCGGAGGAGGAATAGCCGTCGATAGCTATGATGATTTTTCCCATTTTATTTGCTTGCTTTTGATGCTTTCGCGGATTTTTCCACTTTTGTCTCCTTAGCTTTTGCGGTTTTCAGGGTTTTCTCGACAGTCGTAGGACGTACGCTCTTTTTAGGTGAGGGACGTTTCTTGACCATTTTCAGTACCTGTGCGGTCCTGGCCGGGATATACATCTTCAACCAACCTTTACCGGAGGGTTCATAAAGAGGATCCGGGGTAGTAAAGTGATGTACCTTGTCGTCTACAAGACCATGTCCACCGAATTTCAAGGAATCTGAGTCAAGTACAACCTCGTATTCACCTGAAGGCGCGAGGAATCCATAGCCCGGGAACGACTGTACAGGGTTGAAGTTGAATACAAAGATGAGATCACCGCGACGGAAGGCCAGTATCTGATCATCATCCTTCTCCCAAAGTTTCTCAACCGGTTTGTCCTGGAAGTTGTATTGTTTGGAGACTATTTCGATCATATCATTATCGAAAGCGTTGAGGTACTTGTACTTCAAGTCCTCGCGGTCTACCAACTCCCATTGCCTGCGGGCATATTTGTAGCTCCAGCCGTTGCCTTCGCGGGGGAAGTCGATCCATTCCGGATGACCCCATTCATTACCCATGAAGTTAAGGTATCCGCCGTTGATGGTAGCGAGCGTAACCAATCTGATCATCTTGTGGAGCGCCATTCCGCGTTCTACCGTGAAATCCTGATCATCGACCATCATGTGCCAGTACATCTCCTTGTCGATAAGACGGAAGATGATTGTCTTGTCGCCTACGAGGGCCTGGTCGTGGCTCTCGCAGTAGGAGATTGTCTTCTCGTCAGCTCGCCTGTTAGTCAGTTCCCAGAAGATATTGGTAGGATGCCAGTCCTCATCCTTCTTCTCCTTGATCATCTTGATCCAATAGTCTGGGATACCCATTGCCATACGATAGTCGAAACCGATACCTCCATCGCGGAATGGTATAGCTAAGCCCGGCATACCGCTCATTTCCTCTGCGATAGTTATGGCATTTGGGTTTACCTCATGGATAAGGATATTGGCAAGGGTCAGGTAGGTCAAGGCATTGGTGTCCTGATTTCCATCGTAGTAGTCCCCATAGCTTCCGAAGGCTTTTCCGAGTCCATGGTCATAGTAGAGCATCGAGGTAACTCCATCGAAGCGGAATCCATCGAATTTGAACTCATCCATCCAATATTTGCAATTGGAGAGCAGGAAATGTAGTACGCTGTTCTTGCCGTAGTCGAATAGCAGAGAGTCCCAAGCCGGATGTTCGCGGCGGTCTCCGCTATTGAAGTAAAGGTCGTAGCTGCCGTCGAGACGACCCAATCCTTCTACTTCATTCTTTACGGCATGTGAATGTACGATATCCATGATCACAGCCAAGCCACGCTCGTGCGCATCGTCTATCAGGCGTTTCAGGTCATCGGGAGTTCCGAATCGTGAGGATGGAGCGTAAAAACTCGATACATGATATCCGAAAGACCCGTAATAGGGATGTTCCTGGATTGCCATGATCTGGATTGCATTGTATCCGTCAGCGGCGATTCGGGGCAGTGTGTTCTTACGGAATTCTTCGTAAGAGCCTACCTTCTCCTCATTAGTCGCCATGCCGATATGACATTCGTAAATGAGAAGCGGCTTCACATCGGGGACAAAGTTCTTTACTTTGAATTTATATGGCTTCGCCGGAGAATAGACCTCGGCAGAGAAAATCTTTGTCTCGGGATCCTGGACAACGCGGTTGGCGTAGGCCGGTATGCGTTCCCCTTGGCCACCGTTCCAGGTTACCATCATCTTGTAGAGGTCTCCGTTATGCAGCATATCGGCTGAGAGGTTCAATTCCCATACTCCGCCGCCGATATTTGTCAGCTTGTAGCGGTCATCATCCTTCCAGTCGGAGAAGGTGCCGATCAACCAGATACCGGTTGCGTTGGGCGCATATTCGCGGAATACCCAGTTGCCATTTGCCAAATGATGGAGCCCGAAGTAACGGTAGGCATTCGCAAAGTCTACCAATGAGCCGTCTGTGTTGGTGGTCAGTTCATCATATTTGCGGATCACGTCCTGATGACGCCCTTCGATAGCTTCCGTGTACGGGTCGAGCCAAGGATCATTGCGCAGGATCGCCAGTTTTTTCTTTGCCATATTTAATTATTTTCTTCTTGATTTTTTTCTACTTGAATTTTTGTTTTGCCGATGGATTCCGGTTTTCTCCTCTCTGAAGATACCTTTCCCTCTATTATGCTTAACAACCTGAGTGGCGGTTGGTTTCGGTTTCGGGCATTCTTCTTGATAAAGCAGTGGTGCCTCTTCTTGCGGAGTCTCAAATAATTTCAGGATTTCCTGTCTCATCTCCTCCCCTTCGGGTCTTCCTGAATGAAGTACCCTCAATACCCCCTCTATATATTGGTCGGGGCCGGAATAATTCAGCATACCGTGTAACGAACTTTGCCGGAAAACCCTTTTCTCATTGAACACCCTAAGGATTCCGGCATAATCAGAGGTACTTAACATGGTCCGGAATTCTCTCAGCAGTGTGTTATAATGCTCGCGTGGCTTCAGTTTGTTGATTAAGCCTTTGATGTGCAATTCAAGTGCGGTGATGCAGGTAAAACGAGCATCGATTTTCCTTTCAACATCCCGTTTCATTATATGGCGGGTATGCTGAAGTGCCTGTTTCTCAATATTGTCGCGGAATTCTCCCAGTATCTCGGCCTTAAGATTCCGGAATACCTTATCCGGATTCTTATTCTTCAGGCGTGCCATTATCCTGACCACTCCCTCCGCAAGGAAGATATTCTCTACTTCGGCTACTTCCGGCACCATTATATTCTTCATCCTCAAATAGGCAACCTCTGAGCATGTGCGTCGGTCGCGGTCTACTAAGCCGTGGCTCTCCAGACGGTGCATGGAGTTCAGTGAGGAAAATGTGCGGGTCGCTTCTATAACTTTATTGCAACTCCCTACGGGACGGACATCATATTCCTTGAAGATAGCAGAGTAAAGACGGGCATCAATACTATGGGTGGCATCTCCCTCGATAAAGAGCACCGGCCGCCGGCTCCCCAATATATCGAGCAGGAAGTCATCGCTCAGATTCTCTTCGTTGACGATGGTATAGCTCCAGGCTTCCGGGTTATGGGTATAGGATTTGATCCAGATAGGAATGTTATGCTGGCGGGAGGCGGCGAATACCGGGTCATTGGTATCGTAGACGAATACAGACCGGGTCTTCCATTGTTCCAATTCATTCCAAAGCCGTGCCGATACCGAGGGATGCAGGAAAATGGTCGGGGAATCTATAAACAATACAGTTTCCGGGTCTGCCAATGCTACCGAGACCAGGAACCATAGCGCGCTCTTCTCGCCCCGGCTCAGTCGCGAGGCATCAAATGGCTCCGGACCTACGTTGTTTGTAAACCATATCCCATTGGAATCCTTTACCATTTGATTGCCACTGAAGAGAAGGCTCCAAAATTCGCGGACTTTGGCGAATAGGTCCGAGTTGCTTTCCTCGGATAATTTCTCCAACAACCATGTCAGGGACCGGGCGGGAGTGTAAGGTATGGAGTCCCCGATTGGCGAGAGCACGCTTTTGTTGCCTTCGGTCATGGTTATCAGAAGTTCCATGAACCGGCTTTTGCCGGCTCCGTTCCCACCGATTATGGTATAGCTATGGGCTGAAGGAAGGGCGAGAGGTTGACCCGTATCAGCGTTTTTCGGTAATAGTATCGTCCCCATAGGGCAAATATACAAAAAAAATGGCTTGGATTTTGATTGTTTTCGCCAGACAGTGATTAATTTTGAAAAAAATTTAAAATCAGGATAAAGATGTTTTCAGGAATCGTAGAGAATATGGGCGAAGTAGTCGCCCTGGAACGGGATGGCTCGAACGTTACCTTTACATTGCGCTGTCCGTTTGCGGATGAGCTGCATGTCGACCAGTCGTTGGCCCATAACGGTGTCTGCCTGACAATTGTGGAGCTGGGTCCGGGCAATACTTATAAAGTTACAGCAATTGACGAGACATTGAAGCGTTCAAATCTCGGCCAGTTGAAGGTGGGCTCGCTGGTGAACTTAGAGCGTTCTATGCCGATCGGCGGACGGCTTGACGGTCATATAGTCCAGGGTCATGTAGATACCACCGCTGAATGTATTTCAATCAAAGAGGAGGATGGGTCATGGCGTTATACTTTCCGTTACCATTTCGATCCTGAAATGGGAAAGCGTGGTTACATGACAGTAGATAAAGGATCCGTTACAGTGAATGGTGTCTCTTTGACAGTTTGCGATCCTACTGACGACAGTTTCAGTGTCGCAATCATTCCCTATACCCATGATCACACGAACTTCTGCCGAATCGAACCCGGAACCATCGTGAATCTCGAATTCGACATCATCGGCAAGTACCTCGCACGTTTGGCACGTTTTACAGACTAAGCCCCTCTCCAATTTATGAAATAAGTTCCAATTGCAAGAACTTTCAATTGCTAAAGAGGAAAAGAACCGCGGACCCTCCAAGGCCCGCGGTTTTGTATAGTTCAATGGTTTATCTCGGATATACGAGATTACTTTACGATTTTCTGGGAGATCTTGCCGCAACGGATGATGTATGCGCCTGATTCGAGTTGGTCTATGGCTGAAGCATCAGCGTTCATAATGAGACGTCCGTCGAGAGTATAAATCTCAACCTGACCTGATATTACCGGCATACGGTTAGAGGGCAGACACTTCACACCAACCTCAGTACGGATCGGGTCATATACGATCGGACCATATTTAGCGGGATCTACAACGTTGTTGAAGATTGTAGCGGCCGCTTCCTCAGCTGTCTGAGCATCGTTCCATACGTTGCCCTGGGCGTACATTGTATTAGGAGTGCTGTTAGCGATATCACATTTTACTTCTTCGTTGGCCGAATTGGTGAAATGGTTGTTTACGAAAACGTTGTTGCCGGGATTGTAGTCCTCCGCATTCTCATCGTCAGTCTTGCCGAAGTTGCAGATTGAACCGATCACAGCGCAAGGACCCCATTTGTTGTCTTCAAACCTGTTTCCTTCTGCGTATACCTCAAGAGGGTAAGCTGCCATGGAATACATGGTAACGGCGATTCCGCCGTTGTCGTCCGTATCCCATCTGTTTGAGATAACCTCATTGCCGATAACGCGTACGTTCATACCTCCGACAAGGTTAAGACCCCATGAACAGTCAGTTACCTTATTGTTCTCGATCAGTACCTTGTTGTCTCCGACCATATTGAGCATGTTGGATACTCCGATGCCACCCGGCTTTTCGAGTTTCGCTCCTATCAACACGTTGTCGCGGATTACAACTTCTCCTTCTAACGGAGAAGCGATATTGATGAAGGGACGGAGCTGATTGGAGGTTGATACGTTTTCGATTGTGTTTCCTTCGATAGTCATGGCTACACCAAGGTTAGAGGGAGTGTTGATCGCACTGGGTACGCAATCCTTGAAAGTACAGTTTGCGATACGGCTGCCGACACTTTGGCCTGACAACACAATTACCCCATAACCGCTCAACGCATCATTGATATTGGTAAAAGTACAATCCTCGACGATGAGGGGTTCAGTGCCGAAGTACATGAAGCCACCACCCTGGATATCCAGGTTTTTGAGGGTAGCCTTTCCGCTCAGTTTGAAACCACCGGGTAATGCTTCCTCATTTTTAGGCAGGATATAGGCAGTCTCTTCCGGATTAAAGAGAGCGTTCCCCTCTACAGTCACTACGATGCCATCGCTGATGTAGAGACGGTCTCTGGATTGAAGTTGGAATTCATCTTGATCCGATACGGTCAGATCTTCACTAAGAAGGTAGCCGTCATTGAAGGCTGATATCCCTGAATCAGAGATCTCACTTAGGGCTTGGAGGGTGTAGGTTGTTCCTTCATTTGGGGTCTGATAGGCCCATGCGGAACTTGCCACTCCTAACGCCATTAAAAAAGCGAAAGATTTTTTCATGGTAAATTAGTTAAATTGGTGAAATTAAATTGGTTAAAATTAAAACAGAGGCCGGAGAGACGACCTCTGTTTGAATATTTTTACTTTTTGCTGCCTCCAAGAATTCCTTTTAGGAGTTCTACTCCTTTGGAAGTCTGAGATTCGGTCTCCTCATTCTGTTGCGGCTCTGTCTTTTCCGGTTCTGAAGAAGATTTAGAACCACCTCCTAATACTCCTTTAAGAAGAGATCCGATTCCGTCTGAAGAACTGTCTGATGTGGATTCTACCCCTGTTGAAGCAGGAGCGCCACCGATGCTCTTCATCTTGAAGCCGATGCAGGCTCCGTCGTAGGAGTCCAAGATAGAAGCGGCTGTTTTAGCAAGCTGCATACCGCTGATGTTAGCTACTACGCTGATGAATGACTTTAGTTTGTTGGCATCAAACATAACATTCAGGCTCGTAGGAGATTTCTCTACGTATGCTGTTAAGGAGGTGATTTTTACAGCTCCGAATGCTTTGAAATCGAACTTGAAAGTACCTTCTTCTTCACCCTTGCTAACGGTTCCTTTCAAGGTCATCTTCTTTATCTTCATGGTCATAGAGCCATCTTCGGCGATTGCCAGTTCAGCTCCTACCAAACCATAGCGCTCGAAATAGGGGTTAAGTTTGCTTTCGATAGCAGCTGCACCGGCTATCCCACCCGCTTTCTGAAGGAAGTTGTCGCTTTTGAAAGTTACAGCAGCACCGGTAGATTGCCATGTACCGGCTAAGTCTTTCACTTCCAGATTGCTCTTGGTGAAGACTCCCTCGATGATATTGCCGATTGTCTCACCTGCGTTTCCCCCGAGAAGTCCCTTGATATCTATCGCGTAAGCTGTTGAGGCCAATCCCGCGAGGGCAACCCCCAATGCGATCAATTTCGTTTTCTTCATATTCTTACTTCTTTATTATCTGATACCTTTTTTCTTATTCACTATTCCCTTTCCCTTATTACTTTCTTGAGGTAGGTCATAGTCTAAAGTGAAGTTATCTACATAGAGCGTGGCTCCCGTACCTCCCGTAAAGAAATCTCCATACTTGGAGGCGGCCGCCGTAATTTGTATGTAACGCGGAATGCGGCTCGTGCTTCGGTACTTCACCTCTATTTCAAACGGCTCATAACCGTTTGTATTGCTTCCGCGTATCAACTCACCATATCCGATTACCGCTGATGAATTGGGATCAAACAGCTGACGGTTCTTGGGATTTGTACGAATCTCAAAAGGAGCAGTCCAATCAGTCAAGGCAATATAGATATGGCACGTATCCGGTCGGCCTTCAAGAGCTTTATACTCTGTTGATGTATAATTAATAGGAGCAGTAGTATAT
Organism: uncultured Sangeribacter sp.; assembly: GCA_964553075.1. Classification (GTDB taxonomy): domain Bacteria; phylum Bacteroidota; class Bacteroidia; order Bacteroidales; family Muribaculaceae; genus Lepagella. Next base: position 10,825 of record CAZKJP010000004.1, on the reverse strand, counting down.
TGGTAATAACCCCTTAAATATGTCGGCCTTAGAGTCCAGGGGCGACCGAAATCAAGTATTCCGTTCGTTACGTCTGTCTTTACGTAGGTGCCGGTATATATTGAACCTGCTCCCAATTTGCCAAAAGGTCCTACGCCTATGAATTTAGTCTCAAGTTTAGCAGATTTACCTGTTTGTCCTGCAGGTACATGGTCAGAGGGGGTTACATTGCTTTCCCCTAAGGTTGCGGCTCCCTTGTTTCCGGTATCCCAGAATTGAGGACCACCTTCGGGGTAAGGATACCAGACGGCTCCGACTTTGTTCCATTCATCGAAGTCTCCATCCGGGAGTTCCTCGGTGGATTGGGTGGTAACGGTTATTATGTTCCCCTCATTCTCACCGCTTATGGCTCTGACTGAATATTTTGTCAGAGGCTCTAAGTGTGAGATACAAGCTGAGAAGTTGCCCGATTGCTGAGTAATCTCTTCTAACGGTAATTTAGTCCATTCCTCATCTCCATCAGCCTTATATTCAAAGGTATTCTGAACGTCGGCCGGACCGCTGCCATATAGCCATAAGATGCGGCTCCAGGCATCTACTGAGGTGGTGGAAACCAAGAGGGTGGTGCGCTCCGCATATATTGTCCAGACTTCTGTCCTCCCATGATATGTTACATCCACATCCAAGGGACGGCTCAGGTTTATCGGCCCGGGAGTCAATGAAGGAGACATGGTTGTTATACCTGCCGGACCCAACTTGGCCTGCAATAAGGTCAGAGTAGCAAGATTGGCGGTACTCGGAATTTTGACAATAACCCTATGTCCGACCGGGTCAATCGTCGAGGCGCCTATCTGACCCTCGATCTCAAAGTAGCGTTCGATATTTTGTTCGGCTTTGATTACCCATTGGTAATCCTGATAAAGGCTCAGGGTTACGACCATGGGATCTGTAAGGTCGTAAGTGCCTTCATTCAAGTCAGGACTCATGGTCGCGTTCTCCGAGATCTTACATTCGGTGAATTTGATCTTTTGGATGTCTGTATCCTCCAAGAGTCTCAAGGTAACGGTAGAGTTGACCGAATCAATCATGGCCGGACTCTCCTCTCCTTGGCAAGCCAATTTACGTATAGCCACCGGTATATGGGGATAGGGGATGTCATTCTTTATACACCCTCCTAATAGAGCCATTGCCGCTACGGCGTACAATGCACTCCGTGCTCCTTTCTTGATTAGGGGCGAAATTGAAGATTTATCAGATGTGTACACCGATTCCGAAATTAATGTTGAAAATATTGAAGCGGAAATTGGCCCCGCTCGTTGTCTGGCTCCCTTCGTCAACTCCATCCACGCTTACGCGGCTCCTGGCGATATAGACACCGAAGGCTCCGAATGAGAGATCGAAAGATACGTTACGCATGATCTGGATCGAAACACCGGGCGAGAAGGTCAGCTGAGCCTTCATCGAGGTGGTGTGGGTCTCTTTCGGAACTCCGTTGAAGGGACGGCGGAAATCACTGTTTCCGGAGGAGAAGGCGAGCTCCACTTCATTGGTCAGATGGATTCGGTTACGTCTCGAAAGACCGTAATACCTTGTCAGGGTGATACCTGCTTGATAATTCTCGGAGTGATACCCGATATCGCTCAGGGAGAAATTCATATCATCATCTATATCCACCTTGAAGGATTCGATACCGGCTCTTCCTTCGGTATAAGCCAACCGTAACCCTATAGCTACGTTATTCTTAATGAAATAGTATATCGCGGGCTTGATGGAGAAGATATGTCCTTTGACTGTTATGTCGCTCAAAAGTGAGAGGAGTTCCAAGTCCTCGGTGCTTAGCTCTCCATAGCTGGCGGTCAGGGCTGCGCCCCATATCCCGCGTGGGTAGGCCAAGTAATTATAGAGCTTGCGGTCGAAACGCCCTACCTTCCGGTCTTTGATCACCATTGGGATTGTATCGCCGCGGAAAATTACCATCTCATCCAATGGATCAATTTCTGATCCGGGTGTGACCCATTTCCCTTGGCCCGGGGCGACGGTGGTCGCGCGCCCCTCAATTAAGGCCGTTACCTGTTCATAAACCGAGTCCGGCACCCATATATAGTTCCCCTTTGATTCTGAGACCTCTTCATCTCCTGCCGGGTTAAGGAATGGGAACAATGACTTCAGGGCCGATTCAGGTATGGAATCCTCATAAAGGGTTATATCTTCCTCTAATCCGTCATCCTCATATTCGTCTCCGTAAAGATCGATATCCGTTATGGATTCTTCCGGAACCTCCTCTCCCAAGTAAGGACGTGGATTGTTGTTGGATTTAGTGTAGCGTTCGCTGGCTGGTGCCGGATTCAATGTAGGGGCTGACTCTTTATGTGAAGAGCTCGGACGCTTTTTTGAGGTGACCTTTTTAGATTGCGTGGAGGTCTGAGGGATGTTCATTTCCTTCAGCAACTGCTCCTTTGTCTGACGGTCTCCATTTTCCAATAACCGCTGCACTGTTTCTATAAGAGACTTTGCCAATTTTTCGCGTTCGCTTAACGATTCATCGTATTCCTCATTCTCAGTCGCCGGTGTGGCGCTCGGGGAGGGGAGAGGTGCGCTAAAGGCGTTCGGTGAAAGTAGTAACCAACCTATAGCGGCCATAAACAGGATTGTTTTCTTTATCTTATTCATGCTGCTATAGATTTATAGGTAAAACCCGACACCGAAGGTTATCGAGAATAGGTTAATTCGGAAATTGGCTGATTTGCTCCGCCTTTGGGACTCGTATATCTGGTCTTTCAGGGACTTGGTGTGGGTATAGGAGAAACCCAATACGCCCACGTTCACCTCTAAGGCGGAGTAGTTGTTTAGAAACATGACTATCCCCGGTGCCAATCCGATCTTCATATTGAGGTTACGCTCGTAAGTACCGGTAAGGTCTTCCCCGGTTCCGGTCATAAGTTTACTCTGGCCTCCTCCGAGTTGGAGCTGGACCTCGTTGAAGATACCGAAACGGCGTGACCCTCCCAAAGAGAAATAGTTTCGCAATACCGCCATGGCATAATAATTATGCGCCAACCGGTACATGTGGTCTACCGAATAGTTGGTCTCTGAGTCGAGTACGATATCTGCTTCCTCCAATTTGGTCAGAGAGCGCGAGTAACCAAACTTGCCGCCTACGCCCATATCGTTGGTAAAAGCGTAGACTACCATTGGCGAGACATTGAAGGTATAGGTATTACCCTTCAGGTTCTCGACTATCAGAAACTGGTAATTGTTCTGGTTGCTTTGGGTATATGAAACTGAGACACCGGTAATCCATTGCCCTTTGGGTACGAATACCACCGGATCTCCGGGTTCTTCCTCGAAGTTCTCCAATTGCACCTGCTGATAATCAGGATTTGCTTCCGCCCTGAGGGATAGACCCGGGAGCAGAAGGGCAATAGCGGAGAATATTTTGAAATATATAGCCTTCATTCTCGAAAGTGCAAAATTAACCCTTTTTTGCAAACCTGCAAAAGGAGAGTTGGCTAATTATGGGCTTTGTTGGTAATTCAAGACCCGGCTGAAGAGAATTCCAAAGCCGGGTCTTGGGATTTATTGAGTTTAAATTAAACTACTTTCTTTATAGATGAGTGGGGACGAAGTTAGGAGAAATATTAGTAAACCAGCTCGAAGTCATCCACGATCATCATTGAGCCTTCTCCGCCTTCGAAGTAGTCACCATATATCGAAGCTGAGCAGACGATTATCAAGTACATAGGTTTATTGCTCTTGGCCCGTTCATAATAATCAAACGGAATGGATAATTGCTTCAACTGTCCATCAGAACCGTAATCACCTTCAAATGTGTATTGACCGTAAGCTAAGATACAAGGATCATCCTTACTGAATAGTTTTTGGTTGGAAGACTTGGTTCTTATCTCTACAGGTTCAGTTGATAAGGCAATATAAATTTGTCCTTTATCTTGCTCACCTACTCCTAAATGGCTTCCAGCTCCTTTTTTGTTCACCGCTGCTTGTGGCCTATAATTCACCCATACAGACAAAGCTGTTGGATGGGAGCCGTCATAGGAACGTCCGAACTCAAGAATTCCATCAGTTCCGTCAGTGCCTTTATAGGTTCCAGCGAAAAGGTTACCGGCGGCGAATTTACCAAACGATCCTACACCTACAAATTGTGAGCGTAATTGAGCTGATTTAGTGCCAGTATGGAAAATATCTGTATTAGGTTTAGTAAGGGTTACGCTCATAGTAGCTGACCCATGATTACCTGAATCCCAGAACGTACGTTCACCATTGGCACCCGGTATCAGAACTTTATTATTTTCTGCATAATCGCTCCATTCCTCCATTGAGGCATTCGGGATAATAAACTTACCTTCGGTTGTCAAGTACTGAGACGGACTCTCGTATCCATCTGCGATAACTCGATACTCGTATCGGGTGGATGCCTTCAAGTTAGTCAGGTCAGCATACATCTTGGTTTTGGCGCGAGTGCTTCTCAACTGGGATGTCTGCCATGCCGTTGTTCCGGCTTCACGATATTGAAGTGCTAATCCCGGAGCCGCGGGGTCATTTACCGTAACAGGAACAGTTGCGGAGTGAGTCAATACCGCCATATAGTCAGAGGGATCTACCGGATCCGGAGTAGCGGGTGCTGTTACCTCTACGGCATCCTCGCCCACAGCTATGCGCAGTTTAACTTCATTGCTCTTACCGTATGGATCGTGAGCTTCTATCTCAATGACATATTCCTTCTCTCTCTTAGGCAGAGAATTGAGCCATTGGGATGAGAAGGTAATATATTCGAGACAGATGTTCTTGCTTTCGTTGCGTTCCTTGATCCAGGAGATACCCTTTATATTTAGTGTGTTCACCGGATTCTCAGTCAAGGTTGCCAGATCAAATCTCTTACCTGGGAATCCTAATGTCTGCCAATCATCGCTCGACAGATTAAGGATATCAATATCACCAAACGCACTCACTTTTACGACCTCATTGCGAGTAAATTCTCCCGGTTCTGCATATATTTGAGATTCGATATCGAATTCTTCCCCGGTGATTGAGGGCTTACTGTAAATCGGTACGCTCCCGTTGTCAGTAATCGGAGATTCTTCAATCAATATCTGGATAAATGCTCCACCTTGTGAGGAGCCTGGGTTATCATTATAGGTGAAGTTCACGATATATTCGTGAGCCTTTTTCACGTTTTTGATAATGTACTCTTTGGTGAAGGTGCTACCATTAGCTGTAGTGCCGGTTATAGTACATTTTACATCCTTATCGGCATTGGGCATCATCATATACACCTTCTCCGACAATGTCTCTTCTGTGATATCGAGTTGAGCTTTGGAATGTGAAAATGTGACCTTCCAGTCCTTGATGAGTTCCGGATTGATTGTGTTACCATTTACGGACATCACAACGTTGGCAATGCGACAGTTGACAACAGCATGGGTTTCTCCTGAAGTTATCTCGAAGGGTTGATAGCCACGGAAAAATTTCTTGTCGTATGATGCGCCCACAGAGTCGCCCGACCAAGCTTCAGCAACATAGTTGCCGGATTTCAGGTGGATAATTTCCGGTACGTTTTCAATTCCAACATACTTATGAAGCAGTCCTTGAGTATCTGAAATGTAGACAACACAATTCTCTTTGAGATATTGCAAAAAGTCCTGATCCTCAATGGAACGGGTTACTTTGGAGTTGACTGCCATTTGGAGTCTTAAAATCCCTTCGCTGTCTGTATCGAATGGTGTTTCTGCTGAACATCCGGCCATAAGTGCACATATGCCAGTAGCCAATCCCAAAGACGAGAGTTTTAAAAACTTAATGAAATTCATATCTTCCAGCGTTTAGGGTTTTATTGCATTTAGAATTAATGTGGCCTTGGTAGTACCATTCTCATCTGTTACAGTCAAGTGAAATTTATGTATGCCCGGATAGATAGTTAACAGGCTCATGAAACTTGAAATATCAAATTTTACATCCTTTTCACCTCCGACATTTACTGGTAACCCGAGTTCGCTGAGACCGTCTGCTAAATCACCTGGAGACACAAGATCCAAGTGAGCTGAAAGACCAACCTCTTCAAGTACTTCAGCATTGAGTTTCTCGGAATCTATGTCTACTTCGAACCCTGTGATTCCATTCTCAGCATTTGAAACGACATTAAGTACCACTGTAGAACCACCGGATACATCATTAGTTTTCTGTAGATCTATCGGAGCCTCGGCTGTTATCTCAGGTCCTTTCTTATTTGGGTCATCGGGATTGACTGGAGGAGTAGGAGGATTCGGATCTTCTCCGTTATCTTCTGTCGGGCGCATATCGTCTTGTTGGTAATCCTCATCAGGGTCTACATCCCGTATTACATCGATATGGTCTATGGTTGCATCAACTTTGACATTGCCGTCTACATCTCCCGACTCGTCATCTCCAGGGGTATGCAACATAAAGTTAATGTTGTAGATATTTCCGGCCGATGCGTCATCGTATGTTTTGGTCTCACTTATCTGATCTCCGTCAATTGTGCCATTGAAGGTAGCCGTTATGGTTTGAGAACCGGGTGTGTAGGCAAAGTATCCTGCTCTTTCTTCTCCCTTGGTGAAGTCCAAGGAGCCTGTTTGACCAACCTTGACTTCAACCTTGGAATCAGCACTCATCTTTTGTGCCAGCACCGGTCCGAACTGTACCTTGATGCGTATATTGGAGAGCTTGCAGACTACCGGTTCCAAATCTTCGGTGATTTTGCCTGCTTCAATTGAGAAATCGGTATCACCTAAGTAATAGGGATTCTCCCATTTATTGGGATGGTTTTCACCATAGATTGCATCGACGGTGTAATCACCAACCGGTAGGGCTACCACCTCTGGCATCTCAGCATAACGATATGCCTTGACCAGCTCGTTGTTGGATTTGTTTCGGATCTCAACGCGGAAATCATCCATATTGACATCCGATGCACGAGTGCCAGAGATAAGATCGGAGTTCTTGAATTCCACTCCCATCGCGTCGCGGTTCAGATATCCTTCCGCGCCCTCACCGTCGAAGGGAAGTTCCTGAGAGCAGCTGACTAACGCCAACAGTGCAGCAGGATATAGCAGTTTGCTTATATTCTTATTCATTATTTGCGGGTTTTAGATTTGGAAGTTTTGCGTTTCGGAGCATTGGCCGGAAGGGTAGGATCATCGTAATGTAATACCACATTTGAGATAGTCAATTCCGAACCGGTACTTAGGGCCTTATAGCTGGTAAGATTGGTCTTATTCCCAAGTGTTTGATGTTCGTTAAGTTCCGATCCGGATGGAACATTGGTAACTACAGGATTTGCCGATGAACTCTTGAAACAGAGTTGTATCTTCGTGGCCTTCTTACCAAAGGGATATGTAGGCAATTCAACCGTGAAAGATTCCTTTACGCTGGAAGAGTTGATGGATCTTGTTTTCTCTGCAATTACCGTACCGGCAGCATCTACAAGTTTAATGGTCACTACACCCGTTTCATTATTTACAGGGTTATAAATAAAGTCGAAACTTAAAGAGGAGGGACGGGAAGTAAAAGAGATACCATCAGTCCTATGTTCTGTTCCGTCAAAACTATAGGTTCCGAGGAATAATTCTCCAGCACATCTGTTGGCTATGGAAGCCGGTGCATTTTCACAGTAATATTTAGTATTTCCGGCACCTCCCGAAGTTTTGGGAGTCACGCCACTATGGTCGTATGCCACGCTACGAATTAAAACTGATCCGTTGTCAGCCAATGTGGAGGGTACTACAAACCACGTATTCATATTGCTCGATCCACTCCAGGCTGTTTTTTGGTTCAAACTTGCCCATCCTGTAGGTTCGTTAACCTTGATATTTGCCTTTAGAGTATAATCTACCGGCCAAACTGAATATTTACCACCGATCTGTACGTTGCTGAAGTTTATGGTCTGTTGCAATTGCGAGAAGTCGGAGTTGGGTATCTGGGCTTCCGCTTCGGTCGTGAAATCCTTATATGTCTTGTCTCCATCGGAGGTGATAGAGTGGATTGCGGAATATGTGGACTTCGGTGTCAGCCCATGAAGGGTTATCATACCGGCTTTAGCATCCGTAGTCTTGGTGATGGAGTTAGCACTCGGGCCTTGGATGTTAATAATCAATGCGTTCGTTACATCTTCCAATGCGTAGTTTGATGTAGCCGGGGTTGATACCTTGATCTTTGCATAGTTGGTAAAGATATCACTTACCAGTGTGTATTCCGGGAACTCAACCGGAATGTTAAAGGTTGATGCCTCTTCTCCTTTCAAATACATTATTGCGGGGATTGAGGATCTTTCTGTACCCGGCAAAGAGAGGGTACAGATATATTTGGTTGCTTCAAACGATCGTGTCTGCTGTTCTTCCAATTGGATAATGGGAGCATTCACATATTGTCCCAAATTATCCTGTACCTTAAAGGAAAGATCTTCAAGAGGACTGAAGCCATTATAATCTACAGCAACCTCAACTTGCCGCGAGCCAAGAAGATGCGCTGAGGGAGTGGCGGTCAGTATTACATCCTGCACATCAAATGTTATGCAGACTGGTTGGCTGCTGCGGTCAAACTGATCCACTGCTACTAAGGTTACTTTGTGGGTTCCAACCGGAAGCTTGGTTGCGAAATTAGTAAGGTCAAGCATTGCCATCTGACCCGGATTATGGAAGAATCCTTTAGCAACTATTCCGGCGCTTGCAATTTGTCCTTGCGCTATATCATTAGCCGCACAAAGGTTAATCTCATTCCCGAAGGGAGGAGTATAACTGCGGCTGTCTATTGTCAGGAGAGCCTCCTTTAGTTCTGCCGGAGCCTCCACTGACATCATCGTTGACTTGGAGACTGGATTTCCTTTCAGTGTCTCGATGGTCTCGTCAGAAAGGAACCCGGTAGGAGTGATAGTCGGATTCGGTACGTTAAACAATACATCATCCAAGGGAATGGTGATATTTTCAGTTGTCAGAGAATCATCGAAGTCAATCTCCAGAGTTGCATATCCTTCATTATCATTGTTTACAGATACCTTTACATCATATTGGTGTCTGGGCTGCGCTACGAATCCATCTAACTTGATTGTTGCCTCATTACCTTCATGATTCGTTAGAATCAGATGCAAGGTTATGGAACCCGGGCAAATGTAAACCGGACGGGTCTCATCTTGAGCCAGTGTGATGTAGTCATGGTTCTCACAGTGGAGTCTTGCTCCCCAGCCGGCGAAGAAGTCTTGGAACTCGGGGGAGTAGGAGATGCTTACCAAGGAGTTGGCTAACGAGGCGGTTACGGATACCTCGGTGGTGTGCTCCTGATGCACGGTTATCAGTTCCGAACCGGTATAGTAGCACTTGCCGAAACCTTCGTCCCCTTCCTGACCATAGAAGGCTGTCAGGTTATAGCTGCCGGTCGGGAAGGTCTCGACTTTCTTGAAATCTGCAAGGGAGGGATAGGTGGCGCTCCATGTGCCGTCTAATCGTTCCATCTTGATCTGGAACTCCTCAACTCGCGGTATGTCGGGGGCGATGCCCTGACTACGGTTGAAGGTAGGTATGGACTTCTCTACATCGGCGCGGGTTGTCAAGGACAGGTTGATCCTTCCTTCACCCTTTTCTTCATTGCCCCAGGGATTCTCGTCGCTGCAGGAAACGAAAGCTCCGCCGGCCGTGAAGACCGCCAAAGCTATCGCGCTTAATCTGGAGATTCTCTTCATATTGTTTCAAGTTTGAGTATTATCTTTATAGTGGTGTCCGCGGAATAATAAGGTACCCATTCGTGCCTTTCCCAGACCGCTATTGAAGGTTCGATTTCCTTAAAAGCGGTATTTAGACATGCAAAACTAATTCAAAACTTCGGAAAATCAATCAGTAGGGTTGTAATAATTTTGCAATATGCGCCAAATAGAACAATAAAGACCCATCCCGAAGGGGTGTTTGCACCCTTCCGAGTCCCATTTCGGCATATTCCTACCTCTATTTGCCTTAGTAGCTCCTTATCCATTTATATATGGTTAGTTGTTTCTCCCTGTAGGGACATCGCTTTGCGATGTTGCAACCGTCCAAGGGATTTGATAGCTATTCGTTGGTATTGGAAACATGCCAAAGGCAAGTCCCTACAATGTAAATATGAAACCCTGATGAAAACCAATACAATTTTTAAGCCCTCTTACTTATTATATATATGTATTATGCTCACCTTGCTCTTTCCCATGGTTGGGAAAGCCGGGGATGAGCTGCCCATCTCTAAGTCTCAGAAGGGAGTTAGGACTTCGACCGATGTGGTCTTGATCGCGTTGCCCACGGCCGCCTTGGCAGGAACTCTGATCGCACAAGACTGGGAAGGTCTGAAAGAAGGGGCTTTTACCGCGGCCGCCACCTTAGGAGCTACCTATATATTAAAGTATGCGGTCAAGGAACGGCGTCCAGACCATAGCGATTACCACTCCTTCCCATCAGGGCATACATCCTGTACCTTCGCAACCGCTGCCTATCTTCAGCGCCGGTACGGTTGGAAATTCGGAGGTCCGGCATATGCTTTGGCTACATATACGGGGTGGGGGAGAGTATATAGCAAGCGTCATCATTGGTGGGATGTAGTGACGGGCGCTGCCATAGGTGCCGGTAGTGCCTATATTTTTACTAAACCCTGGGCTAAGGAACATAACCTCTCGATAGCTCCTTTTACCGATGGAGAGACTGCCGGATTGACAGCAAGCTTCGAGTTCTAAATCTTTATCCATCTTCTTGTAACATTTTGAAAGATATTTTAACATTTGTTGATTTGGCTGATTACCAGTGGGTTATCTGAAAAATATGTTCTAAAACAGAATTATTTTTCAAAAACACTTGCGGAC
>CAZKJP010000003.1:0-64773 GCA_964553075.1 uncultured Sangeribacter sp. | reverse complement strand
TGTTTTTCATAATTTTGTTTTGGCGGCGTGTTTAGTGATAAGCATGCCGTTTTTTATTTCCTATGATCTACAAATATAACATCCCGTTTATCGCTGAGCGTTCCGTAGAGCCACCTTTAAGAGAATGGCTCGATGCCAAAGCTTCCCAAATTCTTGGTGCCCCCGAGGTAGTGGTAGAAGTCGCCGAGGTCATCGGAGACCCTCAGTTCGTTAACCAAGTCTTAAATATTTCCTGGCAATACCAATTCCCGACCCTCATGGAGGCTAAGGAATGGGGAGAGTCTCATTTCCCCATCGTCGCCCAAGCCTTAGCCGAAAAGTTCGGTGAGGATGTAATGTCCTTTCCTACCATCCTCGCTGAGGAAGCAAAGGGAGTTTAAATACAGCAGAGGAAATATTAATACAGGATTATAGGTAATAAACATTAAGGAGGAGAAGATGAACGAGGGTGTGAAGAATTACGAGCGGGTCATACTCGGCATAGACCCCGGTACAAACGTGATGGGGTATGGCGTCTTGGGGATCAACGGAAAGAACCCCGAGGTGGTGGTCATGGGCGTTATCCAGCTCTCCAAATTCGAGAGCCACTACCTGCGCCTGCGCCGCATCTACGAGCGGGTCCTTCAGATAGTGGAGGAATACCTGCCCGATGAATTGGCGATTGAGGCTCCATTCTTCGGCAAGAACGTACAGTCGATGCTCAAATTGGGACGCGCCCAGGGAGTAGCCATGGCGGCTGCCCTCAGCCGGGATGTGCCGATTACCGAATATCCGCCGCTGACAATCAAGCAGAGCGTAACCGGGAATGGCCAGGCATCAAAGGAGCAGGTAGCCAACATGCTCAAGCACCTGCTGCATATCCCGGATGAAAGGATGCCATCCTTGGCGGATGCTACCGACGCATTGGCAGCCGCGTTGACCCATTTCTACGAGACCGGGAAGCCGCAGATAGCCCGCGGGCCAAAGTCCTGGGCGGAGTTCCTGCGCCAGAATCCGGACCGCATCGCGAAACGCCGTTAGGTTACCTGATGATCTTATTTTGGCATATATAAACCATATCTTAAACAATTTAGTTGTAAACTTTGGGGCAAGCGATTGTTTGCCCCGATTTTTTTTATAAATTTGCATCGTGGGGTGTTATCCCCTGTAAAAACCAAAAAGATAAAAAACCAAAACCAAAGAAAAACATATTACCATGGACAGATACCAGGAAGCTCTGAATGCGAGCCGTGTAATCACCGACGACGCCCGTGTCACCGAAGAAGTAAGCAAGATATTGGAGAAAGCCCCCGAATATGCAAACGATGAGGTGTACGCATATCTCCTATCCTCGATTGATCTGACTACTCTCAGTACTACCGACAATGTTACCCGCGTCGCTAAATTCACCCAGCGCGTGAATGATTTCGACAACGATTACCCCCAGTATAAGAATGTAGCCGCAATCTGCGTTTACTCGAATTTCGCGGATGTAGTAAAGACGACCCTCGAGGTGCCGGGGGTGGATATCGCCGTCGTAGCCGGATGCTTCCCTTCCAGCCAAACTTTCCTGGAGGTTAAAATTGCTGATATCAGCTTGGCTGTCGCTAATGGTGCCAACGAGGTCGACATCGTCTTCCCGGTAGGAATGTACCTTGATGGCAACTACGAGGACTTGGCAGATGAGATTCAGGAACAGAAACATGCCTGCCGTTCAGCGCGCATGAAGGTTATCCTTGAGACCGGAGCCTTGAAGAGCGCGGAGCATATCCGTAACGCTTCCGTCCTTTCACTTTATAGCGGAGCTGATTTCCTTAAGACCTCTACCGGAAAGGAATACCCGGGTGCTTCCTTAGAGGCTGCCTATGTGATGTGCAAATGTATCAAAGAGTATTACGACCGCACGGGACGCCGCGTAGGTTTCAAATGCTCCGGCGGTATCCGCACTACCGAGGATGCCCTGAATTACTATACCATCGTTCGCGAGGTCTTAGGCGAGGAATGGCTGACTCAGGAATATTTCCGTATCGGGGCCAGCAGCTTAGCCAACTCCGTACTCTCCACTCTCGAAGGTAAGGAAGTCAAATATTTTTAAAGATTACAATATTGCAGGGAGGACCCATTCATTCAAAAGGGTGCCCCTGCAATTCCAATTTCACATACCTGACTAATGAAACTCAAATTTAAACTGACCGCGCTTTGCTTAGGTCTGCTTGCCGGAGGATTCCTTCTGCAATCACCCCTCTCTGCCCAGAACGAGGGAAAGCAGCGCAAGAAAGTTATGACCTTCGGGGTCGCTTTCTACAATTTGGAGAACCTCTTCGATACCATCAACAACAACGGCAAGTATGACCTGGAGTTCTCGCCTGCCGGCAACAATAAGTGGGACGGCAACAAATACCGGTCGAAGATACATAATATGGCCTACGCCATATCCCAGATGACTACCAAGACCACCCCTATGGGCCCCGCGATCATCGGTGTCAGCGAGATCGAGAACAAAAGTGTGCTCGATGACCTGGTCAAGGATCCACAGATCGCCCCTTGGAATCTCCAGGTGGTACATCATGACTCGCCCGACCGTCGCGGTGTAGATGTGGGCCTCCTTTACAATCCACGTCTCTTCAAGGTAATGAACGTAACAAATCATACACTTTCATTGCCGACCTACCCGCAATTCCGTACTCGCGACCAGATGGTGGTTACAGGTCTCTTAGGTAATGCCCGCGTAGGAGTGATAGTCAATCACTGGCCCTCACGTCGGGGGGGTGAGGAACAGAGCAGCTGGCTACGCGAGGCGGCCGCGGAGCTGAGCCGTCATATAGCTGATTCCCTCTTGGCCTTAGATCCGAATATGGGAATCATAGTAATGGGTGACCTTAACGATGATCCGCATAACCGTAGCGTCAGCGAAGTCTTGGGAGCTAAGAAGGATCCCAACAAGGTCGAGAAGGGTGGCTTCTACAATCCTTTCTGGAAAAAGCTCGACGATGGTATAGGTTCTTACGTCTATCGCGGCGGTTGGGATCTATTTGACCAGATCATAGTCAACTCCAACCTGCTTGATAAGAGCAGCGGTCTGGAGTTCATCGGCGCGGAGGTGCTGAACAAGGAGTTCCTTAAGCAGCAGACAGGCCAATATAAAGGATACCCGCTGCGTACCTTCTCCAGTGGTGCCTGGACAAACGGTTATTCCGACCACTTCCCGACCGAGATTTACCTAAAATGGGAAGTTGAGGATTAAGATCAGGTCTCCAAAATTAAAGAGGTACCGGGGGCGAAGCCCCAATCTCATAAATAAAGAAAAAAATTAACCCTATCAGATATGAAACACTTGTTCGCAACCATGCTGGCGCTAAGCGCGGCCGTTGCGCCTATGATGGCCGATACCGGCCTGCGCGGAACTGTCCTCGACTCGGAGACACGCAAACCGGTAGCCAACGCCAATGTCCTCATCGCTGACCAAGGTATCCTCGTCTTCACCGATGCTCAGGGTCAGTTCTCGATTCCAAATGCAGCCCCCGGCGGAGATATAGTCAAGATCGTCGCCTTCGGGTATGAGGACTACTTCCAGGATATCCTTCTCCAGGCCGACCGTCAGCTCGACCTCGGCCAGATCCTCCTTACCGTTTCCGGCTTCGACGAGGCCTTCAATTCCGATGAGTTTATCTTCGATGAAGAGGAGATAATGGAGGATGAAGGGCTCTCTCAGAATGTCGGCACTATCCAGGGAGCTACCGATGATATCTATTATCAGATGGCTAACTACAATTTCTCGGCTGTCTATACCAAGACCCGCGGCCTCGATTCGAGCTGGCAGACTGCCTACATCGACGGACTGCGGTTCAATGACCCTTTGCGTGGCCAGTTCTCCTATAGCTCCCTTGGCGGCATGACCTCATCCGCTTTCCGCTCCAAAGAAGTAACCATCGGCAGCGATGTCGCTGCTTACGGAATAGGAAACTTAGGCGGCACGAGCAACATCACCACCTATGCCTCCGAATATGCACCCGGATTCCGTGGCAACATCAGCTATACCAACTCCAGCTATATGATGCGCGCCATGCTCCAGTACAATACCGGACTTAATTCAAAAGGGTGGGCCTTCTCAGCTTCAATCATCGGACGTTACGCTCCGGAAGGTGTAATCGAAGGTACCTTCTATAACAGCTTCGGCTACGCTCTCTCGCTCCAGAAGGTCTTCAACCCCCAGCACAGTATCAATATCACAACCTGGGGCGCACCGACCCAGCGCGCGACCTCCAAGGCTACCACCATCGAGGCCTATCAGCTTGCCGGCTCAAATCTCTATAACGTATCCTGGGGTTGGTTGAACGGCAAGAAGCTTTCAGACCGTATTACCGAGTCCTTCGACCCGTCGGCAGTAGCCAACTGGATCTGGAAACCGCGTCAGGGTACGACCCTCAACACAGCTATCGGTTTCCGTCATAACGCCTATAACCGTACGGGCTTGAACTGGTACCAGGCTTACGACCCGCGTCCCGACTACTACCGCAACCTCCCCTCATACTATCTCCCTACGGCTGCTCCCGGTACCGAGCTCTATGATGCTCAGATGACCCAGTTCAACTATATGACCGAACTTTGGGAGAATGACCCTGATTTCCGTCAGATCCAATGGGACCAGATGTATCAGACCAACCTTCTGAATTGCATTCAGTATGACCGCGACCCGTCATTGGTAGGTCAGTCGACCTATATGCTGGAGAACCGTCATTCAAATTTCACCAGCTGGATGTTCGCCTCTACACTGAATCACCGTATATCCGAGATGATGACCCTTCAGGGTGGTGTAGATTTCAATTATACCGATGGTCATTACTATAAGACCGTGCGCGACCTCTTGGGTGGTCAGTTCTGGCGCGATGTCGATAACTTCTCCGAGCGTGATTTTGCCGGAAACCATGATATCCTCCAGAATGATATGCGTAACCCGGACCGTAAGGTTATCGAGGGTGAGGTATTCGGCTACGATTACAATATCCGCCATACAACAGCCCGCATCTGGGCGCAGAACCAGATCGTGACCCGCCATATCAATGCCTATTATGGTATAGAGGGCGAGGTAAACTCCTTCCTGCGCCACGGTAACATGCAGAATGGCCGTGCCCCCGAAAACTCCTACGGCGACGGTACGCGCCACACCTTCGGCAATTTCGCTGCTAAAGCCGGTATTACATATAAGATCAATGGACGTAACTATTTGGTGGCTCATGTACAGGGTGGTACCCGCTCTCCGCGTCCTTACGATGCATACGTTTCAGCCCGTACCAAGGATGATGTCGTAAATGGTATGTCAAATGAGAAATATATCGGCTTCGACCTCTCCTATACTTGGAACTATGCCAACTTCCGCGGCTCCGTTACCGGCTACTTCTCCCATATCTTCGACGGTATCCGCCATACCGGTTTCTATGATTACGAGCAGCAGGCAATGATGAACTATACCATCTCCGGTCTCGAAACCGAGCAGAAGGGTATCGAGATAGGCCTTGAATACAAGATCTGGAAAGGACTGAGCATTGCCGGCGCGGGACTCCTCTCTCGCGACCAGTATAAGAACAACCCCATGGGCGTCCGCAACTATGAAAATGGTGCTGAAGCCGATATCTACCGCCGTACTTTTATCAAGAACTACTATATCGGCTGTACTCCTCAGTTGGCCGGCTCTTTGGCCCTGAAGTATAATATCAATATGTGGTTCTTCGAGGTCAACGCCAACTGGCTCGGTCATAATTACGTAGATCTGGCTTATACACGCCATGAGGAGATGCCCGATCTCTGGAAACTCTGTACCTCAATCGAGGAATATGAGCAGGAGAGAGAAAAATTCACCCACCAGGACCGCCTGAACAACGCTTTCTACATGAACGCCTCCATCGGCAAGGTTTGGTACACCAAATTCGGAGCCGTTAACCTCAATGTGAGCGCCAACAACTTCCTCAACAACCGTAACATCCAGATGAGCGGTTATCAGGAAGGTAAGATCGACTACACTACATTCAACGTCAACAAGTATCCCAACAAATACACTTATGCCCAGGGTATACGTGTATTTGTGAACCTCGGCATACGCTTCTGAGGCTTTGAGGACTTTCTTAATGACAATAAAAGATAATCCAAGATGAAAAATATAAAGATATTCCTCGCCTCGATGGCAGCCGCCTTAGTGATGCCGGCCCTCACCTCATGTCAGGGTGACTTGGCCGAGCCCCCTATGCCGCTCCCGGAGGGCATTTTCAATGAAGACCATGTCATCGGCAAAGGTACATGGGAAGTACCCTTGACCTGCTATCAGGCAAGCATCGGTACCAAACCGGAAGGTATGACCGATAATGTCTGGGTATCGGGATATATCGTCGGATGGGTCAACTCCGACATATCCGCGACTCTCAAACAGGAGTCCGCTATCTTCTCCGCTCCGGCGTCAGCCAAGAGCAACATCCTCCTTTCCGATTATACTCCGGCCGAATTAGAGGAGAAATTCGTAGAGAAGGATGCCCAAGGGACAGTTACGGCTGATACCCGTTGGGAACATGTGGTGCCGGTTCAGTTGGTATATGATACCGACCCGCGCTTGGCTCTGAATTTGGGTGATTACCCGGCAAACCTCGGGAAGCGTGTCAGCGTGATGGGGGAGACCAACGTGAAATACTTCGGAGCCTACTCCGTGAAATTCACCTCCGCCTACAACTGGGGCTCTCAGGGTAAGGATATACCGGCTCCGATACCCGGTACCTTCACCCTTACCGATACCTTCACCCCCGATGCCTGGTATCTGATCGGATATGAGAAGAATGTGGCCAAGACTTTCGAATCAGCCCGCTCTTTCCTGAGCACTACCGCTGTTAACCCGATCTCTTCGACCACCATCTCCCTGAAGGATATCCGTAAGAACGGTTTCTATTTCGAATCTACCGAGACTGCCGGTAAATATCGTATCCGTATGGGCAACGGTCTTTATCTGTGTACCGACGGTACCGATACCGCTTACCATTCTACGGAGAACCCCGACCAGAGCATCTGTCTCTTTACGGTAGCTCCGGCTGCCGACGGTACCTTCACCATCAAGGCCAACAACGGTTCCCAGATGATGTATGATACTCAATATGGCTCCTTCGGGTTGTATCTCACTATCACAGCCAACCATTTCCGTCCCAACCTCTATATACGGACTAAATAATTTAAAATACCACAGAGATGAAACTTAAATATATAGCAGGCGGACTTATAGGAATGGCTCTCGCCCTTTCCGGTTGCCAGGCCGATATCGATGCTCCTCAGCTTCAGGTACCGGAGGCGACTATGACCGCCAACACTACAATCGCGGAACTCAAGACCATCTTCGCCGATGTAACTACCGTCGGCATGATCGGCACCAAACCTAATGGCGATCATTATATTGTAAAGGGTAGGGTGGTTTCCAGCGATGCTACCGGTAACATTTACCAGCAGCTCTATATCCAGGATGAGACAGCGGCTCTCCCGTTCTCAATCGGCCGCGCTTCCCTCTACAATATCTATCCCGTAGGTCAGGAGGTGATCGTAGACCTTACCGGACTCTACATCGGCCAGTATGGCGAGATGCAACAGATCGGCGACTACTACGAAAGCGGCGGCGAGGCTCAGCCCGGACGTATGCTCTATCCCCGTTTCAAGGAGCACTCCCAGATGAACGGGCTCCCCAACTTCAATTTCAAATATGTCAAGATGGGGGGCAACTATCCCTCCGCTGACCCCTATTGCATCATCACAACTATCGAGGAACTCCCTTCTGCAGGTGAGGAGATGCGCAATATCACCGGTCAGTTGGTAGAGTTCCATAACGTGCGCTTCCAGGAGGCCGGCAAGGAGGATTTCGCGCCCTATCAGGAGACGGTAAACCGTACCTTGGTCGATCAGCAGGGGAATACTATCGTAGTCCGTAACTCCGGCTACAGCACCTTCTACAACCAGATTCTGCCCGAAGGGGAAGGAACCGTACGCGGTATCCTGACCTATTATAGCGGCACATGGCAGCTCCTGCTGCGTTCTACTCAGGATATCCTCTTTGGCACCAAGGGTAAGCGCGAGGATCCTTATACCGTACCGGAACTGATCTCCCTTGACAATAACGGTCAGAGCGGCTGGGTAGAGGGTTACATTGTCGGTGGTGCTAAAGCCGGCGTAAGCAAGATCAACAGTAACTCCGACGTAATCTTCGGAAACGAAGGTCTTCTCTTCGAGGGTAACATCCTACTTGCTCCCAAGGCTGATTGCCGCGACATTGCCCAATGTATCGCTGTCCAGCTTCCGCAAGGTACCCGTCTGCGCCAGATGGCCAATCTGGTAGATAATCCGGAGGTGCTCGGCAAGAAAATGAAACTTACCGGTGACTTCGATGCCTATTTGGGTATCCATGGTCTGACCAACTGCCCCGGAACCTTGGCAAGCTTCCAGATCGAAGGGGTAGAGGTACCGGAAGGTACCGGCAGCGAGGATTCACCTTACAGCTGCTCTTACGTTATATCCAATTATGAGGAGGGCGGCGTAGCCTGGGTTGAGGGTTATGTCGTAGGTTTCGTTTCCGGCACCGATTACTTCGGCGACGGTGCGCTCACTTTCGGTCCCTATTACGATGGAGCTGACTACAATAACCAGAACGTTATCTTGGCTCCGGATGCGAATTGCACCGACCCGCAGCTCTGTATCGTAGTCAAGACCTCGCAGAAACGTAACGAACTCGGTCTGAAAGCCAATCCCGCTATCTACGGCAAATACCTGAAAGTGGAGGGTGAATTGGGTACATACCTGAACCGCGCTGCCGTTACTACCGTAGTCAATTACTCCTATTGAGGACTCTAAGAATAAGTATTCCAAGAGATGAAAGCTTATAAGGTTTTTATCCTGACCCTGTTGGGATTGCCGGCAGCCGCGCTGACTTCGCCTTCAGCCGTGGCAGCCGACTATCCCGACGGGTACTACTCGGCTATGGACGGTAAGAGCAAGGAGGGCCTGAAACGTGCCGCCAAAGGTTGCGTCCAGAGCCATACCCGCCTTGATTATTACGGCTTGCCGGGTAACTGGATATATACGGATCTCTATCCCGAACGCTACGACGGAAACCGTCGCTGGTGGGAGATGTATAGCGACCGCATATATCTGATTTACGATAACCAGACCGGTAACGCGAGCTTCTCGGCCAATAAGATGCAGCGTGAGCACTCTATTCCTAAATCTTGGTGGAAACGCGCCGGGGATGTTGAGTACACCCCCGCTTATACCGATATGTGGAACCTCTATCCCTCGGATGGTACGGCAAACCAGGCCAAATCCAACTATCCCTTCGGGGAATGTGGCGACGAGGTGTTCTTCGACAACGGTGTAACTAAGGTTGGGGTCCCTAAATCCGGAATGGGTGGGGGGTGCGGCCGTGTCTTCGAGCCGGCCGATGAATACAAAGGGGATTTCGCCCGCACCATCTTCTACATGGCTACCGTATATGACGACCTCCCCTGGGTGATCAATTATATGTTCAATGCCGACTCCTCCTATCCGACACTCCGCCCCTGGGCAACCGATATGCTGCTCCAATGGGCGCGCCGCGACCCGGTGAGTCAGAAGGAGAGGGACCGCAATAATGGTGTACAGTCTCAGCAGAAGAACCGCAACCCCTTTATCGACTTCCCGGAATTGGCTGAATACATCTGGGGTACGCGCCAACAGGAAACCTTCTATATCGCCGAGCAAGGAGGGTCTGTTACTCCCCCCTTGACCGGAGATCCCGAGATAACTGCTCCGGTAAACGGTGAGGCACTCGATTTCGGCCAGGCAGCCGTAGGTGGAGTAATAAGCCGTGAGTTAGAGATTCGCGGGGCAAACCTTACCGCTCCTCTCTCGGTCAGCATAAGCGGTAAGGACCGCAAGATGTTCACCCTGACTACGACCAGTATCCCGGCCAGCCAGATTAACAGTGCGGGTGTGTACCGCCTTCAGATCATGTATTCCCCAACTTCGGTGGGCCATCATGAGGCGGCTGCGGTATTGTTCGACGGAGGATTGCCCGATGGAGCCAGCATCGCAGTCCTATTCGAGGCTGAGGGTTGCGAGGTGCCGGAACTATCCCGCCTGACGGCCTACGAGGCTACGGAAGTCTCCGAAGAGGGCTATGTAGCCAACTGGTCTGCGGCGCCTGAGGTGGTGGATTATTACGAGGTAAACCGCGTGCGCTATTTCCCGGACGGTGAGGAGGGTGAGTTGCTCGAAAGCAGCGAGAACTCCCTGCTCATAACCGGTCGCGATGCGTCGGTCGCTGAAAGCTACAGCGTATGCAGCGTCCGCCTCGGATACCGCTCTGAAGCCTCAAACTCCATAGTGGTCAATGCCGACAGTGGTGTCTCTATGACTGGTCTGCCCGATGTTACCCATATCTATCCCGATGGGGACGGATACCGTATCTTCACAAACTTGGAGGCGGCTGAGGTAACGGTCTATGATCTCAACGGACGCATCTATTTCCAGGGCCTGTTGCGCAGCGGCGAGATGATTCCCGTAACTGAGGGAGTACTGCTGATCGTGAAGGCTCAAGGATTAAAGCGACCGGTAAAACTATTTTAATATTCAAACACTTTTCCCAAATACTTTTGTGGACATAATTTTTAGTGTCCGGATATTTATGAAACGTAATTTATTTGCTTTGGCAGTCTTGGGCGCTGCTTTAGGTGCCTTGGCCGCCATCCCAGAAGGGTATTACGATGCACTCGAAGGGAAGATGAAAGCTGAGCTTAAATCGGCTGCCAAATCCGCAGCCCGTCAACATACAGTCATTGAATATGGCGAGGATACATGGGAGGCTTTCAAGTCTACCGATGTACGCTATATCGGCGAGTATCTTTGCTGGTGGGATATGTATTCCAATATCAATGTCAAGGTATCCAACGGCCATCCCGGGATGAATATCGAGCACTCGGTGCCGAACTCCTGGTGGGGCGGTGTCAAGAATGATGCCTACAAGGATATCATGCACCTGAACCCCTCGGATGCGACGGCCAACAATCGCAAGTCCAACTATCCCCTCGGTATAGTCAACGTCGAGACCTGGACAAACGGTGTGACCACTATCGGTAAGCCGGCTGCTGGAGAATGTGGCGGTGCGCCGAATGTCTTCGAGCCGGCGGATGAGTATAAAGGTGATTTCGCCCGAACATACTTCTATGTATTCACTATCTACGATGATATCAGCTGGGCCGTGACTCAGACTGACCGTAATTACATGTTCGATGGTGAGCCATACCCCTCGCTACGTCCCTGGGCCTACGAGATGCTGCTCGATTGGGCCAAGAATGACCCGGTAGACAACAAGGAACTTTACCGTAACGAGATGATCTACGGTATCCAGCATAACCGCAACCCCTTTATCGACTTCCCCGAATTGGCCGAATATATCTGGGGCGACAAGATGGAAGAGCCATTCCTGCTTGCCGATCAGACTCCGAATCCGGAGCCGGTGGCCCCGCAGCCCGGAGACTTCCCCGGCGAGGATCCGCATCCGGGTATAGATGGATTGTGGCAGCGTGTGACCATCCCTCAGGAACTGGCTGAAGAAACCGATTATATTATCGTATCGACCAAGGATAATGTGCCGATGGGTTATACGCTTGTGAGCGGAAAGGCCCTGAGCCGTGCCGAGGATGTGGTTGAGGTTTCCGAGAGCGGTCTCATCTCCTCGATCGGGGATGATGTGGCTATAGTCCGTTTGGTAGCCGACGGTGGCCTCTGGAAAGTCGAGGTCTTCGATCAGGAAGGGGTGAGTCAGGGTTATCTGACCTCCAAGGCAAGCAAGAACATGAGCCTCTCTGCCGTAGGTACCTCGATCGAGATTATCCCGGGTGAGGATCAGACTCTCTTCGACTTCGGCAGCGCAATCGGCCGACTTCAGTACAACGCCTCTTCGCCGCGGTTCTGTACCTATACCTCCAACCAGCAGAGTGTAGCCCTCTACCGCAAGTCCGCCTCCGATATTATCGAGACAATCGAGATGCAAATCGAGATGCCCGAGCAGTGGTTTGACCTGATGGGACGACCCGTGGATATCGAGAAAGCAGGCCCCGGAATCTATATAAAGTCCGGCCGCAAGGTTGTAGTTTGGTAAAAAGTAAACCCCGTTGGTCAAATTTATTTGATTGGCGGGGTTGACTTGTAGAAAAAAGTATTAATTTAGCGTCCAAATTAGCCTACCATCATTTTAAACCTTAAATCTTATGGTGCAAGACACAAACGTGAAGAAGCTCGACCGGGTAGTTGTAAGATTCTCCGGCGACAGCGGCGACGGTATGCAGCTCGCCGGCAACATCTTCTCAAATGTATCGGCCGGGGAGGGAAACGAGATTTCCACTTTCCCTGACTATCCGGCTGAAATCCGGGCCCCGCAAGGGAGCCTGAGCGGCGTCTCCGGTTTCCAGGTCCATATCGGACGTGGAGTACACACCCCGGGCGATGAGGCCGATGTATTGGTTGCCATGAACCCGGCGGCCCTCAAGACTAACCTCCGGTATCTCAAACCCGACGGAATCATCGTCTGCGATACCGATACCTTCCGTCCCGCGGATCTTAAGAAAGCTGAGTTCAAGACCGATGACCCCATCGCCGAACTCGGTATCGACCCCCGCCGCGTGATGGGAGTGCCTATGACCACCCTGCTTCATGCCACTCTCGATGGCACAGGTATGGATCCCAAGGCTATCCTCAAATGTAAGAACATGCTCGCCTTAGGCCTTCTCTGCTGGCTCTTCGACCGTCCGGTCGATAGCGTATTGAGAAAGCTACAGGCTAAATTCGCCAAGAAACCCGCTGTCTACGAAGCCAACGCAAAGGTTATCCAGGCAGGTTGGGACTATGGCCATAATACCCATTCCTCCATGCCTACTTATCGCGTGGAGACTATGGACACCCGTCCCGGTACCTATACCGACGTTAACGGAAACACCGCTACCGCATGGGGCCTTATCATGGCTTCCGAGAAGAGCGGACGCCCTCTCTTCTTGGGTTCATACCCTATCACCCCGGCTACAGATATCCTGCATGAATTGGCTAAGCGCAAGGACCTCGGAGTGAAGGCTTGCCAGATGGAGGATGAGATCGCCGGAGTATGCTCCGCAATCGGTGCCAGCTACGCAGGCCATCTCGCAGTTACCTCTACTTCCGGCCCGGGTCTCGCCCTGAAGAGCGAGGGTATCGGCTTGGCTGTTATGATGGAGCTCCCCCTCGTGATCGTAGACGTTCAACGTGGTGGCCCCTCTACCGGACTTCCTACCAAGACCGAGCAGACAGACCTTATGCAGGCTCTCTATGGCCGAAACGGTGAGTCTCCCCTCTGTGTAGTAGCTGCTGCCAGTCCTACCGATTGCTTTACTATGGCTTTCGAGGCTGCCCGCATCGCTGTAGAGCACATGACCCCCGTAATCCTCCTTACAGACGCGTTCATCGCCAACGGCTCTTCCGCCTGGCGTATCCCTGAAGCTGAGGATTATCCGGAGATCAAGCCTCACTATGTTACCAAGGAGATGATCGAGAATGGCTGGAAGCCTTTCGTTCGAGATGAGGAGAACCTCGTTCGCTACTGGGCCGTGCCGGGTCTTGAGGGCGGAATGCACCGTGTAGGTGGCCTCGAGAAAGACATGAAGACCGGAGCCATCTCTACCGACGGCCATAACCATGAGGAGATGGTCAAGATCCGTCGCGAGAAGATCGCGCGTATCGCTAATGATATACCTGAACTGAAAGTTGGTGGAGCCGTTGATTCTGACACTATCCTCGTTGGATGGGGCGGTACTTATGGACATATCTTCACAGCCGTTGAGGAATTGAACGCCGAGGGTACTCCGGTAGCGTTCGCCCAGTTCCGCTATATCAACCCGCTGCCGAAGAATGCTCTCGACGAGCTGAAGAAATACAAGCGCGTGATCGTAGCCGAGCTCAATACCGGTATGTTCGCCGATTATCTCCAGATGCACCTCCCGGGCAAGGAGATACTGCGCATCAACAAGATCGAAGGCCAGCCCTTCCTCGTAAAAGAGATCGTAGAAGGAGTAAAAGCCCATATAAACGGAAAATAAGCCATGGAAAACCAGAATACCAAAACCTATACCCCCGCTGATTTCAAGAGCGGACAGAGCGTTCGCTGGTGTCCCGGATGTGGAGACCATGCAATTTTGAATGTGCTCCATAAGGCCATGGCCGAAATCGGGGTGGCCCCGGAGAATACCGTTGTCGTGTCCGGTATCGGATGTAGCTCGCGCCTTCCGTACTACATGAACACATACGGCATGCACACTATCCACGGTCGTGCTGCCGCCATCGCTACCGGCGTGAAGACAGCTCGTCCTGACCTGACCGTATGGCAGGTTTCCGGCGACGGAGATGGACTCGCTATCGGCGGTAACCACTTTATCCACGCCGTACGCCGTAACGTCAACATCAACATCCTCCTTTTCAATAATAAGATCTACGGTCTGACTAAGGGTCAGTACTCACCGACCTCCGACCGTGGAGCCGTTACAAAATCCTCCCCTTACGGAACCACCGAGGATCCCTTTATCCCGGCTGAGCTGTGCTTCGGTGCGCGCGGACAATTCTTTGCCCGCAGCTTCGATATCTCCCTTGATACCAGCAAGGAGGTGATGATGGCAGCTGCGCGCCATACTGGGGCATCCGTAGTAGAGATCCTGCAGAACTGCGTAATCTTCAACAACGGTATCCACTCCTACATGAGTGATAAGGAATATCGCGACGACCATACCATCCATCTTCGCCAGGGCGAAAAGATGCTCTTCGGCAAGAATATGGAGAAAGGCCTGGTTCAGGACGGATTCGGCCTGAAGGCAGTAGTAGTAGGCGAGGATGGATATACGATCGACAACGTATTGACCCATGACGCCCATACCCGCTCCAACTTCCTGCATCAGCAATTGGCCATGATGGACGGCCATGATTTGCCGTTGGCAATCGGCATCATCCGCGACGTCGAGGAACCCTCCTACGAGGCCGAGGTGGAAGCGCAGGTAGAAGCCGTAAAGACCAAGAAAGGCTTCACGAACCTCCGCGACATGATCCTGAAGACCTCCGAAACCTGGACAGTAGAGTAACTGGGGAAGAGGCGCGTCCCCGCGCCGTAAAGTACCTGGGAGGAGGCGCGTCCCCGCGCCGTAAAGTAACTGGGATGAGGGGCGCCCTCGCCCCGGAATAAACTTGGTTGTAACGGCGCGAGGGCGCGCCTCCTCCCAGTCAGATTCCAAAATAATCTGCACAAATATATCTTTTTTGTGCAAAATATTTCGGTATGTGAAAAATAATTGCTTAATTTGCAGTCTGGAAAACAAGAAATAGTCATTCACCTGGAGAAAAGGAAGGCCAAAAGGCCTGAAAGTTCTCCAAAATAAAAGAACCGTTATGTCCGATATCGAACAGAAAGTAAAAGACATCATCGTAGACAAACTCACTGTAGACGAAGCAGAAGTAACTCCCACCGCTGAGTTCAGCAAGGACCTCGGCGCAGACTCTCTCGACACCGTAGAACTCATCATGGAGTTCGAGAAGGAGTTCGGCATCACCATCCCCGATGAGGATGCAGAGAAGATCACAACTGTAGGCGACGCAGTAGAGTATATCCAGGCCCACAAGTAATTTTGGACCCGAAGCCCACGCCTGACTCGGGTCTGACGCGGGCGGATGAGATCTTTACGCAGACATAATTTTACCGGTCCCGGAGGCCACGCGCCGCCGGGTCCGGCAAAAATATGTATCGGCTCTTAACTATTAAAACCCTCCATACCGACATATAATGGAATTGAAAAGAGTAGTAGTGACCGGACTCGGTGCGCTGACCCCCCTTGGCAATGATGTGGCTACCACATGGGAAAACGCCAAGAAAGGCGAGAGCGGCGCCGCTCCCATCACCCATTTCGACGCCTCCAAGTTTAAAACGCAGTTTGCCTGCGAGGTAAAAGACTTTGATCCCGCGGCTCACTTCGACCGTAAAAAGGCCCGTACGCTCGACCTTTATGCCATGTACGCCATCGTAGCAGCCGACCAGGCTATCGAGGATGCCGGCCTGGAGAAGGAAGGTGTAGACAAAAACCGCGTCGGCGTTATCTTCGCCGCAGGTATCGGCGGCCTCCACACCTTCGAAGAGGAAGCCGGCTATTTCGCCGTTCACGGTGAAGAGCAGGGCCCAAAATACAACCCCTTCTTTATCCCCAAGATGATCGCTGATATCGCCGCCGGCCATATCTCGATCGACCACGGTTTCCGCGGTCCCAACTTCGGAATCGTATCCGCGTGCGCATCCAGCAACAACGCGCTTATAGATGCCTTCAACTATATCCGTCTCGGGATGGCCGACGCTATCGTAGCCGGTGGCGCCGAGGCTGCTATATTCCCCGCCGGTGTAGGTGGCTTCAACTCCATGAAGGCCCTCTCGACCCGAAATGATGACCCGAAGGGTGCTTCCCGCCCCTTCTCAGGTTCCAGAGACGGTTTCGTAATCGGTGAGGGCGCGGCTGCATTGGTTCTTGAGGAACTGGAGCATGCCAAAGCGCGCGGCGCACATATCTACGCAGAAGTAGCAGGTGGTGGCATGAGTGCTGACGCATACCATATCACCGCTACCCATCCGGAAGGATTGGGTGCGAAGATCGTGATGGAAAACGCCCTGAAGGATGCCGGGATGAAACCCGAGGATATCGACTACATTAATATGCACGGTACCTCTACTCCCGTAGGCGACCGCGGCGAGGTGATGGCGATCAAGCAGGTCTTTGGCGACCACGCCTACAAGGTAAGCTTGAGCTCCACCAAGTCCATGACCGGTCATTTGCTCGGAGCAGCTGGTGCATTAGAAGCATTGATGTGTGTAAAGGCATTGAACGACAATATCGTGCCCCCCACGATCAACCATGAAGAAGGTGATAATGATCCCGAGATCGACTATAACTTGGACTTCACCTTCAACAAAGCCAAGGAAAAGGAACTGAACGCAGTTCTGAGCAACACCTTCGGCTTCGGCGGCCACAACGCCGCCCTCATCCTCAAGAAATACAAAGAGTAGCTGGGGAGGAGGTAGCTGGGGAGGAGGCGCGTCCCCGCGCCGTAAAAGTACCTGGGATGAGGGGCGCCCCCGCCCCGGGAAATAGCTGGGGAAGAGGCGCGTCCCCGCGCCGTAAATCACCCCCAACAAACCATTTAACCCCCGACAAAGAACCACTGCGTAGGTTTCCTTGTCGGGGGTTCTCATATACGGCGCGGGACGCGCCTGACTGGGGAGGAGGGGCGTCCCGCCCCGTCTTACTTCGATCGGTGTTTATATTTACGGCGCGAGGACGCGCCTGACTGGGGAGGAGGGGCGTCCCCGCCCCGTCTTACATCGATCGGTGTTTTTATTTACGGCGCGAGGACGCGCCTCCTCCCCAGTCAGGTTCGCGCCGCCCTCAAACTACCTTCTTAAGAAAAATTAGTTAAATTTTCTTAATCTAATTGCGTAAAATTTGGAATGTTTTTACCTTTGTGGCGTGTTTTGTTAGCGGCAAGACATAAAGGCTCAAAGAATGTCCTTAGCTTTCATATTGTTACTTCTTACATGTCAGGTCAGAGATACGCTAAACGAGAAACTAAAAGGCAACCCAAGCGAAGCACCACGACAGAGGAGATAGCGATACCGTGAAAATTAGAAATTTTTTGTTTAACTAAATAATATATTCTTAAAATCTAAAGGAAATGAAAAAATTTTCTCTGTTGATGGCAGCAGCCCTCGTAGGCCTGTCTGCATCAGCCGCCGATCTCTACCTGCGTGGAGATATGAATGGCTGGGGATCTGGTGCAGAATGGAAATTCTCCACTGAAGACAATGAAACTTATACCCTTGCAAACAAGGCAATAGTTGGAGGCCAGAAGTGGAAAATCGCTGATGCAAATTGGGGAACCAATAACTGGGGAGGATCCGCTGGCATCCAGTTGGATACTCCGGTAACACTGATTAATGGCAGTAATAACAACTGTTCATTAGCGGAATCTTGTCCGAGCGCTACTTTCACCTTCAACACTACTACTGGAGTTTTGACAGTTACAGGTGAAGCAGGAGATGTAGTAGTGGAATACGATTACGGTCTCAGAGGTAACTGCTTTGAAGGTGGTACCGACTGGACAAACGAACATATGACCCTTAAAGACGGGCTATATGTGCTGGAAAATAAGACTGTTGCCGGAGGTAGTTTCGGAGTTATCTTGTTCAACAAGGGAACAGAAGAGCAGGGCGGCTGGTGGAACTCCGCTGATGGGGCAGTCGTAACTCTTGATACTCCTATGCAGCTTGTGCCTGATGGTGAGGGTGGTGTAAACATGACTATCGCAGCCGGAACCTATACTTTCACTCTTGACGTAGATGCTAAGACTCTTACAGTTACCGGTGAACAAGGTGGCGATGATCCGATTCCCCCGACACCCGGTGACGGTATGGTAATCTACTTCGACAATACTGCTAATTGGGCTACTCCTTATATCCACTATTGGGGTGGTGCTACTTCCAGCAGCTGGCCAGGCGTAGCAATGTCAAAGGTTGAAGGTGAGGAGAATATCTGGTCTTACACTGTTCCGGCAGGAACTACCGGTATTCTGTTCAACGCTGGTGATGGCGATGCTACTAAAACTTCAGACATGGTTCCCGTAGCTGATCACGTTTATACAACTGCTGGTGACTCTGGTAAGACTCTCGAAGAATACGTGCAGGGTGGTGATGATCCTATCCCGCCGACACCTGGTGACGAGTATGTAGTATACTTCGATAACAAGGACACCAACTGGGATAACGTTTACGCTTATGCTTGGAAAGGTGAAACCAATAATACATGGCCTGGTGTACAGATGGAAGTATACGACGGTACCATCTATAAGGTTGTATTTACAGAGGAATATACCAGCATCGTCTTCAATAATGGTATGAGCGGAGCCGATGAGAAAAAGACTGCTGACCTTGAACTCGTAGCTGACGCAGTATTTACAATTAACGGTAACCAGGGTAACATCGAGGATTACAATCCTGAAAATCCCCCGGTAATTGATTACGACACTTGGTGGATTAATTGCCCGGGTGACTTTAACGAGTGGGGCGACAATGGTGTTCAGCCTGTAAATGGTGTTGCTACTCTTGAAAAGCTTAATATTGGTACTGGTGCATTCAAGATCAAAGCATGGACTGGCACAGAAGCAATTTGGTATGGCTCTAATGGCCCCATAGCTGTAGGTGAGGCAGTAGCGCTCTCTGAAGGTGGAGGTGACATCACTATTTCTGGCGCTTCTGACACTGTTCTCTACGACGTTACCTTCGAGGTAGCTACTGCTACTATCAAGGTTACTGAAACTTCTACCGGTGTTGCTTCTGTAGCTGCTGAGAATGGTGAGGCTATCTTCTTCAACCTCCAGGGTCAGCGTGTGGCTAACCCCGAAAACGGTCTCTTCATCCGCGTTCAAAACGGTAAGGCTGTTAAGGTTATCAAATAATCTCCCTATAACCAAATAACCCATAAAGGGCGCGACTCCATGAGCCGCGCCCTTTTTAGCTGGGGAGAGGTAACTGGGATGAGGCGCGCCCCCGCGCCGGGAAAATGACTGGGGAGGAGGCGCGTCCCGCGCCGGGAAGTGCCTGACGAAAGTTGACGGGGCGAGGACGCCCCTCCTCCCCAGTTATCTTGCGGGGCGAGGGCGCCCCTCATCCCAGTTAGACGGCCCTCCTCCCCAGTCATATACAATTTATATAGACCGGGTGCGTTTTATTTTTGTGAAGAATTTTATCGGTTTGAAAAAGCTTTACCAATATAAGATCCGCTCCGTCATTGCTATCCTCTTGGGGGCGATGATGATCGTCGCGGCCGGGTGCGGCACCAAAAAAAACACCCCTCTCTCACGTAATTGGCAGGCGTTCACCACCCGCTATAATGTCTATTTCAACGGCCACGAGCATTACTTAGAGCAACTCAAGTCCCAGGAACAGAAGTACGAGGATGACTACACACGCTTCGTACTGACCCATCCTGCGGAGGCTTACGCCGATGAGAAAGCACCACGTCCAACCGGTGACTTCAAACGTACCATCGAGAAGATGCAGAAGGCTATCCAGCTGCACTCCATAAAGAAGAAACCCGCTAAGAAATCCGGCTCCGCTAAAGAAAAAGCTTTCCGCGCACGCGATGAATTCAACCCCTTCCTGCATAATGCGTGGATGACCATGGGATTGGCCCAATTCTACGGCGGTGACTTCCTCGCCGCGGCCTCTACCTTCCTCTACATCTCCAAGCACTTCCCGTGGCTGTCCGATGTAACTACCGAAGCCAAGATATGGCAAGCCCGCTGCTATTGCGCGATGGACTGGCTCTATGAGGCAGAGAATATCCTGGTACATATAAAAGAAAAGGATCTTACCAATAAGAATCTGCAGCGTCTCTACGCCCTTACAAAGGGTGATTGGCTCGTGCGTAGCCAGCGTTATGAGGAAGCGATCCCCCAGCTCACAATTGCTGCCAAAGGTGCCTCCGGAAGCCAGAAGAACCGTCTCTGGTTCCTGATAGGTCAGCTCTATGCCCAGACCGGTAACAAGAAAATGGCATACGAGGCTTTCAAAAAAGCCGGAGCGGGTGCATCGACCGCGTACCGCACCAAATTCAACGCCCGTATCAAACAATCCGAAGTATTTGAAGGAACCGATATCACCAAGGAGGTGAAAGCCCTGAAAGGGATGCTCCATTATCAGCGTAACAATGAATTTCAGGATCAGATCTACTACGCGATCGGTAACCTTTACCTCTCGCGTGGCGACTCAGCTGAAGCTGTCAAGAATTACCGGTTGGCGGTCGAGAAATCTACCCGCAACGGCATCGACAAGGCCTTGGCAAATGTGGCGTTGGGGGGTATCTATTTCAGCGAGCATGAGTATGTCAAGGCCCAGCCCTGCTATTCCGAGGCGATACCTCAATTGCCCGAGACCTTCCCCAATTACAAGATGCTCAGCCGGCGTTCCGATGTCTTGGATGAATTGGCCCTTTATGCCGGCAATGTAGAGCTTCAGGATTCCCTCTTAGACCTCTCCAAGATGACGGATGAGGAGAAGATGGCCGTCTGCCAACGTCTGGCCGATGAACTGATCAAGCGCGAGAAAGAGGAAGCCGAGGCGGCCGCCCGCGAGGAATACTTGGAGAAGAACAAGGATGCCAACGACCGCATAGGTCAGGATGCCGCTACCGGTAACTTCACCATGAACAATGATAAATCCTGGTACTTCTACAATACCATGTCCAAGAATCAGGGTAAGAATGAGTTTATCAGACGGTGGGGCAACCGAAAGTTGGAGGATGACTGGCGGCGCCGCAATAAGACTACCTTCGCTTTCTCCGAGGATGAACCCGACAACGGCGAGAATCCCAACGGAGAGGGAGAATCTGCCGATGGCAAGTCTACCGAGAAGAATGACTCGATCGACGCGGCCAATGACCCTCATTCGCCCCTCTACTATTTCAAGCAGATACCCTCGACTCCGGAGGAGATCCAGACTGCTAATGATGTAGTGATGGAAGGACTCTACAACATGGGTGTGATATTGAAAGATAAGTTGGAGGACTTCAACGCGGCGCGGTCTGAGTTCAACCGCCTTGAAAGTCGTTATCCGGATAATATATATCGGTTGGATGTCTACTATAATATGTATCTGATGGCGGTACGTGAGAACGATCCGACTCAGGCTGAGATATGGCGATCGAAGATATTGTCAGACTTCCCCGACTCGCCCTACGGCCAGGCTATGAAGGATCCGCAGTACTTCGACAACCTGCGCAAGATGCATGATATCCAGGAGGAGCTGTATGCCGAGACTTATCAGGATTACTTAGATAACCGCAACAGGGAGGTACATGAATCGGTAGCGCGCATGGAGCAGGATTTCCCGCTTTCTACGATCCTGCCTAAGTTCATCTTCATCGATGCCCTCTCATACTTAACGGAAAAGGAATATGGACGCTTCCAGGAACGCTTAGAGGAGCTGCTACGGCGTTGGCCCGACACAGATATGACGGATATGGCCGGCTCTATACTGAAAGGGTTGCAGGCAGGACGTCAGCCGAATGCCGGCGCGACCAACTCGCGCGGCATGATCTGGGAGATGCGCCTTACGGACTCTGACCAGCCTATTGCCGAAGACGGCAAACCGGCCAACTTCGAGCGCGATCCCAATTCGCCGCAGTATATGGTATTCGCTTTCCCGAAGGATGAGGTTAATTCCAATCAGCTGCTCTATGATGTAGCGCGTTTCAACTTCTCTACCTTTACCGTCCTGGACTTCGACTTGGAGCAGATGAGCTTCGGTAATGTAGGATTGCTGATAGTAAAAGGACTTCAGAACCTCCGTCAAGCCGAGAGATACCGGGAGATGTTGGACGGGAGCGCCTACTTAGAGTTGCCGGCCGGCGTAAGGCCGATCATCATCTCGAAACCGAACTTTGAACTTCTCTTGCGCGAAGGACGTTCATTCGACGAGTACTTCCGCTTCCTGACAAACGAAGCAGTCCCCGATCCAGAGGACTCAGCTGGGGAGGAGGGGCGTCCTCGCCCCGTAAAATCATCAGAGGACTCAGCTGGGGAGGAGGGGCGTCCTCGCCCCGTAAAATCATCAGAGAGCTCAGCTGGGGAGGAGGGGCGTCCTCGCCCCGTAAAATCATCAGAGAGCTCAGCTGGGGAGGAGGGGCGTCCTCGCCCCGTAAAATCATCAGAGAGCTCAGAGAGCTCAGAGGACTTTTGACTGGGGAGGAGGCGCGTCCTCGCGCCGTCAAATACCCCGGTTGAAAGCAGACGGGGCGGGGCGCCCCTCCTCCCCAGCTAAACCAACCCTGTGCTTTTACGGGGCGAGGGCGCCCCTCATCCCAGTTACTCCCAGTTACTCCGGTTACTCTCCTATTGAATTAAAAGTTTGCTTATGAACAAGATACTTTGGGCCGATGATGAGATCGACCTCCTGAAACCCCACCTTCTTTTCCTGAAAGGGAAAGGATATGACGTTACGACCGTAGCCAGTGGTGCCGAAGCCCTCGATGCGCTCGACCGCGAGCCATTCTCGCTCGTGCTGCTCGATGAGAACATGCCCGGCCTGACAGGCCTGGAGACCCTGACACGCATCAACCAGGCCCATCCCGAGATTCCAGTGATCATGATTACCAAATCCGAGGAAGAGGATATCATGAACCAGGCCATCGGCAACCAAATCGCCGACTACCTTATCAAGCCCGTAAACCCGAACCAGATCTTCCTTTCCATAAAGAAGAACTTACATTCGACCCAGTTGGTGGCCGAACAGACCTCGAGTGACTACCGCCAGGAATTCACCAAGATCTCAGGTTTGATAGACCGCGCGGATTCCCTATCCGAGTGGATGGAGATCTACCGTCAGTTGGTATTCTGGGAACTGAAATTGGCCGAGACCGATGCGGCTCTTGATGAGATGTTGCGTATGCAGAAGAGGGATGCCAACTCATCCTTCTGCAAATTTGTAAAACGGAATTACGAGGATTGGATAGACCAGAGTAATCCGGACCGCCCTATGATGAGTCCCGATATCTTCCGCAAGCGTATCTTCCCGCTATTGGACGCTGGAGATAAGGTATGCTTTATCCTTATAGACAATTTCCGTCTGGACCAATGGCGCACTATTCAGCCGCTCTGCGCCGAGTTCTTCAATATCCAGGAGGAGGTATATACGACTATCCTTCCGACTTCGACACAATATGCGCGTAATGCGATTTTCGCCGGCCTGATGCCCCTGCAGATCTCGACCATGTTCCCGGATCTTTGGGTAGATGAGGATGAGGACGAGGGGTTGAATATCCATGAGGCGGAGTTGATACAGACCCAGATCGACCGTTTCCGCCGCTCCGATAAGTACAGTTATAATAAGCTGAATGACTCGCAGGCCGCGGACCGCTATATGGGTAAGATGAAATCCCTGAACGGGAACCAGCTCAATGTGGTGGTGATGAATTTCGTAGATATGCTGTCACACGCCCGTACGGAATCTAAGATGATCCGTGAGCTGGCTAATTCGGACGCGGCCTACCGGTCGCTGACCGAGTCCTGGTTCCGTCATTCCGGAGCCTTGGATATGATGCGTCGTATGGCCGAGTTGGGTTATAAGGTAGTGTTGACAACGGACCACGGTACCATCCGCGTTGACAATCCCATTAAGGTTGTCGGGGACCGCAATACCAATACCAACCTCCGGTATAAAGTCGGGAAGAACCTGAATTATAACCCCAAGCAGGTATATGAGATGAAACGTCCGCAGCAATTCGGGCTTCCCTCACCGAACGTGTCGAGTACCTATATCTACGCCCTGAACGAAGACTTCTTCTCATACCCGAACAACTACAACTACTACGTCCAGTACTACACCGGCACCTTTCAGCACGGCGGCATCTCCCTCCAGGAGATGTTAGTCCCCCTGGTAACCATGACCCCGAAGTAACCCCCCTCCCGCGAAGCGGGAGAATGGAGAATGGAAAATGGAGAATGGAAAATACCACGGGGCCCGCGTAGGGTTCTGCGACGGAGGTCCGCGAAGCGGGAAGAAGCCCCTATCGGGGGCTTCGGTCTCCGTTTAACCCCCGACAAGGAAAGCCCGTAGGGTTTTCCGCCGTCGGGGGGTGAAAAAGAACATAAAAATATAAAAAAGAATGCCTGTAGGGTATTCTTATCTCCAAAAAAATAAAACTATGAGCAAAGTCGTAGCAGCCTTTCATATCGTATTCGCCACCAAAAAGCGCGAGCGTACGATTCCGATGCTCCATCGCAACCTTCTCTACAATACGATCCGTCAGATCCTGGAAGAGAAACGTTGCAAGGTGATAAAGACCAACGGCATGTCCGACCATGTTCATATCCTGGTTGATCTGCATCCCGATGTGTCCATCTCCGCTGCGATTAAGGCAGTAAAGCAGGAAACCTCAGCGATGATGCAGCAGAGCACACGTTTCGGGTTCTTTGCCGGTTGGGGACGCGGTTATTACGCGATGTCGGTGAGTCCCTCACATATAGCAGCGGTAAAGGGATATATCGAGAATCAGGAGCAGCATCACATGGACACCGATACCTTAGCGGAGTTCGAGCGTCTTATGCAGGTTAACGGCCTGGCATTTTACCCTGACGAGATATCGTAAGGAGATGTAAGCGGAGACTCGAATACCCTACGGGCATTCCGTCACCCTTAAAAAAGGAAAGTCACGTCACCCCCCGACGGCGGAAAACCCTACGGGCTTTCCTTGTCGGGGGTTAAACGGAGACCGAAGCCCCCGACAGGGGCTTCTCCCCGCTACGCGGGAGGCTACGCGAACCCAACCCGCCAAGCATGAAAATGGAGAATGGAGAATGGAGAATTCGCATAGCTTTCAGCGACGGGGGACGACTGGGGGCTGCGACGGAGGGACGACTGGGGCTGCGACGGAGGTCCGCGTAGCGGACGGAAGCCCCTATCGGGGGCTTCTATCTCCGTTTAACCCCGGGTCGGCAATGCCCGTAGGGTATTGTCGAACCCGGGGAACCCGCCCATCCATTAACAGGGGTGACGGAATGCCCGTAGGGTATTCGGGTCTCCGATTATCGTCACAGGGAGGATTAACGGGGCGGGGACGCCCCTCCTCCCCAGTTACAAGTAAGTTCTTAGAAAATTATTATTATGATTAATATATTCGCATACTTAGCCATTGTATTGGCTTCGCAGCCTGCGGCGGAGCCGGGGGCGGAATTGCTGTCTCCGCGGGAGATGGCTTTGGTGGGGTATGAGGTGTTAGGGGATACGGCCCAGAGCGCGCCGGTCAATGTCTGGGGACTCGATATCACCCGCCGCGCGGCCGAGGCCGGTGAGCCGGTGGCCCTCAATAACCTCGGTTACTTCTCCGCAACAGGCGCGATCAGCAACCGACCCGGTTTGGAAGAGGAACCCTTGGCTACCTTAAATCCGGAGCGCGCGGTAGAGTTTTACGACCGCGCTATGAGCCGTGGGATGCTCTCTGCGGCCATGAATCTCCTTGACTTGGCAAGTAACTACCCTGAACTTCAAATCGCGCCTAAAACGCTTTCTACGGCCAATATGATGGTTGGCCGTGGGTATGCCTTAGGTAACAATGTCCTCCCTTACGATTTCGATAAGGCAAATCAGCATTATTTGACCGCAGCCCGATTAGGAAACAAGCAGGCCCTGGAGATAATCCGCGAGATAATAGGTCAGTTCCCCGATGCTTTCGGCGAATTGACTCCCCAGGACCTCGAAATGATATACGGGGAATAAAAAAAAGCAGCTTTCATCCCGAAAGCTGCTTTTTAGAATTAACCTAAATACTTAAAAATCATTAGAGAGCTGCTACATTGAAATTAGCGAACTCCATATCGTTTTCAGCGCGAGTCTTCAGAGAAGGATCGAGCTTGAAAGCTTCGCGGAGGTTGGTAGCTACCATAGACTCATTGTTGGTACGGGCACCAAGCAGAGCAGCGATGTAGTAGGTAGTAGCATCCGGGTTCGGCACAGCTGCCAAAGTAGCCTTAGCCTTGGAATAATCCTTAGCCAGGAGCTGAGCCAGAGCAGCATTGTTAGTCTTGGAATCACCGAAAGTGGATACAGCCTTGTTAACATCACCCTGAGTCAGGTAATAAACACCGAGAGCATCCTTAGCCTCAGGTACGCCGGCAGCGCCGCCGATCTGCTCCTGAGCCTTAGCGTAGTTGCCTTCGAGAAGGTTCATCAGACCCATATTCATCTCAACTTCCTTATTGTTCGGAGCCAAGCGGGCAGCCTTAGCGAAAGCCTCCTTAGCAACCTGGTAGTTGCCGGTTTCGTAAGCGACCATACCGAGGTTGTTGAAAGTACGGTAGTCATTCGGATAGAGCTCGGCAGCCTTCTGGTAGATAGCGAGCTTGCGAGCAGAATCGTTGGTCAGAGTAGCCAAGTAGAGCAGCTCGTCGCAGGTCAGGTCCTGAGGTTTGGTATCGAAGATCTGTGCCATCTCAGCGTCGCTCTTGCCGATAACGTTAACGGTAGCGACGATCTTGGAGTAACGCAGAGCCGGGAGGATCTGGTCAGCCAGTTCATCGAATACAGAAGCGAGGTGACGGAGCTCTCTTTCGCGCTCTTCCGGATCCTTGTACATTTTCAGCACACCGAGGATAAGTTCCTTGTCCTGGATATTGCTCTTCTCAACGAGGTTCTGGAAACCTTCCCAGTCTTCCGGAGTGAAGCTTGAGGTCAGTTCGCCGAACTCAGTGATCTTATCCTTAGCCAGCTGACGCTCCATGTAGTTAACGGTATTGGACTCACGCTTCTCGGCCAATTCGGTATTGAAGGCCAGAGAGCCGTCAGGCGAAGCGTAAGAGTGGATCATGATACCGGCGATCTCCTTGTTAGGAGCAGCGTTAGCCTGAGTCAGGGCCTTATTGAGGTCGATATAATCGGCAGCCGAAGTCTGGTTGGCGCGGATGTTGGCCTGATTGATAAGGAACTTGATCTCAGCAGCATACTTCTCCTGGATAATGCGCTCGTAGTTTGAAGCGGACTGAGCCGGGTTCACAGTAGCGGCAGAAGCGAGGGTAGAGGTAGCGATTACACCATATCCGACTTTGACGCGGGGGACAGTGTACTGCTTGCCGTTCTGGTCAACATTGAAGTCGAGGAAGAGCTCAGAGCTCTCCATTCCGGGCTGATACTCAACATTGAAGGGGATTACAGCCTGGCCACCTACTTTGTAGGAGATGATCTGGCCATTGTCGCGTACGTTCTCACCCTGGAAGAGAACCGGGGTGGAGCTTACGCTGCCACCGTCCCAAGCGAGTACCGGGGTAGCTACTACCTTAGCGTTCTTAGGCATGAACTTAGCCGGAACGTTAGCGGTGATGGTAGCGGGTACCTGTTCGCCTACAGTCTCCAGCGGAGTGGGATTGGTTGAAAAATAATCTGAGCTAAAGTTGCCCAGTTTCTTGCTGCATCCTCCGAGAACGAGCAGGGAGGTGCCCAAGGTGACAAAAATCACTGACTTTTTCATAAACATTGATGTTATTGTAGAAATTTGTAAATTTCGGCTATAGTTCCCTTCTTCCCTTGAAATTGACAAAATTTCCCTTTCCCCTAAAATAAATTACAAATATAATAAAAGTTTCTCGTATACAACCAACCGGATGAATTTTTAGACCCGGTGTCTCTTAAATTTTATGAGACGGGGTCTTATAGTGCCCCTTGCTCGATTAGTGTAGCTACGCGCTCGATGATGGCATCTTCCTCGTTCTTCTCCGGATGG
Organism: uncultured Sangeribacter sp.; assembly: GCA_964553075.1. Lineage (GTDB taxonomy): Bacteria > Bacteroidota > Bacteroidia > Bacteroidales > Muribaculaceae > Lepagella. The sequence continues at coordinate 36,433 of CAZKJP010000003.1, read as the reverse complement.
AAGCCCGACTTCATGTTCATTCCGAAGAACTTTCCGAAAGTCTGCCAGAAGCCGGCGCGGAAACTGCCTAAGAAGGCCTTTACGATAGAGTAGGAGGATTGATCGGTCTCGCGGTTTATCAGTTTCAGCAATACCTTGCCCTGATTGCGGGTCATCTTCAGGATCGCCGGCTTGTATTGAGCGAAGATCTCCTTCTCCAGGTTCTTGAGATGCTGCTCGCGCTCCTTCTTGTCCGGAATGGTCTGGATATACTCGTAGGTCTCGCAGAGGGTGTTGTAGGCCAACTTGGCGTATGGCAGGGTCTTACGCACATCCCTCACCGTCTTCCAATAGAACTCCTCCTGCTTCTTGTTTTTGAATTTCAGAGGAGGATAGACGAATAGGTCCCGCAAGACGGTCATCGTCACCTGGTCGCCATAATCATCTGTAAAGCGGTAGAAACCTTTTACATACTGTACCTGAAGACGCGGCTCGTCAGGCTCAGCCTTCAAGGCCGGGCTGCATAACAAAGCTGCGATGATCAGGAACAGAATTCTCATTTAATCAGAAATCTCAATTATTAAGAAATCTCATTTGATAAGTGCAAACAGTATTTCGGGACCTACAAAGGAATATCCTTCCAGCAGGGAGCAGTGAGGCGAGGGGAGGGAGTCCAATACATCCTGGCGTATGGCCGCCATTCTCTCCGGATTATCTTTTTTTGCCTTCTTGATGTCGGCATTGACTTTCGGCAAGTTGAGGGATTTACAGAGGATATCATTAATCCGGCCAGTCAGCACCCGAAAATATCCATATCGGCTCCCCTCCAAGATATGATTCAACTCCTTGGATATATGGTAGAAATAGGGAGTTGATCCTAAAGCCGCCTCCAGAGCATGAATATGGGTATGTTCCCAATTGTCATGGTTAGCAACGATCAGATTTTGCGGTGGAACCTGTTTTATGGCCCTGGCTCCCTGGTGGATAGGGACACTAAGCAACTGCGGCTCATGGTTGTTACCATATAATAGGGCGCGGGTCCGCATCTTCCCGGTGATCCCACAGGCAATATCGGCCGCCCAGCGAGCCTCCTTTAGGGTCTTACCCTTAAGACGGGTCTCCAACAAGGCCGCATACCAATCGATCGAGGCCAAATATGGCACTACTTCTCCCATTTTTCCTTATCCGGGTTAGCTGACTTCAAGATACGGTTCCAGCGGATCTTGCCGTCGAAGAGCCCTCTGTCCTCATCGAATGAAGCCAAGACAATCATCGGGGTACCGACTACATGATCCTCCGGCACGAATCCCCAGTAACGGGAGTCCAGCGAGCGGTCGCGGTTGTCCCCCATCATCCAGTAATAATCCATCCGGAAGGTATAGTACTCGGTCTCCTTGTCGTTGATATAAATCTTGCCATCCTTGACCTTTAGGTCATTACCCTCATAATCACGTATTATACGCTCGTAAACCGGCAGGTTTCCGGTAGTGAGATGCAATGTCGAGCCACGCTTCGGTATCCACAATTCACCCATATCGGGGCGCGTCCATCCATAGCTGTTACCCAATGGGAAGACTCCGCCGAGGTCATACAGGCCGCTTTCGCTCTCACGCTGGAGCGGTCCTGTAACCTCTTTCCACTTCTCTACCTCCGCCTTGGCAGCCGAGGTCAGAGGCACATCATAGAAACTGAATCCAAGCTGCTCAATGAATACCGGGGCAGTACCATGGTCATCCTTGCGTACCCCGATTGAAGCCCATTGCTCATCCGAGATCGGACGCGATACCGGAATAATGTAATTATACTGTACATTCTCCGGCTCCGCGATCGCCTCCCCGTTGATATAGATCGTATCCCCCGAGATACGCAGCCGCTCTCCCGGAAGTCCGATAGCCCTTTTGACATAATTCTCGCGGCGGTCTACGGGACGTACCAGCAGCTCACCGAAGGTCATAGGATTAGCCTTGATATAGGCCTTCGGATCCGTAACCCCCTTCTGACGCAGGTCATAGCAGATCTGGTAATAGTCCGGGTTCGAGATCTTAGCCGGAACCGTGTCGCCGTTGGGGTAGTTGAAGACCACTATGTCCCCCCTTTCGATAGAACGTATGCCCGGCAGACGATGGTATTCGAGCTGCGGGTTATCTATGTAGCTCTTGGTATTGAAGAAGGGAAGCGTATGCTGGGCCAACGGGAAATGAAGCGGCGTCTGAGGCACGCGCGGCCCGTAGAGAGCCTTGTTGACCCACAGGAAGTCTCCCACCAAGAGGGATTTCTCAAGCGACGAGGAAGGTATCTTGTAATTCTGGCCTATAAAGGCGAAAATCATATAGACCAAAACTAACGCATATATAATGGCATCGAGCCATGACATAAGCGTGCGGCCTATACCCGGCTTCAGTTTCTTCCACCATGTCCAGGGTATGTAGGTAGTGAGATATACATCTATCAGCAGCAGCCAGAGTAGGCTGAGCCAAGGGTTTCCCATCCATATCACCCATAGGAAGAAAAGGATGGAGACAACGCAAAAGCGTATCCAGCGCGTAGCGCGAACCTTGCGCAGTCGCTCTATGAAATTTCGGGTTATACTGTCCATGTGAAAACCTGGTCCATTGTATGAAAACCTTTTTTATCCTTCAGGAACTCCGCGGCGATCACAGCCCCTAAGGCGAACCCCTCCCGGGAGTTGGCATCATGGGTAAGGGTGATGGTATCCTGGGGTGAAGACCATTTGATGGTATGGATACCCGGGACCTCTCCCTCGCGGCGGTAGGCTACCGGCATGATACCTTTTCCGGCCAACTCCTCCTTCTTCTCCGGAGCCGCTTCCCCTTCCATACCTATATCCTCCCAGGATGTAAGGCGGTCGGTCTGGGCTATGATCTCCTCAGCCAACGTAACCGCAGTCCCCGAAGGGTGATCCAGTTTATGGACGTGATGCACCTCTATCTCCTCGGGCGTATATTGCGGCTCCGAGTCCATGATGCGCGCAAGGAAACGGTTGACAGCGCGGAAGATATTCACCCCGATGGAGAAATTTGAGGACCATAGAAGGGTCCCCTCGCCCTCTTCAGAGCGACGGCGCACCTCCTCTAATCCCTTCCAACCGGTAGTACCGCATACTACCGGCACACCGGCAGAGAAGCAATTATATATATTTCCCGGTTCAGCTGAAGGAACCGTAAAATCTATAGCTACATCAGCCGAGCGGAACTCCGGCGACTGGAATTTCTCGACCTCCCCATCCTCGACTATACAGCATATCTCGTGTCCCCGAGATATGGCTATCTTTTCGATCATGCGGCCCATCTTGCCGTGGCCGACAATGGCTATTTTCATAGTATATTCTTATTAATCTTAATAAAATCGGATCACCCCCTTAAGTCAGATCCCTGTAATTAAAACCCGAAGGCCATGTTGTCTACTGTCAGGACAATCCCTTCGGTACCGACGAAGGGCTCTCCGCAGGAACTGGAGGCCATGACCAGGACATGGGTAGGTACCGCGTCGGCTGAATCCCATCCGACCTCATGTACCTTGACCATCTTTCCCTTGGAGTTCTTGGCATAATATGCCTTATCACCGTCGAGCAACCCCATCCAGCTCTTGTACCCCGGCTTCCCGGAAATGTCTCCGTATTGGATCGGCAACTCATGCCCCTTGGTCCAGGGTATGGACTTGTTATATCGCTCGCGTCCCGTACCGACACGCTTAGCGTAGATATTGCCATCCTTATCCTCCCAGCGGCGTTGGAGGAGCACATAGACCTCAGCGTTGTCGCGCCCCTTAAGAGTCTTGACCGAACCTAATCCCGAGGCCTTCACACGCGTGTTGACATTAGGCATCTCGACCGAATAGTCGAATACCAGGGCCTTCGGACGCTTGGTATAGGGCATTCCCATCTCCATCTTGGCGAAAGGATTCTTGGTAGAGGACACCGGCTCATTCACCTTCCCTAAGAAGATAGTACCTTGGACTATCACATCCATGTTGACAATCCCGAGAACCTTCAGATGCTCCATCCGCGCCTCCATACGGGCCGCGCGGTTGCCGCCGACGGTTGTAGGTTTCACGGCATCCACCCCCTTTACAATCCCCGCCACCTTAGCGTAGACATTAGAGGTCGCCCAGGGTGACCCCCCTTGATTGACGTAGGGTTGGTTGTATCCCGGAATGGTCTTTTCGGGACCTATCTCGTAGGCGGTCTTCACCTTTCCTCCTAAGAGTTTGGATTCCTTCACCTGGCGGGTGATCCAATTGCTGAAATCCCCGTAAGGTATAGGCTCCAGGCGCAAGGCTGCTATCGGAAGGGACCCCAGGAGGGCCACTGAGAGTAGTAAAAACTTTTTAAGATACATGAGTTTTTAGAGGTCGGGGCAAAATTATTCCCCTAATCAAGTGCAAAATTAGCGAAAAATGTCTATATTTGGAGAAATTAATCTGCAATTGCGGATTAATAACTGTAAAATAGGGTTTCAGACTCTAAAATTACGACGAGGTCTAATTGTAAAACCTCTAACCCGATACCTGACTGAGAGGAAGTTAACTCCTCTCCGAGAAACACACTCCAATTAACTTGGAAAAACACACTCCAATTAACTTGGAAAAACACACTCCAATTATGGCACAAGACCAGAAAGTACTGTTCCATTCAACGATTTTCGGACCCATCCGGAGCCGACGCCTCGGAGTCTCCTTAGGAATCAACCTAATGCCTAACGACGGCAAGATATGTTCGTTTGACTGCCTCTATTGCGAGGCCGGTTATAACGCCCAGGGTCCCGGTACCACCGGGCTACCCTCCCGCGAGAAGGTCTATAAGGATCTGGAAGCGAAACTGAAGGATATGCACCGCAAGGATTACCCTCTCGATGTGATTACCTTCTCGGGCAACGGTGAGCCTACGCTGCATCCCGAGTTCCCAGGAATTATCCAGGATGTGATCTCGCTGCGCAATCGCTATTTCCGGGATGCGAAAGTCTCGGTACTGACTAACGCAACCCGCATATTCGATGCCGAAGTGACAGCAGCCTTACGCTTGGCTGACAACAATATTTTGAAACTCGACTCGGCCCGCGACGAGACGATGCGTCTTCTGGACCGTCCCCAGGATCCTACGTTCACTGTCGAGAAGGTAGTCGACGCCCTCCATCAGTTCGCCGGACACGGTATCATACAGACGATGATGGTGCGTGGAGAGCATGATGGCCAGAAGATCGATAACACAACCGATGAGGAGGTATCAGCCCTGATCGAAGCCTATAAGAAAATAGAACCCCGGGAAGTGATGCTCTATTCCATAGACCGTAAGACGCCGGAAGAGAATCTTCAGAAGGTTGAGAAAGAGGAGCTGGAGCGGATCGCAAAACGAATCCGTGAGGCCGGGATACCGGTGCAAGTTAATTAAAATGGAAAATGGAGAATGGAAAATGGAAAATTAATCCATCTCCCAAGATAACTTTTTGATGATAAATTGTAAACCGTTGACAGCCGGGGATTTGGTGGCTATTTTGGCGCCGGCCTCGGCTGTCGATGCCTCTTATTGTGAAGGGGCCGAGAGATGGCTGCGTGGCCATGGATTCAGAGTAAGACGTTATCCGAGCGCGCATAGTGGTGAGGATACACTGAGCGGCAGCTTCTCCGCGACTGCGGAACAGCGGCGTCGGGAGTTGCATGACGCTCTGGATGATCCGGAGGTGAAAGGTATCCTTTGTGCAAGAGGAGGTTATGGGTGTGTGCATCTCTTGGATCCGGAGACAGAGCGGCTGTTTTTGGAGAATCCGAAATGGATAATCGGGTTTTCCGATGTCTCGGCTTTCCACGCGATGGCTCAATCGAACGGGTATTGCTCACTTCACTCATCTATGGCCAAGCATCTGACCTTGTATCCCGAGGATGAGGTAAGTCAGGCCATTTACCGGACGCTCACCACCGGCGAGCAGCAGCCGATAGAGTACCCGACAGCTCCGGGTTCGATCCCGGGGGAGGCTGAAGGTATCTTGGTAGGGGGTAATTTCGCGGTCTTGAATGGATTGGCAGGGACGCGGTATGATGTCTTGACGGGGAGGGTAAGAGGGCGCGAAACACCTTCCGACAAACCTCTTTCAGGATTAACTGCCACACGTAAAGCTGAGGAAAAAAAGATCGGCAACATCCTTTTCTTGGAGGATATTGCCGAACCTATATATAAGGTAGAGCGGCTGCTCTATCAGTTGCATCTGAGTGGGGCTTTGAGCCGGTTTTGCGGTCTGATCTTCGGGCAATTCACCGAATACCGCGCGGACCGCAACTACACCCGCATGGAGGATATGATCCTGGAGCGTCTCCGGGAATGGGGTTATACCAACCCGGTAGCCCTGAACTTCCCCGCCGGCCATGTAGACGACAACCGCCCCCTTCTCTTAGGCACCCCCATCCGCCTCACCATCACCCCCACCATCACGCGCCTCCTCTGACCGGAGGCGCGTTTTAGCTGGGGAGGAGGCGCGTTTGGCTGGGGAGGAGGCGCGTTTGGCTGGGGAGGAGGCGCGTCCTCGCGCCGTAAGACTATTATAGGTGTATTTTGGCGGTAGCGGTTCCCACGGATACTATGTAGAGACCCGAGGGCAGGGGGATATTCTCGCAGGTAGCGCAGCGGCGGGTGGTGATCAGGCGGCCGGCAGTGTCGTGGATACTCAATGTATCGCCGGTGGCACCGGTTACTACAATGGCTCCATTTTTACCTCTGATCGATATACCTTGCTTGATGGCCTCGCGCATTCCGCTGCCGACTTTCAACAGGATCGGAGCACTGGCGCGCGACTCGGAACTGTCAGAATAAATCGCCGAGACAGCATAACGCGTCTCTTCGGTACAGAGGTAATCGTCGGTGTACTCTCTACCTGAGAGTGGAGTATCAGACGCTAACTCGCCCTCCCGGTAGACATTGTATCCGCTTAGTGTCAACTCCGAATGACCGGCCGGGATGTAGGTCACATCATCGACATGAAGCATAAATCCATACGTCTTGTCATATCGGATCGCGAAACGCTTAGCTCCGTCAGGAAGAACGAAACTGTAAGAAGTCCAAAGTCCCGGTACCTCATTTACCTTGGCTAAAGATAGGAACCGATCCGGATCCTGGGAATCTTCCGTAGTATAAAGGATCTCGAAACTCTCTTCCGCCTCGTAGGGGTTCACCGAACGGGCCATAAGGGATATGGTCTGCTGACCACCGAATAGCAACGGCGAGATAGCCCAATCATCATTGGCGATATATTGGAAATCACCGAGCGGCAGACAGAACATCGTAGATAGATACTTGTCGCCAGAAGCAGCAGTATAATCATTTGACAATCCTTCCATCGAGGCGTCCATGACAAACCAGGATAGCAATGAATTGTAGTCTATTCCGGGGAGCTGGAGATTCTGAATCGAACCGATACCGCTGAGGTCGCGGTCCACGAATACCCATCCCTTCTCACCGGACTTATCCCATGAAGTCCAATCTTCAAAATCCTCAGTAACGGTAGCCGGCGGAATAGTGGTCATATCGGGTTCATCCCAAGAGAGGCTTACACCGTTCTCATCGCACTCTCCACGAAGATTCAACGGTTCAGCGACCGGGGCGAACTGTAGATTGACACGGAAATTCTCAGATTCATTGTTGGCCGGATTCTCATCCTCATCGAAAGAGATCAGGAAACGGTATTCATTCAGCTCTTCGCAGGTAGCGTTAAGCACCTGCGGGAAACTGAGGATCCGGGTCTTTCCGGCAGCAATCGGTCCGCACTCATCAGAAGCGATTTCCTGGCCATTTCGGAAGAGAGTCACCAAACATTGCTCGACATCCTCGCGACCCACATTCTCAACGGCCGCCTCCAGGTTAAACTCCTGTCCCGGAGCGACAGCGTAAGGAGCCGACAGAAGACCCGCCTTGAGATCAAGACGCGTGCCGTCGCTGACTGTAATATTGTCGATAAGGGTGAACTTGCGGTTTCGGGTTACGCCACGGAAGCAGATCTGAATTTCCTGACCCTTATATTCATCCAAAGGAACGATAACAGGATACCATCCGTCAGCATCCCCTAATTCCGACATAATTACAGATTTGACTTCAGTGAAATCTGTTCCGACGCCGACCGAGACGTAGAGCTCGTTAAGGTCCGGATCATTCCCCGTGATATTGAAAGTATAGAAGGAGAGAACCGGATTCAGACTCTCCCCTAAGTCGATTTTACCTGAATAGAGGGAGGCATCGGCCCCATTCAACTCACCGAACATAGCAGCCATACCGCGGTCTCCATCGTTAGCCGGTATCCCGGAATCATCCGTATAGATGCTCCACATAGCCATACCGTTGTCCGGGCGCATCAGGCTCTTGGCCTTGCCGCCGGCAAATGATTCCTTGTAAGGCATCTGATAGGCCGGCCCTACGGGGAGGAATGGGGTAAGGGTCATAAGCGAATAATCGGAAGCCGTTATGGCCTTTACAGCGTAATAGGCGAACTTCTGGGTAGTGGATGCGCCCGGAACCTCCAAAACGCACTCCGTGCCGGCGACTCCTTCGGCTGCATTGTAAGCCTCTCCATCGTGAGTCTCATCTACGGTCATGATATCATAGGTCACCAAGTCCGGATTCATAGGAGTGCCATCGGCAGCCTTGGTTACCGGGCTCCAGGAAACGCGGACCTTACCCGGAGTCGAGGTCTCCTCGATTTTAGCCCATTCAGGTTTGGCCGGTGAATTGACACCTACGAAAACTGTTTTTTCAGAACCGCGTCCCTCGCCGATCTGATTGAAGGCAGTCGCTATGTATGTATGGTATCCGGGAGCGGAAGGATGATCGGTCCATGAAAGGGAAGCCCCGGGAGCCGGCGAATCAAATAATTTTATAAGATCGCCGTCGCGACGTAACTCGATACGGTCAATCGAATCGAGGATGTTGCCATTTCCGGTCTTAGTAGGAGCCGTAATAGAAATCTCAGCTTTCAACTCACCGTTGAAATCCGGAATAATCTCCATCGCATCCATCTGAGCCGGTACATCATTGCTTACCCCTTCCTCAATGATAATAGAATCCACATAAAGATACCATGAGTCGGAAGCGGGCGATACGCTATGAACCCCAAGATGATGAATCCCATCCTGTTCGGGAGTGATATAGACCACATACTCCTTGGGGGCCTTTGTCTTGATCTGGGTGCGCCCTAACAATTGCATCGTCATTCCCTCAGGAGTCGGGGTTGTACCGCAAGCGATCTCAGCATATTCCGGGTTCCCAAGGTATGTACGCAGAGTAACCGTTGCCTTGTAGATCTTTCCTTTCTCCAGACGAAGAGCCGGGGTCATCAGCCAATCATCATTGTCTGAGTTGCGGTTGAAGGTGGTGAAGAACGCCAGATTCTCTTCATTCCATTTCCATGTCTGGGCATCCCCGTTTGCATTGACTACTATATAAGGCTCCGTAGCCTCGAAATTATCAAAGATCGAGGTATAGGGAGGAGTAGCCGCCCCGGTCCATACCTTTTCCGTCAGCACCTCTGCTGAAGAAACCTCTCCGTAAGAAGCAGTAACGGCATACTGATAGGAACGGAGATCTCCCTCCGGGGAGAGGAAGTCAGAGAAAGTAACTCCATCGGACTGAGCAGTGAGAGACACATTATCCGGAAGACGGGTAACATTATACTGCATGTTCGCGTAGTCCGCATAACCTCCATGAAGTGTAGATGTTACGGGGGAAAGAGTGAGCAGGACCTGATGATCGGTATAGGTCATGGAGACTCCGGGGGCAACCGGGGTATCCGGCCCGACAAACATAGAACGCTCTACTGCCGGACTGTTACCCTGATCATTTGAGAGGTAGAGCCGGAAATCATATTGACCCGCGGTCGCTACTGATACAGCGACCGAAATATCATCGCCCCAATCGCAGGACCCATAAGTTACAACCTGGCCATTCCCCTCCAAAGTATAGGAGAGGGCACCGTTGCCGGGCTGACCACCGAAGGTCATGTCTGGAGCAGTAAATGAAAGCATCCCTGAAAGTGCACCCTCATTGAATTGCAAAGAGAGATTGGATGGGGAATCGGGTGCCCCCTCATCCGCGTCCGGCAGGGGTATGAACATTCCTACCACCTCCTGATTCTGAGGAAAGTCATATACCAGGGTATAAGTGGCCGTAGATTTATCTATCTCATAGAGTGATCCTTTCGGAGAATCAGTAAGAGCGTAGAACATCCGGCCTGTGCGGTAATCGATACAGGCCGAAGATGGATGGGAGGCCATAAGACCGGTAGAACCGATCAGGGTCATCTCTCCATTCTCCTTGGATACTATATAAAGATCCCCCAGTTCATCAATGGCGTAGACAATCCCTTGACGGTCAATAGCCATAGCACTCCACATTCTCGGAAGATCACAAATACGGGTGCGGGTCAAGGTATTGTAATCCGCCGTCCCGAATACATAACCAGTATTCGAATCATTGCGGAAACACCCGTAAGCCTTTTTGGTTACCGTATCGTAGGCTACCGCCGTAGCGATCATAGGAGGCTCGGCATACTTGAAGCTCTTCTCCTCCCACGTCCGGGCATCATAGCTTGTTACCATCACGAAGGGGGTTCCCAGATAATCCACAAAGTTGCAGGTCCAATAGGTATCACCAATCAGCACGCCTCCCGAAGAGGCATCTATACGCGCTGTAGAAAGGGAGGTGAATTCCATCTCCGGCCCCGTCGGTATACGGTACATACCGATAGCGTTCTGCTGGGTAGACCAACCATCAGCGTAAATCACACTCCCATACATATCCGGCATGGAGGAATCCCCGACACCGGCAGCCTGGGCAGTGATTATCGGATTAGAGAAAAATATGGCGCACCCCGCAAGGAGCGCGCCGTATTTCGATATACGGTTTTTCTTCATCTTGAGTTATTAACCGTGAGAATAATTACTTAACGAGAATCTTAACAGACTTGCCGTCGAGGGCTACAATATAGTAACCGGGAGCGACATTTACCATAGCCTCGCGGTCTGAGAGACGGCATACCTTGCGTCCTTCGAGAGTGAATACATTCACTTCCGAACCCTCAGGATTAGAAATGCGGAGCATTCCGTTGCCCGGGGCAGACACGGAGAAGTCGGCTGCTGAAGCGGCGGATACACCTACAATATTTGAATCCACTATGAAGAGACATTCGATAGCCGGGGAATCCTCACCGTCGAGCAATATCTCACCCTTCGGAAGAGTGAAAATGTAGTTGTCGTCAGCGAAATCCTCAGCGTAGGAAACTACCATGTAAGGATAGGAATCTTCATCCTCGGCCTCAAATACATTTACAGCAACAGAGCTGATAGCAGTCGAACCCGGACGGATGGAGGTCATCTTGCCGGCGCTTGCCAGGCAGTAGTAAGGCTTATAGATGGACTCAGCGTTGGTGAAGTAGATGGTAATTTCGCGGAACGGAAGCACCGGGGTATCCGGGGTAGGAGCGATCTCATAAGTGAACTCCTTCGGCGGGGTGTATGTAACGGTATAGTCGATTACCGGAGAGGGCAGGCCGTCTACGGTAAATGCGCCCTTAGGAGCGGTGATATGGAACTCGGAAGGCTCTGTAACGAGATCCTTTGAGAGGCGGATGCTGAGGCTGGTGCCGTAAAGCTCTACGTTGAAACCATTCTCCTCGTTGACATTCTCAACACGCTGGAGCTCTTGGCCATTCATTGTAACGCTGAAAGCAGCCCCCTCGATAGCGGGGTCAAGGCTAACGGAAGAAACCTCATCACCGAAATAGATCTTCACGGTAAGGTTGTCCAGACGGGCGATAGAAACAGTCGAGCCGTTGGCCGGATCGCAAGTATATGCGAACTCGATATCATCGGAAACCACATATTCGGCAGTGATAGCCGGGTTACCCTTGAAGGCCTCCGGATCCTGCTCGTCATTGTTGACGATGCCGGCGGGGATAAAGAGGGTGTAGGTGCCCGGTTCAGTGATATTGACCTTCTCGCCATTAGGAGTCTCACTGAAAGAGAAAGAGTAAGATCCGTAATAGCCGGAGAAGTCAGTTCCATAATAGGTCTTACCATTGCCGGTAAGGGTGATTTCGGAAACCAAAGCCTCATTGGTCTCTGCAGTATCCCAGTAGGTGATCTTGGGGAACTTAAGCTGAATCATGGAGATTACAGCCAGCGGGTTCTCCGGATCCGGAGTGAGGTTGTAGGAAGTGAAGATGGTGACCTCCTCGGCGTTCGGATTCACGGTATAGGTAGCAGTCGCCTCCGGGTTAGAACCGCCCCCGTACCACTCTTGGACTGCTCCCTCCTCCATAGTGAGGGTATAGTCGCCGGCCTCGGTGAGCTTAGGGAAAGTCATAGTGCCACCCTTCATATAGTTCATCCAATCCTTAGAAGTAACGAAATCGGTGCAATAGGTTTTCTCGCCGGTCGCATTATTGGTGACATAGACTTTATTCTTGTCAATATTATCAACCATCTCAGGGTAGGAGAAATCGATTGTCTCGATATACTTCAAGGTAGAGCCGGAAGGGGGATCAAAGGTAACATCCCCGGCATAAGCCGAAGCAAAGGTGGTTGCCATCGCAACGAGGGCTAAAGAGTAGATTTTCTTCATTGTGAGTAACATTAGGTTTGCCAAGTCCGCGGGGAGCCATCGCTTAACGGGTCGAACCGTAGCAGAGTGCCAAACCCGGGGAAAAGGGTTAACGAGGTTATTTACTTATGAATACAAAGGTAAGACAATAAAACAGGAAAAGCGATTAAAAAAAGTTAAAAGTAGTAATGGGGCCGAAGTGACTGGGATGAGGCGCGCCCTCGCGCCGGGAAATAAGCCGGTCTTTTTACGGGGCGGGATGACTGGGGAGGAGGCGCGTCCTCGCGCCGTAATAAAATCGGGTAACGGGGCGGGGGCGCCCCTCATCCCAGGTACAAAAAATCCCGTGGCCTCAGTGGCCACGGGATTTTTAGGGGTTCTTATTTTTTTTCGATTTAGAAGCGGAACTTGCGGCCGGCGAGGATGTAGAGGCCGGAGCCGGGGAGTTCTACTACGTTGCGACCCGGGAGGAGGTTCACTACTGCTGCTACGCGTCCATCGAGAGTGTAGATCGGAGCGGTCATTTCCTCGTCAGTTACGATGATCAGGAGGTTGCCTTCCTTAGCGATCTTCAGGCCGGTGTCAGCTAAGGCGATACCCTCAACTTCGGTAGATACATCGGTACCGGGGAGGTTGGTTGCGATCAGGTCCACATCAACCGGAGAGGTAGCATAGATCTCGAAGGAGTTCAGCTGGATTGTCTCGCCATCTTCCTCAACATTCACCGGACGGAAAGCTGCGCAGTCGTTGTCCAGGAGATAGAGGTTGGTAGCCGGAGCCTCAGCCGGAGCGTAGGTAGCGTGGAGGGTGAAGTTCTTACCTTCTACTGAGATCTGGGAGGGAGTAGCCGGTACCTGGATGTTCTGGGCGGAGAACTTCATGTTGGAGCTTTCCGGAGCGTAGAACATGTAGGGAACGTTGGCATTGATCTCGGTTACGCTTTCCAGGGACTCGCCGTCTTCGGGCAGAGTGTAGAGGTAGTAAGAGGAGCCGGCTGCCGAGCGAGCCTCGGGTACGTAGAGGGCGATCTCAACTTCCTCATCCTTGTCGACATTCATCACTTTCTGAACATTGAACGGAACGAGAAGAGCATTCCAATCTTTGTTTTCAGACTCCAGGGAGATGGAGGCGTTGTCCAGGGTGAAAGTGTGAGGTATGCGGAGTGCATATTCATTGCTGAGAGTAATGTCGCTGTTTGCGGAGTAAGTGCGGCCCTGGCGGGTTACTTCCACACCGTCGATCATTTCAGTAACTTCACCTACGGTAGCGCGGATGATGTTAACGTTGGTGGCAGGTACTTCTACGCCCTCATCGAGGATTACGAAGCAGTTGGTGTTCATGCCATCGAAGGAATTACCCTTAACGGAGATGCGCTTGGGAGAGCGGCGGCGAGTCTGAGCGGGAGTCTCATCCAGAGCGTGCTCTACGTCAGCGAGGATTGTGATTGTGGTCAGGTTCTCGCAACCGTTGAAGGCGCTGTTTCCGATCTCATTGATACCGGTCATAGAGAGGGATTCCAGAGATGAGCAGTTAGCGAAGGCGTTGCTGCCGATGCTGGTAACGCTTGAAGGTATGTCTACAGACTGGAGGTTGGAGCAACCGTTGAAGGCGCTGGCGGGGATCTCAGTAGTCTGCGGCAGAACAACTGTGGTCAGGGTCTCGAGGCCCTCGAAGGCACCTTCGGGGAGTTCGCTGGTAAGGCCGGAGAGGTCGAGGTTCTCGAGGTTCGGGAAACATTCGAGAGCCTGGGCGAGGTCTTCTTCGGTCAGGTCGCCTGCGAGGCCGATCTCAGTGATAGCTGCGGACTCAGCGGGATCGATAGCCGCGAGTTCATCGGCAGTCAGGGTAACACCGTTTGAGGGTACTGCATAGATGTCAATGTTCTTGTCAGCGTTGGTGATTTCTACGGTATAGAGACCGTTTGCATCGGGAGTGAGCTCAGCTGTGCCCATCATCACGCGGGCTTCGAGGCCCTCGTTGTTGTCTTCGAAATCTACCTTGAAGGTAACGGTAGAGTTCTCGGCGATGTTCTTAAGGATATTGTTCTCAGAGTCGAGTTCAGCAGCGATGTTCTTATCGTTTTCAGCAACCACCTCAGAGATCTGGAAGAGTTCAGAGGTCTTATTGAAAGCGAGTTCGTGAGAGTAAACTACATCGATCTGGTGGAATCCGGCGAGGTCAGCTTTCTTAGCGGGGTTATAGAAGGTGATATCACCGATAGTTCCGTCCTCATTGGGGGTGATCAGGGTACCGTTATCGAATACCATGCAACGTCTTTCGTTGTCGACGAGCTTCAGGTTAGAAGCGACAGTCTTGCTTTCAACAGTTACGTCATTACCCAGGAAGGAAGCCATAGTGTTGATATCTACATCCTCATCAACTACCTGAATACGAGTCGGGTCGAAATTCACACCGTAAACCGGATATTCAGCCAAGATATTGTATCCATGAGCTTTCCAAGGATTGCCGTGGGAAGTGCTGTTATTAGCAGTACGATATACTGAGAGATATTCTTGTGGCACTACTATTGTCACTTTCTTTGCGTCCGGATGCCCAAGATTATACCAATTAGGATTATAGGGATTATGATGAGCTACAGTATAATTCCCATTCCAAGTGTCAGGTGTTCCGGGAATGTAGATAGTCGTTAGAGCGGGGCAACCTCCAAAAGCATTATCTCCTAAACCGTAGTCATACACTTTCCCTCCATTGGCAGTGGTTCTCTGTGTAGGAACGGATCTCAGATCCTTCGGTAGTGTAATTTCTTTCATGTTTGGTACATTCTTAAATATACCACCTGAGATCTTTACTACATTGTCAGGAAGAATGATATTTTCACAAACAGAGGTCGGAGTCTCCATCCCATTAGTGTAGACAAAGAAGGGATGATTAACAACATTCTCTTCGAAACCACCTGTTTCTATGATCTTCACACCGCTGAGGTCCAGAGTTTTGATAGTGTTGATGGCGAAGTCTTTGCCGGTAGCTGCCTGAAGGTCGAGGGAGTAAACCTCTCCTTTTACTACTACTGTTGCTGCTACGTTATCTTCGGTCAGTTGAACGTGGAGGCCGCCGGGATAAGTATTGATCACACATACACCGTCTGCTTTCGGATCGTAAACATCGATGTCGATGTCCATATCCTGCATTGCTACGAAACTGTAGTTAGCGACAGCTGCGTTCTGAGCTACTTTCTCACCGTTAACGGTAACATCTACACGGTAGGCAGCGGAGCTCGGAGTAACCTTCATTGTTATGTCGCGGCCACGAACTGCGGTCTCAGGAACACCACTTACGGTTGCACTTCCGTTCTGGGTGATATTGATATTGTAAACCTCGTTCATGTTGTTTACTGCCGGGATGGCGTCTACGATCTGGTCGTTCTCGCCTTTTACTACCTGCCAGGTCTTCTTGTTGTTGGCTGAGGTTACCAGACGGATCTGGTTGCCTTCGCGTACCTTGGATTCGTTTACACAGCAGTTGATGTTCATCTTGTGATTGTTGGCTGAACCACCGTTCCAGAGAAGAACCGGAGAGATGAACTCCTTGATGTTCCCCTTGGAGTCGGTCAGGGCTGCGGCCCAGAAGAGCTGCTCCATACCGGCCGGTACATTCAGAGCGTTGGCGCGGATAGTGAATGCCTGACCCGGAAGTACGTTTACAGCGTCGGTGAAGAGGCCGATAGAACCGTTCTTGTCATTGAGGCTCCACTGGGACTTGCCGTTGTTCTCTGTAGAGATCGGGGCTACCATGTCGAAGCGGATGATAGTGTTGGCGTTGACTACGGTCGAGTAGTTGCCTTCTGCATCGGGACGGAGGAGGGTATTGTTGGCATAGACATCCATACGGTTGTCATTGTCAGCGATATTTTCAGCGGTGAAGCTTACGGCAGTGCCTTTCTCTACAGTTCCGAGGGTAGCTTCGGTATTGAACTTCACGTCAGCGTTCTCCATAACTGCGAAGAGTACATCGTTAGTTTCAGGAGCCTGGTCAACTATGATGTTCTTGATAGTGTTCCAGTTCTCAGCCTTGTTGTAGTTGGTCCAAGCAGCCTCGCTGGGCACGTGGAGGGTCATAAGGTCAACCTTGCAACCGCTGAGTACACACCAGTTGATGAATTCAGCCTGAGCTCGTTTAACGTAGATGTCGCGGAGGGAGGTGCAGCCTACGAATACATTGTACTCATACTTGCTTACGCCTGCCGGGATAACGATCGAGGTGATACCGGTCTGGAAGAAAGCACCGTTGTTGATACGGTTAAGATTGTTGGGGAGGATAACCTCGGTGAGTGAACGCTTGCCGCGGAAAGCCTCGCGGGGGAGAGCGTTAGCCTGGTCGGAACCGTGGGCTGCGATATATACGCCTGAGAGATCCAGCTTGTTGAGGTTCATCGCGTTCTTCATGTAAGCGAAGTCGCGGGCATCGATAGAACCGAAGAGAGTAAGTTCCCGGATAGCACCGGCCTCAGACTCGGAGATGATGCTGGCGAGTGTACCGGGGGTCTCGACCCATACGCTGCGCTTTGCTACTACGTCGGCAGCCTTCTGTACGAGGATGCTGATCTGCTGGTCGCGGCATACGTTTGCGATAGAGTAGAGGTTGTCAGCGTTCGGCAGTATCATCACGCCGTTAGCCTTTACTGTGATAACATCCTCAGCGGGATTCAGGGGAGTAACCTTGAAGCTGTAGTTCCAACCGCGGATTACGGAGTTGGCACCTTCGATGCTTACCCCTTCGATAGCGGAGGGAAGGGAGATGTTGAAGGAAGCGGGAGCCTCAAGTGAAACAGCGAGTTCATTGAGTGTTGGGAGCTCACCTGCGATGGGAAGCCATGCGGTATCATCGAGACCGCGGGTTGCGATGCGGATCTTGTCGGTAGGATTCACTTCGATACCGGCGGGAAGCTTACAGCCATTGAAATCCATGTAGCTGTTGAAGAGGTATCCCATGGACTGCATGGTGAAGTTAGCCTCGTTGCTGAGCAGGGACTTCATGTTTCCGTTCTCATCGAAAAGTGCGACTGCGATCTTACCGTTGAAATCGG
This sequence comes from uncultured Sangeribacter sp., assembly GCA_964553075.1. Classification (GTDB taxonomy): domain Bacteria; phylum Bacteroidota; class Bacteroidia; order Bacteroidales; family Muribaculaceae; genus Lepagella. Next base: position 18,818 of record CAZKJP010000003.1, on the reverse strand, counting down.
AAAGAGAGAGGTTCTTGAGATTACCTACACGTACGGTGAAAGTCTGGCCGGAAGCGAGGTCGGTGAGGTCGGAACCGATACCAACCTGATTGCCGTCTGCCGTGATATGGATCGGAGACCAAGCGGAGATGGCGCCGGAAGCAGGCTTTATGTTGTAGATGATAGTGTTGAGGTTGTTGTAATGGTGAGTGCGGCTGACGGTCGGATTGAGAGCCGTGGAAAGGAAATAACCGTCGGCGGAGCCGCCCCAGCCCCAGTTGAAGTGGAGGTATTCACCCTGATAGCCATCGCAAACGAAAGCGTGGCCGGCGGTAACATCCTGACCGCAATAGATAACGGGACGGTTCTCATCGATCTCGTTCTTTACGATCTCATCCCATTCAGCCTGGGTAGCTACGTCGGAACGCTTCTTGTAAGAAGCTCCGGGGTCATAACCGAAATAAGTAGAGAGAGCGCCCGGCACTCTTACCTCGTAAGCCGAGGAACCCGACATAGCGTACTGAGTGTCAACAGCCTTGGAAGCGTGGTACATGAGTGTAGCTACCGCTTCACCCTCTTCAGCGGAGTAGTCGCTGCGATAGTTGTCGGCGCGCATGTTGTCCCAGTCGTATGCTACGTTGAAATCGACACCGTCGAAGGAACCTGAACCCTGGGCAGGCCAGTTGTAATATTTCATTACGGTAGCCATAGCTGTTCCTACACATCCTACCAGGGGTTTGCCCGGGATAAGGTTGTTGAAGGGAGCTTCCTGGCTCCATTTAGGAGTAGAGAGAAGTTTTTCCGCGTTAGCCTGGCGCGCAGCGCTGCGGGCCATGGCTCTCATCTCGGAAGTTGAGCGTGAAGCCTGGATAGAAGGGGCAGCCTTGATCTCGCGTTCAAGACCGTTTATCATCCATTTCATGGCTTCGGGAGTCGAACCTACCGGGAAACCGTTCTGGAAAGAGTATCCGAGCACCGGAGTGGCACAAGTCTCGGCGGATACCATAACGAACCCGGCGTTGTTTCCTACATTAAACACATAATAGACAGGTTTGCCGTCGGACTCTGCGGTATATACCGGAGTGAGGTTGGAGGCAGTAGTCTGCGCGTTTCTTGCGCTTACGAACTCTGTAGCGATGGCTTTAGCCTCATCGAGGCTAACTGTAGCGGCATAGCAACCGAAAACCGGACCCAGCATCAGGGAGGTAAGAGCCATCAGTCGTGTGTGCTTAGTCATAGCGTTGAAAGAGTAAATAAAGTGTGTGTTTTGAAAAAATAGATTGATTAGTTTATTGAAATCGAATGGAGGGTCGGCCTCTGATGGCTATTCTCATCGGGGTGGGCCCTGAATTCGTTTGCAAAACTACAACATAAAAATCCGCTTGTCAAGAGGTAAATTTCTATTTCATATTATTTTAAAAACTGCTAACAATTTTGCAATTTTTGTAATAAAAATGACACACTACCCCCTTATAATACAAAAGCTTGCGGCAAATGCCACAAGCCTATGTTCAAATGCTATGAATGTTGACAAATTGTAATCCAGAGGCTGCAAAATGACAGTTTCGACTTCCGGATTGGGGGGTCAGAGGAGCTGAAGGAGCTGAAGCTCATCAGTAATTTCTCTTCCGGAGAGGGTGCGGCGACGTGAAATTACACGCGCGAACTCATCTATTGCCGGGTGCAGGCGCGGGTTATTGAAGATACGGCGCGAGTAGGCTAAGGTCCGGTTGAACAGTTCATCGATCTCGTCCTCCTCCAAGGCGCAGCTTTCCTCGCCTTCGGCTACTATTACCTCCTTCAGGGAGTCCAATAGGTCAGCCGGAACCTCGGTCTTCATCCTGACCATAGAACGGGACAGGAGGTTGGAGATCGCCATAGCGGAAGTGATCCGGAAGTTATTTATAAGGTTATGCCAGGTAGCCTTCGGTGAGATCGAGGGGCTCCCGGAGAAATAATATTCATTGGAGAAAGTTACCATAGGTCCGTCGGTATCGAGAGTAATCTCGGCTACCCGGTCCATGGCATTGAATGCCGCTAAGGATATAGCCATTCCGGCCAACCCGTAAGCGCGGTCATCCTCATTGAGATATTGCAGGGTCAAATTATAGTCCATCGTTAGTTCCTCTTAAATATGAGATCCTATTAGTATGTTTATAACCAATTGGCGCCCCCTTTGGTTCGGAGTTAGATTGTGCTATAGCTGTTCAGCTTCCCAGGAGTCTATCCTGCGCTTTTCGGTAGAGTAGTTTATGCCGATTGCTATAACAGTCCGGTTGTCGACCTTCCATGGAAGATCATATTCTTTCCGCTTGATTTGCTGGAGAGCCTCAATGGCAGTTTTGTTAAATTTTAACTCCATTATATAGATATACTTCTCTGTGCGTACAAGAATATCTATGCGACCATCTGAAGTCCTGACTTCTGCGTTGACATCTATTCCAATCAGGGTAAACAAGATGAAGATTGCATTCCTTACTTCATGTTCTTTCCCAAACTCAAGGTCGTAAGGAATTCCTGCTAACATAGATATTAACCTTTCCATGAAGCAGTTTACCTGACCTTCTTCCAGTTCCCGTAAAAATCTGTAAGCAAATATCCGTGAGTCCTCTTGTTGAAGGTTGGCGTAATATGGAAGGATATATTCCAATAACCCCTCCTTTACTTCGTTGTTTGGGATACCGAGTTTGAAAATCCTGCCGCGTTTATTGTAATCTTTTATGGTGAGGTATCCGGTCTGATAGAATAGGGCTACCGGGCTTATACTTTCCAGATCTAATCCTGATATTGAGTTTTCGGTCGCCTCTACTTCCATCAGTTTCTGTAAATCGGTATGAGTTCTCTTCAGCTCCTGCAGCAGAAGAGAAGGAGTGCCTGATTGTATCCAATAATTCCCTAACTCCGACTTGTCAAAAGTATTCAGCAGAGAGAAGGGGTTATATATGTCCGGGCCATCGGGCGCAAAATGATATCCATCGTAAAATTTCTTTAGGGTGCTGATAATTTCTTCTCTCGTTTTGCCGGTAGAGAGTGAAAGAGAATCGATACCGGATTGGAAATAACTGTTGAGTTCCCCTTCGGTAATTCCGCATATATCGGCATATCTGCTATCTAATGAAATATCAGATATGTTATTAAGACCTGAGAAAACACTCAATTTGCCGAAACGGCTTACCCCGGTGAGAAATACAAGTCGAATATATTCAGCTGAACTTTTGAAGTTAGAGTATAAGGCGGCAAGTTCCGAACGATAATACTCAAACTTTGCCTTATCGTGAAGATTGTTTACAAGCGGTTTATCATATTCATCAACAAGAATCACCACTCCTTTCCCGGTTTTCTCATAAGCAGCCTGAATAACATTAGAAAGCCTTACTGAGAGGGTGGAGACAAGCGGGGTTATACCGTAAGTTTTTTCCCATTTGCTGATGCGGTCTTCAATTAAGTCTGTCCACTCTTTTTCTTCTTGAAACTTTACTATATTAAGATCCAGGTACAATACCGGATAAGCTTCCCAATTCCAATCAGCGGAGTCAATATACAGATTCTGGAAGAGTTCTCGCCGTCCCTCGAAAAAACACTGAAGTGTAGATAAAAAGAGACTCTTCCCGAAGCGCCGGGGACGCCCGAGAAAGTAGAATTGGCTACCTTCCGCTATTCTCTTTATAAATCTTGTCTTGTCAACGTATAGAAATCCTCCTTCCCTCAATTGCTTGAAGGATTGCTGGCCAATCGGATATTTGGGAATAAGATTATTCATAATGGGTCTAAGACTGGGGCTTAATCAGAAGAGCCAGGAGAGGCGACCGGTGGCGGTGAAGCCTTCGGTGGGGACGGCGGGGAGTTCCTCGTTGGAACGCCCGGTCAGATTGTAGAAGCCCAAGCCTAAAGTCAGGTTGGAAGTCAGCTGCCAATCCGCTTCTAAGTTGAGCGCGAACCAATCTGAGAGCCGGTAACCCTCCATATCTCCGTTAATGTCTGTATAACTATAAACGTATCTCACTCCTCGCCAGTCGGTGGAAACCTTTATTGAGAGCGGCGAGACAGGATGGAGGGTCAAGGCGCCATTTCCGACCCAGCGGGCGCGGTCGATACCGTTGAAGAAACCACGGGTATTATGCTGTGGCGTATAGGCCAAAGAGAGATCCAATTTCACTATATCGCGCAGGGACCATCCCAAGCGTCCCGAGATCTCGAAACCATGGAGGGAGGTTGTACCCTGGTTGTACACTAACAGTTCGGCAGCCTCATCTCCGCCAACGGCCATGGCGAGGGGATACCAACCGTACATCGGAAGGTGGCTGACAGCCTTCCATCGGAACTGAAGCCCTCCTTCTAAACCACGTATTCCCGTCTCAGCCGGACCGGCATTGAAACCGACAGCAGCATCAATCGGGGCGAACACCGGTACATGGGAAAACTCGCATGGAGAGAGCCATTTAGAGAGCATAGCGCGGCGCTCAAGAGTCTGAATCTCACTGCCACCCATGGCTTTTGCGTAGAACGTAAAATGGGCAGAAGGGTACCAGAGGTTTACCGCCGGAGCCAAATGTATAGCCGAGAAAGACTCCGCGGAGGTGCCAGCCTTGGCACCAAAATCGATCCTCACACCCGCATCTAAGTTCCAGCCATGCCATGAAGTCAGGTAAGTCGGGGTAAAGGAAAAGAGACCGTAGTCACCATCATAGTTCCCAAAGACCCCATATAGGTCAGCCTTCAAGGACATACCACCCGCTTTCCGGATAGCATCTAACCCACCTCTCACATGACCCGATACAGACCCGGCGATAAAACCGGAGAGATGAAGGTTGGTCTGGCGCGACGGTTTCCAGGGCAGTTCGGTGAACCCGGGCAAGGTCATGGAGCGGTATGCGAAATGCGATACCTCCAGTCCAAGGTCATGAAGGAGCGCAGAGCCGGCCGAGGAACTCCAATCCACCTGACCTTTAACCTTATTAATAGTCTGGGTAGGACGATTTTCAGCCATGAAGTAGTCGAAATATCTTACGCCGTAGTCAAGGCGCGCGGATATAGTCTGCCCGTTTTTCAGTCGGTATCCACCTTGTAATCCTATAGCCTCGTCATAGTCATAACGTTTGTTCCCCTTTGAGCCATCCTCTAATTTGGGACGCCACAAGGAAGTGCTGTTGTGATCTATCCAAGCCCCGAGACTCCATGGAGAGGAACTTTTCGGAGGCAGGATCCATCCTCCCGCCTTCAGACGCGAATCAAGCCAAGAACCCATAGCAGCATCCAAGTATCCGCGATAGGAGACATTATCGAAGGCCGGCATAGGTAGCGGGAAGCTATAGGGATAAAACCGGGCAGAGAGGGGCTCCAGATCGTATGATAGCTGAAGGCGCTGGACCTCCATCGGATATTCAGCCGGAAAAGAAGCGAGACGCTCCATGCGAATCACCTCGGCAGCATACCGGCCATCGACCGCGATGGACTCATCCAAGGATTGCTGGGCCATCACGGAAAGAGTTCCACCAGCAAAGAGGAGAGCTGGGAGAATTAACTTATATGTAAAATGCGATTTTTGGGAAAGCATCAGTCTGTTCATTTTTTCAGGCGCGAGGAAATAGCGTTGATAATATCGGGTTCTTTGCCGGGATAGTTGGCTTTGAGTGATTTGAGGTATTCATTGGCCAAAGTCGCATCCCCTTTCTTACGGTAAGTGTCCGACAGGGCTATGAAACCACGAGCCAACCAATAGGCGTAAGGAGAGCCAGCATCGGTGAAGGCGGTAAGAGTCGCCAGTGCATCCTCGGTGCGACCCTGTTTCAACTGCCATTCGCCCAATTCCACAGCAGCCCTCGCGCCAGTCTCCAGCTCCGGTGACTGAGCCATTTGAGTCAAAATGCTGACTCCCTCATTGCGCGATGCCGCATCTCCTAACATCCCGATTGCATTGAAGAGTCTGGCCTCTTCCATTGCCTCCGCTTCTACACCTCCGGTTGCCAATACACGCTTCGCGTAAAGAGCCCTTTGTGCCGGGTCATCGGTATTGCGCATGATACCGACGTATGCCTCAGGAGCATAATCGGCACCTCCCTTCTTCTCAAGCTCCATATAAGCATTGAGGGCTTCGGAACGGTTGTCGGAATTCATCTCCGATTCGGCTATGTCAAGCAGGGCTTGCGCTACAAACCTACCGTCAGGATAAGTCCTGAGATACTCTTGAAGCCGGTGGATATCTGTAATATCATCAGCCCAAGCCTCCTCTGCGCTCTCGAAGGCAAGGGTCTCCATTTTCTCCGAATCGATCTTAGGTGCTCCGGGGACACTTTGCAAGAAAGCCGCATACTCAGCTATGGTACCCTGGGAAGAGGCCAAACGCATCATATCATCATTGGCGATCATGGCCTCCTCGCTGGTAGGCCATTTGCGGATAACATTGCGATAAGCTTCGGCCGCCCCCTCGTAATCCCGTTTTTTCTGGAGAGCCTGCGCCATGGAGAGGGTGCCCTTGCGAGCCTGAGGTGAAGAGGGGTTGGATTTAGTGATGGAAGCGAAAGCGGCTGCCGCCTCATCCTGTCGGTCAAGTGCCGCGTAAGTGTTTCCTAATTCAAGAGCCGCATCCGGTATCCAACGGGATGAAGGATAATTGCTTGCGAAATGGGAAAGGATCTTCAGCTTACCATCTATATCTCCGGTCAGCCCCAAAGCTACGGCAGCCCGCATAGCCGCATAGTCCGCACCGGATGCACCCTTGGTGCCTTCGCGGTATCCGGCCAACGCCCCGGCGTAATCACCGGTATAGAATCTGGAGTCAGCCAACCGCAACAGAGCATCGCTCTTCTGAGCTGCCGGCAGAGCGGGAGTCGCGCCTAAAGCCTGGGAGAAGGCCTTGGCAGCAGCCGCGAACTTATCCTGGGAGAATAAGGCGTAGGCATAATCATAGAGAGCCAAAGTCCGGTTAGCTCCGGAGAGTCCCTTGATGGCGCGAGAGTAGGCAGCAGCCGCACGTGAGTAATCCCCGCTGCCATAATAGGCCTCCCCGAGCCATAGCTCACATTCGGCGGTCAGCCGCGGGTCTCCACCCTTCAGTGAGGTAGCACGGGTAAGATGCGTAGCGGCCGCGCTATATTTGCCGGAGGCTACTTCCTGGCGTCCAAGTTGATAGAGTATACGGCGCAATTCATTCTGGGCCTCGATGTCCGGGAAGGGAATACGTTCTATACATTCCAAGGCTTTGGCATAATTCCCTTCGCGGTAATATTCGCGGGCGAAACGCAATGCCAAGGTATCGGCATGAGCATTGGCCCCGCCACCTGAATTGAGGTATGATTCATACATGGCAGCCGCAGAGGCGAATGGTACAGTCGCTCCATTTGCACCGGCAGCTATATAATTGTAAATCGCATTCTGTCCTATCTCTACATCATAGTTCAGACGGGCAGCTCGGGCGAAACCTAAAGCAGCCTCGCGGTCGTTTCCGGTCCCAGCCTCGATCTGAGCCAATGTATATGCAGCTCCCTGACCTATCATGTTCTCCTCGTCGGTAAGATGCGAGAGAAGATTGGCGGCGCGGCGCGAGTTGCCCCCGGCATATTCTATCTGGGCTAAGGCATAGAGTGCATCCTGAGCCGGCATGGAAGTGTTGAGGGTAAAATATTCCTCAAGCCATGTCCGGGCTTTCTTCTGATCTTTTAGCTTGAAATATGCCAAGCCGGCAGTTCGGGCCATATCGGAGAGAAGACCGCTGTTAGGTCCTCCCGGATGGCTTCTCAGCAAGTCGATACTTTCCTCTGCCTCACGTGCGGCCTGTTGCCAATTCCCCTCTTGAAGGTCGAGCTGAGAGAGGTATATCCCAGGCATATATATCGAGGGCACCTCGGCAAAGGCAGCTCTTGCCGCTCTGATGTCGCCTTTGCGGTAGGCGATGTAGCCGTCGAGAAAGTCGGCTGCCCCTACGGCTCCATCCTGGTTCCTAAGTTCCATGGCAGCCACTTCGGTCTCTTCAAGTAACCCAAGCCGAGCGGTAGCCGAGGCATAGCCGTACCAATATCCGGCACGCATGTCAAGCGGAAGACGCCCCGGACGCACCATCTTGTAGAGGGCGTAGGCGTTCTGGATATTTCCCTCGGCCAAGGCTTGTTCTGCCTCCGAGCAATAGCGAAGATTGATTGCCGGGTCCTCGGGTGAGAGGGTAAGCTCCGTTTCAGGTGCCGGTAGTCCCGGATGCGCCGGGAAGGTGGGGTTGAAGACAGTAGGAGTCCCCGCGAAAGAAGATAGCGGCAGCAGACAGGCTGCAAATAGGGCGAGCCCAAGGCTTTTTACTATCCTTGTGGGGGAGATGCCGTTGAGACAAAGGTAGTCTCCGCGGCGGCATGGTATGTTTCCGAATACGGAACAGGGTCGGCAGCTCATTTCAAGTTGCAATGTATCAGCCTCTTTCTGGTTGAACCCCATAAATCCGCAATAGGGATGGGTAGCTCCCCAGATGCTGACCACACGTGTGCCGGCCAGCGAGGCAAGGTGCATATTTGCTGAATCCATAGATACGACAGCGTCACAATAGCTCATCAGAGCCATTTCGGCCTCAAACCCCATACGGAGGGGCGCCAAATTGACGATAGAGGGGAATCTCTTGGCCCATTCAGCGGCCTGCGCCTCTTCCTCCGGTCCTCCTGCGAAGAGGAAAATCCGGACCTCAGGATGAGAGGTCATCATAGCAATGGCCTGCTCCATCAGATGCGGGGGATAGATTTTCCCTTTATGGCGGGCGAAGGGTGCGAGTCCTATCCACTTCTCACCATCCTTTTTGGGCAAGGTAGCGACTTTGAAGAGGACCGGATCAGCAGGGTGCGGGAAAATGGACTTGAATTGCGGCTCCATCTTGAGTCCTGCCCGGATGAAAGCGTCGCGGTATCTTTGGATACTGTTTTTTAAAGGTACTATATGTTTATGATTCGGACGGGTCAGATTCTTTTTCTCGCTGCGCCCTTTGTCGATCTTTACAGACTTGATACCACGCGCTCCGAGGAATGCCCGGAGGGCTTTGGTGCGCAATACGTCATGGAGATCAACCATATAAGTCACTCCCTTGTCGGCAAGTTCACCGGCAAGACGCCACAATCCGGCTGCTCCTTTATAGTTGTCAAGATCCACCCCCATTACCTGAAGGTTAGGGGGAGTGTTGACAAACATACGGGCCGGTCCTTTACGGGTAAGCATGAGGAACTGCCGGTCAGGATTGGATCGGCAGGCATCATAGAGGGCCGGGATAGTCATGGCTATGTCGCCGAGGGCTGAGAATCTGGTGACGAGAATCATTATAATAGTTGGCCGGGCAATTTAGCCCGGATGAATTAGCGGGTATGACCGGTTATTTCTTGGCGTACAATACGGGGTTTGTATCCGGATCGTTATAGAGTTTCATCTGGCGGTAGACTTTCATATATTTCTTACCGTCAGCGATGTCGCGCAGGAGCTGGTCTATAGCCTGGGTGAGGTCCTTGCGCTGTTCGCGCAGTATCTCCAGACGAGCGGCTGATTTCTGCCGCAGGCTCACCTCTGCATCCGCGCGTTCGGCCTGCTCCTGCATGTGCCAAAGCTTGAGAGCCAAGATGGATAGGCGGTCGATAGCCCATGCGGGGGATTCGGTATTGATCGTTGCATCCTGCTGTGGGGTCACGTCGGCAAAATTGTTGCGGAACCAGGTGTCGATTTCCTCTACCATATCGGTACGCACCTGATTGGAGGCATCTATACGGCGTTTGAGAGCGAGGGCAGCTACCGGGTCGATTTCCGGGTCGCGTATTATATCCTCCAAGTGCCATTGGACGGCATCCACCCAACATTTGGCATATAGGGTCGCTTCGAGCGATCCGGGCTCGAAGGGATTGGCGATCGGGGTGTCGACATTATCGGCGATATGGTAGTCGGCTACGCAGCGGTCGAATATATCATTGGCCCTGCGGGCTAAATTTTCGTAGTTCATATCTTTCAGTCAGTTTGCTTATAGACGCAAAAGTAATAAAATTTTCAGTAACTTTGTAAAAAGTATCCGGGAGTATATCTAATATTAACGAAAATATACATGCCCTTTAATGACATAAAGTGAGCGACTATAAGGAAGAGAACAGTTACCGTACCATCATGAAGCGCATCTCCGCGTTCGGAGGTGTGCAGGTGTTCAATGTTCTTATAGGCCTGATACGCGGTAAATTCGTAGCTCTTTTCTTAGGTCCGGAGGGGATGGGTATCAATACCTTGTTTGTCTCTTCTACCGGTACCATCCAGCAGTTGGCCGGATTGGGACTGAACGCAGCGATGGTCAAGGAGGTCGCGGCCTGTAAGGAGAGCGGGTCTCGTCTTGGGCATATCCTGGCGGTAACAATCAGGCTGATCCTGCTCACTTCCCTGCTTGGAGTACTGGTCTGCGGTTTAGGAGCGCCGTTATGGAGCAAATGGACCTTCGGAAATTATGATTATACATGGTCGTTTGTAATCCTTGCTGCTTCGGTTGGCTTTTCGATCGGCGGTAGCGGATATTTGGCTCTTCTGCAAGGCTTGGGTTCTGTAAAACGGTTGGCCAAGGCCTCTTTAGTAGGATCGTTGACCGGCTTGCTATGTGGCTGTCCGCTATATTGGTTGTTCGGTAACCAAGGAATAGTTCCGGCGATAGTGATTCTTACCTTTGCCGTTTTCCTGTTCTATTATATCTCCTTCCGGCAGGAGAAGAAACCGGAGATGGAAAGGGTAGCTTTTTCCTGGCAGGAGCATCGGGGATTGGTAAAGAAGCTTGTCGGGTTGGGGTTGATACTGATGAGCGGTGGGTTGGCCGGCACATTGGTAGGATACCTTGTCAATTTGGTAGTGCGTTATTTGGGGGATATTGCGGATGTTGGCCTTTATCAGGCCGCAAATTCCATTACTAACCAATACACGGGCGTGATTTTTACTGCGTTGGCTATGGATTATTTCCCGCGCCTGTCTGCGATTGCGGCTGATAAGCTGAAGATGCGGGAGGTGGTCAACCGCCAGACGGAGATTGTAATGTTGGCAGCTACACCGCTGGTATTGCTTTTGATTCTGACGTCGCCCTTGCTAATACGGATATTGCTGACCCGGGATTTCTTGGAGGTCGTGCCTCTTATTCGTTGGTTAGGATTCGGGATGCTTATCCAGTCTATCGCTTTCCCGATCGGATACATATATGTAGCATGCGAGGATCGCAAGGCATTCGTTGGAATGGAGATTTTAGTGGCTAATACATTGATGTTGGCGATTTCAGCTATAGCCTATTGGACTTGGGGTCTGATTGGATTAGGAATTGGGATGGTAGCACGCAATGGTATAGACCTTATCCTGAATCTGATTGTAATAAGGAAACGTCATGGGTTCTGGTACTCCTCGGGGGCTGGTAAGATAGTGTTGTTCTCCCTTCTTTTAGGGTTGACAGGTTTCTCAGCTTCTATGGCCGGGGATTATTTTGAGGATGAATATTTGTGGGGAGGGGTTACGGTGGTGATTCTGCTTGTATCCGTGGGGTATTCTTATAAAGAACTGCGGAAACGACTGGCTGCCGGCAAAGAACCAAAAGGGTAGGGGAAGCGTTTAAGAGGAAAGCAAATATTAATAGATTATGAAAACATTTCAAGATAGAATAGGTGAGGGGATACCCTCTTTGGCAGTCTTTATGCATGCCGGTGAGCAGGATGCTGCAGAAATCAAGCGTCTGGCCGAGGGATTAAGAAAAGAATATGGCGAGCGCATCAATCTGATGCGTGTAGATGCTTCTTACGATCATCGTCTGAAGAAACAATATGACATCAAGGCTTATCCGACCTGGATCCTCTTCAAACGGGGCGAAGAACTGATGCGCGAGACCGGCCACAAGACCTTAGGCGACCTGACCAAAATGGTAGAGCGCGCCTTCTAAAGCTTTTATGGGTAACTATACAAATAGAAAAATTACCAAAGGGTGTTGAGTTATGCTTGACACCCTTTATGCAATTGTAAATATGGGTATAAAGTATTATATTTGCATAATTTAAACGACCTCATCACATTAGACTATGGAAAAGAAGCGCTCACCTAAGTATCCGATAGGTATTCAGACTTTCTCTGAAATAATAGAGGAAGGATATACGTATGTAGACAAAACCGGGTTTGTCGCTTCTTTGGTAAATAGTGGTAAACATTACTTTCTTAGCCGTCCCCGGAGGTTCGGGAAAAGTCTCTTTTTGTCCACACTCCACTCTTATTTCGAAGGGAGACGTGAGTTGTTCAAAGGATTGGAATTAGATTCAGCGGATGTAGAGTGGACCCCGACGCCCGTACTTCATTTCGACCTCAATTCCGGTGATTTTTTACGGGAAGATGGATTAGATCAGCTTCTCGATGTACAGTTAAGAGAATATGAGGAAAGCTACGGTATGACTCCCGGTTCGGGCTCGGCTCCCCATAGATTCCGTACTCTGATAAAAACAGCGTATGAGAAGACAGGTCGCAAGGTTGCAATTCTTGTAGACGAATACGATAAACCATTGTTGGCTGTTGAGGAGCGTAAGGAACTGTTTGAGAGAAATCAGAGCCTGCTGAAAGGATTTTTCGGCAATCTAAAGACTATGGATTCATATATCCGGTTATCATTCCTGACCGGTGTAGCACGCTTTAACAAGGTAAGTATTTTCAGCGACCTTAATAACCTGAGAGATATTTCAATAGCTGACCGCTATGCCGATATCTGCGGATGGACCGAGCAGGAACTTCTTTCCCACTTCCGTCAGGGGATTGAGGATCTTGCGAAGAAATCCCGCAAAAGTGTGGAAGAAACGATAGCCGATCTTCGGACGTTTTACGACGGTTACCGTTTTTCGGAGAATGGCAGCCGTCTATATAATCCCTTCAGTGTCTTGAATGCGTTCGCAAATGAGGAGATAATGCCCTCCTGGTTTCAGACAGGGACTCCGACTTTTCTTGCCAAGAGAGTTAAGAGCCAGCGTATAGACCTGCCCATGCTCAATGGCCAATGGGTTACCGCTCTCGATTTGTTGGAAGTTGGGCTGGATGCTAGTAATCCCATTCCATTGATGTTCCAGACCGGGTATCTTACTATTGATCACTATGATTCCGATCGAGGACTTTACCTGCTTCGATTTCCGAATCGTGAGGTGGAAATAGGTTTTGCCCGTTACCTCTACCCATTGTATGTAAAGGATGGTAATATATGGAACAATCCCTTCTCATGGTTAAGGTTCCGGACGTACCTGACTGATGGTAATCCGGAGGAATTCATGTTGTCATTGCAGACATTGTTAAAAGGGATGGCTTACGAAGATCAGTCTGAGAGTACATACAGGAGTATTGTCTGGCTGTTAGGTACGCTATGTGCAACCGAAACCGATACAGAGGTTCATAGTTACAAAGGGAGGAGTGATCTGGAAATAAAGACCCGGGATTATATATACGTGTTCGAGTTCAAATTCAACCGGAGTACCGAGGAAGCGATGAGCCAGCTGAAAGATCGGGACTACGCGGGACGCTACGCTCTGGATTCCCGTAAGGTCTATCTCATAGGTGTCAACTTTTCCGACACTGGCGACAATCGGGGTCTGACCTCCTACGAAATCCAACCTGTCAGCTGATAAAGCATCAATAAAAACTGAAGAGAGTGTACTGTGTAAGATTTTTACAGGACACTCTCTTCGGTTTGTATGATACTATGTATTTTATCGGTTTAGGGTTTTGGTGGTTTGGCCGGAGGGGGTGCGACGGATGAGGATGCCACTGTGGTTGGCGTCGGCGCGACGGCCGGAGAGGTCGTAATATGTGTTTCCTTCGGTTTCGGCTTTGATAGCGGATACTCCGACTTGCGGAGCCATGATGGTGCCGAACTCGTTCCATTGATCAGCCTCGGCATAAAGGGAGATGCTGGCTTCCGGAACGTAGAGTGTGGCGTTCTCTACGGGCGTATTGTAGAACTCCCATTGACCGAGCATCGGCGGATTAACCGCCATACAGGTAAAGGAAGTCAGGGCAGGACATGACTCAAAAGTTTCCTGACCGATATAGGTAACATTCGGGCCGAGTTCTACGGTCTCCAAAGAGGTGCAGGAATAGAACACCCAGTCATCCATAGTAGTGAAAGAGTCCGGAAGTGTAACTTTTTTCAGGCTCTCGCAGTAGGAGAACACGTTCCAATCCATCGATTCAAGTACCTCGTTGAACACTACCTCCTGAAGTGAGATGCAATTGAGGAAGGCATTGTTGTTGATATGAGTAACGGCTGCTCCGAGGGTAACTTTCTCAAGTGAGGAGCAGCTATGGCAAATCTTACTCGGCACGGAACTATAAGAATCAGGTATTACTATCTCCTTAAGGGCGGTGCAACCGTAGAATAGCCCGTCAGCTCCGGAGGGTTGCTCGGAAGGCAGAATTGCTGATTCCAAGGAGGTTGATACGAAGAACATGTTCGGACCGATATAGCAGGATGCCGGGATGGCCGAAAGGTCTACGTTTTTGAAACCGGAATAGGCGAAGGCTCGTGCACCGATTTCCTCGAGCGATTCCGGGAAGTTGAAGAATTGGAGCGAAGCGCACTCCTCGAAAGCGGAAGCATCGATCAGGGTAAGGTCCTGGGTGCCGGTAACACTTGTGAGGGAAGTGCAATTTTCGAAAGCCTCTTCACCGATAATCTGGACACCTTCACCAAGTGCTACGGTTTCCAGTGCGGAACAATCGCTGAAAGCTGCGTAAGGTATTTCCTGGAGCGAGCCGGGGATAGAGACGGCGGTCATAGCGGTGCAATCATAGAAGCAGGAGTTGCCTATGGTCTGAAGTCCTTCGGGGAGGATGGCTGCCTGGAGGGAGGTGCAGGTGGAGAACGCGGCATTGCCGATGGTCTCCAGGTTGCTGTTAAAACCTACGGAAACTAAATTGTGGCAATCCATGAACGCGAGGCGTTCGATGGTAGTCAGGTTCTCGGGAAGTGTGATTGACTCGACGGCGGAGTTCTGGAAAGCCGATGCACCGATAGTCGTGATGGCATCGAAAGCAGGATCTGAGGTCAGATCGATTTCAGTTTCGGACCCGGTCCATTTGGTCAGGGTAGTTCCGGAGATAGTGTAGGAGGAGGCGGGATACTCGGCGGCGGCATTGAAAGCGCATAGCCCGGCGAGCAGAGCAACTCCTAAGAGGTAATGTTTTCTCATATAATCAAATTAAAAAATGTTTTCGCTTATGTCTCCATAACTTGAGAGACCGTAAAGTTAGCGAAAACTCTCCGCCTGACCAAATCTCCCCGCCAACTATTTCCCTAAAACGGAGGTAGAGCGGAGGTCGTTCTCTTGGATGTCGATGGAGGGATCTACCTTCTTGCCGTAGTCGAAGGTGTAGCTGAGGTAAACCGAAACTTTCAGTGCGCGTTCCCAGGAGATAGTTTGGCTACTGTATGGTCCATTGATGAGAGTGCTGGTGGCCTTCGCGTATTTTCGTAATGGAGAATATACACTTACATGGGCCGTGAGATTGCCGTTACCATAATATAGCGTAAGTTCTGAAGAAGCTGGCTCTTTCATTATTTCCATGCCGCCGTTAATAAGAGACCTCTGTGAAGAATCAAATGATATATTGGCGCGGAAATCACCGAAGAAATAGCGCAGCAAGATAGAGTATCTGGTGCTGTTTACGGAATTGAGATTCCGTACCCTTTGATAATCATAAGAACCATAGGGTTCTATCTGAAAATTACTATCGAATAACTTGAAGTTTAAGCGGCAGAAGACACCCGTTTCCGAAAAAGTATGAGCGTTCCCATATTGGCCAATGACTCCGTCATATTCTGGTCCACCACTGCGATATTTCAATACCTGAGTTTTTCCGGATAAGTTATAATTAAAGGAAAGCTCCGAATTCAACCAATTTGTAGGACGAGCATAGTATCCCGCCCCTAACCAGGATCGTAAAGAAGATTTGATATATGGATTTCCTTCAATCCATTTCAACTCAGTCTGACGAAGTATCAGATCATTCATAGTCGAAGACCCGGGTACATTTTGACTCAGATCAGCGTGTAAATTTATATTATGTTTTCGGTTGAAGTTATAAGCGATGTAAAACCTTAGGGATGGTAAGAATTGAGTGGTATTATAGGAATCGTTTACCTTACGGCGTTGCCAGACTAATGTAGGAGTCAAAGTAAGATAGAACTTGTCGATTGGCTTGAAATACCAGTTCGCCAGCAGAGTTCCATAGGTGGAACCCACCTTCTGGTGGCTACTTACGTCTCCCTCATAATCGATATCCGCGTGGCGCATATTGCCACCCAAAGAAAGTTGCAGCGAGTGCTTGGTGCCTAAACTCTTCACCACATGAAGGAAGAGGCCCCCACTATATTCATTCTCCTTAGAATTATTGAAAATCATATTCTCCTCACCTTCACAGTTCCGGCTACTATTATTATTGTGAGTATGATTGAAGAACCACTCTCCATAAAAACCCCAACCTCCCCCGGGAATAAAAATGTAGTTGCCCGAAATACCGGGCGTCAGGCTACGCGAAGAGTATTCAGCCCAAGCTCTGTTCCCTGAGATAATCTCCGGAGTGTAGCTTAATGTGCCGAAAGTAGAACTGCCCGGATTCTGATTCCATTGTATGGATGCCGCATGGGTTATTGTCCATTTATCGTTCCGGTATCGAGCATTCAGACCACCGTAAATCGCATTGCTTTTGCTCTTCGAACGATTTTCCTCCACCTTCTCGACTAGATCATGATGCTCGCCGTCATACCAAATGTCCTCAAAAGACTCGCGGCTCTCAGAATGAGTGAAATGATCATAAGTATGGCTGCCCTTAACAAGGGCATTATAGGACATCTTCTTGTAAACTAATTTTGAAGAGGCATCGTATGATTGCCAACCCGGCAAATGGGTAAATGCTTCAATGTTGGTCAAGCCACCTGCCACATATTCTTTCATTATGAAATTGACCACATTGCGGCTGCCATTGAAACGAGGATCATCCGTTACCGGCATATACTCGACCCGGAGGGCGTTCATGGCCCAGAAGGTGCTTTGATCCATGTCATCGGCCTTTACACCGTTGATATAAATTTCGACCGGCTGACCGTCGCTGGTGGTGATGGATCCTTTCCGGCTCTCTAAGACACTGGTACCCATCAGTTCGATCATCTCCGCCATGTTGCTCGCTTGTCTCTTAGCTCGTCTATCCGGCAAAAAGATATACTTATTCCCCTCCACCCAAGCGGACTCCCCATTAACCACCACCTCATCCAACTTCTTATGAAACGCATCCTCCTTCTCCAGTGACCCCTCCTCCTCGGAAGATCCACTCTCTACCGGAGCTTCCCTCTCCTCCTGCGAGACCTGCTCCTTTTGAGCGGTTGTCTCCTCTGCAGGCTGTTGCTCTTCCGGATTTTGACCGAATGCCATCCCGGCAACAGCCAGCAAAGCCAAACTCAAATTCCGTTTCATACTATAATAGGTTATATGATTTTAAAATAATAAGGATTGGAGTGTTTGTTATCAGGTTCGAATTCCTTCAAGATAGGGGAGGTAAATTATTATTACATCGACTTCCACGGTTAGTGGAGTGGGTACACATATCTACCTGATTCTTGCAATTACGGCCATTGTAGGAATATTCACAGGCTTCCTTTCCCCTATTGGTGCAATCGCCACCATTTGAGGTCTTAAACTCCTTTCCATACTCAGCCGAGAATCCCCCCAATAAGATGGAATTTTCCAAAATCTCTCCTCCCTCCATTGACTCAATGAAAGTGGCAATATTCATTCTTCCTTCTTTCATAATTGCTAAAATTAATTTGGGTTAATAGTCTTGATATCGGGGTTATTCAAAATATAGAGGAGATTGGGAATTTGTTGGTTAATAATGGAAACTATCGTCCAACTTTCCACGAATTGTCACAGTCTCCTCCATTGGTAGAATTATCACATGCCGCGTTCATGCAGTTACCACTATTAGCAGATTGGTGACATTCCTCGTAATTATCGTTTTTACAGGCCCCGTCGTTTTTGATGGAAGGTAGCTTCTCAGAGGAACCGGGAGTCCCTCCAAGTAAAATTGTATTATCTTCTATTCCCTTGCCTTCCAGTGTTTCAATGAAGGAGGCGATATAACTCCTCTTTTCAATCAGACGCGCCATGTAGTGAAAATTTAATGGATATATCTTTTTATTACCTAAAGTGAAGTCATCACATTGGCGTATTGTCCTATCAGATGGGGATGCCAATGGATGACTTTTGAGTTACGAAGTTGATTTGCACTCCTTATCTTCTGTCCCTTAGTCTAATCCTTCAGATTCTAATCCCTTTCAACTTTTATAGGAGTGGGGAAGGAACAGGTGTAATTCTTTTCGTTGAGAGGTTAACAACTACCATTTTGAACGCATGAGGTGGTGACCACAGGATGCAATTCTTTATCTAACACCCAAGAATTATCACAGTCACCCCCATTCTTAGAATTGTTACAGGAACCAACAGCATTCTTGCAGCTACCCTTATTCGTAGCCTTGTTACACCCATCGTAGCTGGCATTTTTACAGGCCCCATTATTGGTAGTTGACATTAAGTCATCTGAGGTCCCAGCTGCGCCTCCGAGGATTACGGTGCTTTCTACCATCTGCTCTCCTTCAAGCGTTTCAATGAAGGAGGCGATACGTGTTTTCTGATCATTCATAGTGGTAAGTCTTTAGTGTTAGGTTTATTTCTAACACCGCAAAGATACGCTCCTTAATTGAGTTTTCCAAATTTTTCTGATAATTTTTTTAAATTTTTTAAAAAGTAATTGGGACGGGAGTTTGGGAGTTTAGGCCAAAAATTTTCTGCAAATAATTGACTTTAAAT
>CAZKJP010000002.1:42219-71402 GCA_964553075.1 uncultured Sangeribacter sp. | reverse complement strand
TCAAGGTCGTTATCATCGACTTCGACAACGAGAAGAAGCGTATCGCCCTCGGTCTGAAGCAGTTGCTTCCGCATCCTTGGGAGAGCCTTGATCCCAACATCAAAGTTGGAGACCACATCAAGGGTAAGGTTGTCGTTATGGCAGACTACGGCGCATTTGTTGAGGTACAGCCGGGCGTAGAAGGCCTGATCCACGTAAGCGAGATGAGCTGGAGCCAGCACCTGCGTTCCGCCCAGGACTTCCTGAAGGTAGGCGACGAGGTTGAGGCAGTAGTACTGACCCTGGACCGCGACGACCGCAAGATGAGCCTCGGTATCAAGCAGCTGAAAGAGGATCCGTGGGAGAACATCGAAACCAAGTATCCTATCGGCTCACGCCACACAGCCCGCGTACGCAACTTCACCAACTTCGGTGTATTTGTTGAGATCGAAGAGGGCGTAGACGGCCTGATCCACATCAGCGACCTCAGCTGGACCAAGAAGATCAAGCATCCTTCAGAGTTCACCTCCGTAGGCAGCGAGATCGAAGTACAGGTACTTGAGATCGATAAGGACAATCGCAGACTGAGCCTTGGCCACAAGCAGCTTGAGGATAATCCTTGGGATGCATTCGAAGGTCAGTTCGGCGTAGGATCAATCCACGAAGGCACAGTAGTTCAGGTAATGGACAAGGGTGCTGTTATCTCACTTGACCACGGTGTTGAAGGATTCGCAACTCCGAAGCACCTTGTAAAAGAGGATGGCACTCAGGCACAGCTGAACGAGAAGCTGAACTTCAAGGTAATCGAGTTCAATAAGGACTCCAAGCGCATCATCCTGAGCCATAGCCGCATTGCAGAAGACGCAAGCAAGGCAGAGGCACGCGCAGCACGCTCAGCCCAGAAGGCACAGAAGCGCGCTACCCGTGAGGAAGAGGCAGCAGCACCGGCAATCGAGAAGACCACTCTCGGCGACCTCGGTGCACTCCAGGCCCTCAAGGAGCAGATGCAGAAAGCTGAAAAGAAATAATTTTCTATCATACGAATAAATTACTCTGAGAATACCGGTCAGTGATGATCGGTATTTCTTTTTTATATGGGATAATGATTGATTAATCCACGGGAAATTATTAAATTTGCGAAAAATAATGAAGTAGACCAATTTCAGATGAAAAGGAAGAGTCTTTTACGGATAACAGCAGTTTGGGCGTTAGTACTAAGCGGACTGACGGCCGGGGCAGCTGCGCCCGGAAGCTGGGAACCGTTGAAGAATGAGCCTACGAATCTGAAATCGGTGGTAAAGGATACCGACTTGGAGGTGAAAGCCCAGCCAGGAGCGGTAGTTGTGGTCACCAATAAGCCGGTTCAGGTGAAAGTCTTCACCATCTTAGGTCAGTTGGTAAGCAGCGAGACCATTGGGACGGGCGTAACGCGTCTTCAGGTGAACGCCCACGGTGTCTACATCATAAAAATCGGCGAGCTGACCTGCAAGGTCGCATTATAGGGGGACTCGCCGCTTCGCTGGGCGAGCACAGGACCCAGACGCGGGGAATCTCAAGTTACGGGGCGTCTTCGCCCCGTATAATAAAGTATAAAAACGAGACCTTAGGTCTAAGACTATAAAACACAAGAAACGAAATGAAAGAAACAGAAATCGACTGGAAGAACCTGTCGTTTGCGTATATGCCGACGGATTATAATGTACGCTGTACATATAAGGACGGCAAATGGGGTGAGATCATGGTAAGTGACTCAGAGTATATCCCGATGCACATCGCAGCCGCCTGCCTGCACTATGGTCAGGAATCATTCGAAGGCCTGAAGGCCTTCCGCGGCAAAGATGGCAAGATCCGTATCTTCCGTATGGAAGAGAACGCCAAGCGCTTTATCCGCTCGGCAGAGGGAATCGAGATGGCCCCGATGCCCGTAGAGCTCTTCTGCGAGATGGTGCGCAAGGTAGTGAAGCTCAATGAGCGTTTCATTCCCCCTTATGGCACCGGCGCAAGCCTTTATATCCGTCCCTTCGAGATCGGTATTTCACCGCGCGTGGGTGTGAAGCCTGCCGATGAGTATATGGTGATCATGCTGGTAACGCCGGTAGGTCCCTACTTCAAGGATGGTTTCAAGCCGACTAAGGTTTGTCTGAGCCGCGAGTACGACCGTGTAGCCCCGAAGGGCACCGGCTCTATCAAGGTTGGTGGTAACTACGCAGCCGCCATGAAGTCCGGCGAGATCGCCCATAAGAATGGTTACAGTGTGATGCTGTATATCGATCCGAAGGAAAAGAAGTACTTGGATGAGTGTGGCGCGGCCAATTTCTTTGCAATCCGCGGCAATAGCTATATTACCCCGGATTCAGAGTCTATCCTTCCGTCGATCACCAATATGAGCCTTCGCCAGTTGGCAGAGGACTTGGGTCTGACCGTAGAGCGTCGCCATATCCCGGTAGAGGAGCTGGAGACATTCGAGGAGGTAGGCGCATGTGGTACTGCCGCTGTTATCTCTCCGATCGGTCAGATCGATGACCTGGATACCGGCAAGTCTTATAAGTATGCTGAGAATGGCCAGGCCGGTCCGAAGTCTGAAGCCCTTTATAATAAGCTGAGAGGGATTCAGTATGGCGAGGAAGAGGATGTACATGGATGGTGTGAGGTATTGGACTAAGCACAAAGTCATTTGATTTTTAAAAAAAAGCCCGAGGTCGACTCGGGCTTTTTTATTGAGGGGGCCTCGGTAATTGACGGGGCGAGGGCGCCCCTCATCCCAGTCACGGCGCGGAGACGCGCCTCCTCCCCAGCTATGGACTCGCGGGGGGTTATTGGAATAGCTGATGGAGGGAGTGGAAGCGGGAGAGGGTGGCGGGACCGTGGGTGGCCATTTGGGATTCGACTTTGGAGAGGGGTTTGGGGGTGCGAAGGGAGCCGGGGTTCTTGGAGAAGAACTTGTCGGCATAACAGACTAATTTCTCTTCCAAGGTCTCGGGTAGGTAATCCCTGACCGGAAGGGGAAGGGATTGGGAGAGGATGTCTTCACGGGATAGGCCAGCGCCGGTGTGTCGCGCGGCTACGCGTGCGTGGCGCGGCAGTTCTTCTGTCTCCAAGATCAGTTCGCCCACGAGGCCATGGGCGATATAGGGGAGATGTCCATGGCAATGAATAGAAGGGGCATCAGTGAGAACTATACCGATATCATGAAGAAGAGCTGCCTCGCGTACAAAATCAAGGTCCAGGTTCAGCTCAGGATGACGCGCGGCGCAAGCGAGAGCAAACTCCGCTACCGCCTCCGAATGTTCGCGGAGGATATGGAGCAGGGGCGGGTTATCACCGTAATACTTTTCAATAATAAGATCAATACCAGTCGATACCGTTTTTGTTGGAGCTTCGCTTGTCATATTTGAGGTCTGAGAGGAGGGAGGATTTCATCGCTATATGGAAATTGTAACTCTTATAAGGGCCTACGGGGACTATGGAGCAGGTCATGGTGAAGTCATGCAGGTCACGCGAGATAGAGCAGTTCATGTATGCGATCTTATGCGCATCGAAATCGTATGAAGCTGAGAAGGAGAAATTCCAGTTCTTGGTCGGACGGATACTTCCATTGAAAGAAAGGTTCTGATTAAGCTTACCCTTATACTCCATCTTGCTGTAGTCAAACTCACCCAAGCCATAGTTGACCGAGTAGTTTACAGACAGAGACCAGGGGCACTCCCACTTCATATAACCATCCGACGAGGTATCGTCAGAAGAAGTGGAATTTTCCTGACGTCGCGCGGCCGCTCGCTGAGCGAAGGAACTCATATCGTTATCATCATCTTCATCCTCCTCATCGTCAGCAGGGGATTGGGAGGTATTGGAATTGGAAGATGAATTATTCTTCTTGAAACGGAAAGTATCGTTATTGAAAGTATAGGAGAAGGAGGTGCCCGTCGATACGAGACGTACCCACCCCTTACCCGCCTTCCATCGCGGCACATTGACACGCACCGGCGAGCCATTGGCATTGAGACGGTAGGTATATGGATCCCAGGTCGCGTTGAGGTTAAGGTTGAAATTCTTGACCAGACGGAGCATGATACTGGTATTGAGGTTGGACCAATTGAGGGAGTCAGCAGCGAAATTGTAGCTTTGGGAGAGGGTAAGGTTCTCAATAAGCGAAACCTTCTTTACCCCGGTCGTATCCTTATCGCTCTTAACCTTCATCTCAAGGTTATTCGCAAGAGAGACAGAGACCATGCCCGTGCGACCGCGGCTCGGCCCACCGAAGATACCATGCTGGAAATAGGAGTAATCTTTAGTCACCTCCTTGCCACGCGAATCGATGTAGGAGTAAGAACCGTAGGCACCCCACATCGGCGCGCCGAAATCCGGGGCAGCCGAGAAAGAAACTGTCGGGGTGAGGACATGGCGGATCATCTGGACCTTGTCGCCGAGGAACTTCATCGGCTTAAAGAAACCATATATCTTTGTATCGAGGGAGAGGGAGGCATTGAAATCAAAAAGATTGTAGAAACCATAGGTAGTATCCTGGATCTCCGCCGAGGCATTGGGGTCCCACTCGCGGCGAATCTTGGAAGTGTACATACGGTCATTGATGTTGATAGAGGGGGAGAGGTTCACATATTTAAGGATGGAGAAAGTAGCCGAAACGGGAAGGTTATGCTTCATACCGTTACGCCAATCCTTGATGAGGGACTTATGGAAGAACTGATCCTGGCGCGCAGTCAGGGAATTCTGGAACTGACCTGAGTAGGACATGCGGATTTTCTCATACCACTTCTCGCCGCCGACAGACTTCTTGCGCTTGAAAGGAGCAGTCTGGCTCATCGAGACATTGATATTCGGGAAGGATACCGCGAGGGTCGAGTCCTGAGTACGCTGGGATATATTTGCGGTTGTCGAGAGAGACCACTTGGAATTGGGGACGCGGTAGGTCATGTTGATGGTGCTCGACTTGGTATTCTCCGTAAATGAAGAATTGTAATATGAATTCAGGTCATTTCGGGTATATCCCGAGGTAGTGAAATTTACCGAAGCCGAGAAATTCATATTAGGGTTCGCCTTCTGATCCTGGGAATGGGACCAAATAAGCTGGAAGTTCTTCTGCTTCATATAGTCCGCCAGGCCCTTCTCACCGGTGATGGTAGTGATGTAAGAGAAAGAGAAGTTACCACGGAAACCGTAGCGCTTAGCATAGGTAGAACGCCCGGAGAGACCCCAGGAACCCTTGGTATAGATCTCGCCCGTCAGGGCAAGGTCGACATAGTCATTGATCGCGAAATAGTAGCCACCCTCGCGGAGGTAGAAACCGCGGTTGTAGTCATCTCCGAAAGTCGGGAAGATGATACCCGAAGAATAATCCTTGGAGAAAGGGAAATAACCGAACGGGAGCGCGAGCGGAAGGGGCACATCCGCCAAGACCATATAAACCGGCCCGGAGACTACATCCTTCTTGGGGCGCATCTTGGCGCGGGTCAGCTGGAAGTAGAAATGTGGGTGCTCATGGTCATCGCAGGTGGTGTAACGCCCTCCCTCGATAAAGAAAGAGCCGTCATCATTCTTTTTTGTCTTGTCGCCGGTGAGGTATCCTTCCCCTTGCTGGGTAATGACATCGGTTATGAAACCCCGCTGGGTCTTGAAATTATACTTCATGGTCTTGGACTCATATTCACCGCCGCCATCCTGAAAAACCGGGGTATTCTGGAGGACACCGAGGGAATCGAGGGCACCTTGTGCGTAGACGGTAGTGGAGTCCATTTGCATGTGGATCTCAGCCGAATTGAGTTTGAACTCACCGTATTCAACCGTAGAGTTGCCATAGAGGTAAGCATTGTTGCGGCCGATAAGGACGATTGAGTCCTTGGCGGAGAAATCTACGGCAGCGGTTAGGTCTGTTTGCTCATGGTTGATACGGGAGAGACGTTGGCGGGAGGAATCGACCGGGAGGGAATCACGGCGCGAGGGCGCGCCTCCTCCCCAGCTAAGATGCGCGGAGTCGACCGGGAGGGAATCACGGCGCGAGGGCGCGCCTCCTCCCCAGCTAAGATGCGCGGAGTCGACCGGGAGGGAATCACGGCGCGGGGACGCGCCTCCTCCCCAGTCGGGGTCTTCGGATTGGGGTATGAAGAGGGGGTGCGGGCCGGGAGCGGCCAGCGCCAGGATGATGAAGGCAAAAGCAAGTATTTGGAATAAAAACCTCTTCAAATCAGTAAGAATTGGCCACCGGGAGAAAGGAGGAGAGGGAGAGGGCGGCAATAGAGGTACAAATTTAGTGAAATTTTGCCGAATTGGATACAGAGAAGAGATAAATAATGAAAAAGGGGAGGGTTAAAATATGTTGGACAAAAGCATGGTAAATTCGCTAAAAAATATTATCTTTACATCCGAATAGCAAGAATTGATTTCCCAAGTATCAAGAAATGGCCCCAGTACCTCTTAAATTTTAAGAGGCGGTGTCTAATTCTAAGTAATATTCACTAACCCATCGTATATGAGTAAAAAACTTTTACGTAAATCAGCGATCATAGGCGCAGTGGCGGTTGGTGCAGCTGTAGGGATACCGGCGATAGCCGGTCTCGGAGAGGGTCCGCAGAAAGCGGCCGCCCAGCAGATGCCTACCATCGTAGCTACAGTCTATGACTATGCAACCAATTCCATCGGAATCTATCGTCTGCCGATAGAAGTTGATGGTGAGTTCGAGAAACTTTCAGATGTGAGCTCCTATTATGGAGGAGCGAAATATGGCGACCTCTTCTATGCCTGTCATGACGGGAGGTATGAAGAGTACTGGGATACGGACAGCGATCCTCATGGCCATAAGATCCAGGCTTACGACATAAACACCTGGGAGCCGGTAGGTAGCGAGGTGCGTTTCTCCGCATACCGCGCCGGCGACTTAGCTATAGACCCGAATACCGGTAAAGGTTGGGCCTTCTGTGACTATGGCTCGATGATGTATTCGCTTTATGATTTGGATTTGACCACAGGCGAAAGTAATGTCCACGCATCCGGAAGTACGATGCTGTCAGATGAATCAAGTCGCGCTTTGGCCTTCAATGAGGATGGTGTACTTTACGGAGTAACCAAGAACGGTAAATTCGGAACCGTGAGCATGACCGACGGACGCGTAAGCACGATAAAAGACTTAGGAATCACCGGTGGTGACCTGAAGCATGGCTGGACAGCCGATTTCGATCCCGAGACCGGAAACTTTATCTTCATCTGCAATCGCACTGTTGGTAGTGAGGAGAAGAGCGAAGTCTACAGCATCGATCCTGAGACCGGTAATTACACCGTTTTGATGGAATTCTCCGGTAAATGTATCACCTCTATGTATATAGAGAGCAACCCGGTAGCAGAGCAGGCTCCCGGAATGGCAGAGAACCTTAACGCATCCTTCCCGGAAGGATCGTTAAGCGGCAGTGTCAGCTTCACCATACCCGCGACCCTGAATGACGGAAGCGAAGCAACCGGCAATGCAGACTGGAGCGTAACCCTCAACGACGAAGAACTCGCATCCGGTCAGGCCGCCTACGGCTCGGAGGTCAATGCCGAGGTAACAGTAGCCGAAGGTGGTCAGAAGAGCTTCGTAGTCCAGCTCTCTAATGCAGCCGGAGCCGGCAAGAAAGCAAAGTTGGTATGCTGGGTAGGTCCGGATACACCGAACGCTCCTGCCGGAGTAGAGGTAAGCTACGACGAAGCCAACTCCAAATTCGAGATCAGCTGGGAAGCTGTAACTACAGGTGCCCATGAAGGTTATGTAGATCCGGCAGCCATCAGCTACACAGTAATCCGCAATCTCGGCGCAGTAGAAGTAGCCACCGGACTAACTACAACCAACTACACCGATACCTATACTCCGAACGGAATCGAGGAGGTAGTCTATAGCATCGTAGCTAATCAAGGTGAGTTGGCCTCAGCACCCGGAGTAGGTAATGCGATTATGTGCGGATCTTTGGCACTTCCTTATTCAATGTACGCGGCCTCCGAGGGAGGTTATGGCGTAGGTTGGGATTGGACAGTGTTTGACGTCAACGAAGATGGCAAGACTTTCGAATCCCAGTATGGAGGAATGCAATATAGCTATCACAGCAGTAACCCAGCCGATGACTGGATGATATCCGCACCTATCAACGGGAAAGCAGGTCAGGTCTTCAGCGTAAAGGTAACTGCCTTCGCTCAGATGTCCAGTTATCCTGAGAAAATCGAAGCTGCTATCGGTTATGAGCAGACACCCGAAGGGATGACCGAAAAGGTACTCGAACCGGTAACAATCAGTGCCGGCAGCTCTAATCCGGCAATTATAGAATTTACCATGAGCCCGACTCAGACCGGTAAATTCTTCTTAGGCATCCATTGCGTAAGTGATGCGAACCAGTATAAACTGACTGTTAAGGATGTTCAGATCTCAGCGCCCGTCAGCAATGACTCTCCCGCCAAGATCGAGGATCTGAATGTAACTGCCGACCGTAGCGGCGCATTAAAAGCCATCATCAGCGGTACCGCACCGACTCTGACCACCGAAGGTGAGGAACTGACTGATATGACCCATGTACAGGTATTGCGCGAAGGAGTCGTTGTCGGGACAGTCGAGAACGTAGGACCCGGTGAGGAATTCAGCTTCACAGATGAGACAGTACCGGAAGATGGCGAGTATATCTATACCGCCCAGGCAATGAACGGTCAGAACGCCGGTCCATTGTCTGAAGAAACCAAGATTTATGTAGGTATCAACAGCCCCGGTGAGTTGTTCAATATTCAGATCGTAGAGACCACTGATGCCGGAATGGTAACAGCAACCTGGGATCCCGCCAGCCAGGACTGGTTGGGTTATCCTCTGAACGGAGATGTAACCTATAAATTGGAGGTTTATCCCGACAACGCCTACTACCATGGCAATAAGATATATGAAGGAATCGAAGAATGTAGTTTCACCTTCGAACCCGAGTTCGCCGATAACCGTGATCATGGTTTCGTAGCCGTAAAAGTATGGGCGGTCAACGAGAAAGGAGGCGGATATGCCAATAAGTCTAAGAACATAGCAGTAGGAGAGGCTCTCAGCCTGCCGTTCCATGAATCCTTCCCGAATTATACCTTAGAGCATCCATGGGGTGATGGCGAGTCCAACGGCCCGCAGGTAGGATCGATAAGCGACGATGAACGCTCATTGAGCTGGAACCAGTTCAACGGATGGAACCGCATGATGGACCGTTCCTTCCAGTCAGCAGACGGAGCGCAAGACGGTGATAACGGTTTCGCCGGCATGTTCGGCTGGTCATACGCCGACAGTATGACCACCTATCACGATGAATACACCGAACTTCTCTCACCGAAGATCAGCTTGGCTGGAGCAGAGAGCCCGATCCTTTCCTTCTACCTGTTCAACTGGCTGAACCAGTCCAACGGCAAGTGTATGAACCGTATGGAAGTAATAGTATTGGAAGGTGAAGAGCGGACTACTGTCAAGGATATCACCATCGGTGATTTGAGCGACCGTCAGGCATGGGAATATGTAGCAGTAGACCTGAGCGCCTTCAGCGGCAAGACAATCAGCCTGATATTCAAAGGTACCATCATCGGTCGCAATGACCAGGGTTATAACTGGATCCTCTTAGATAATATCAAGATTGAGAATCTGATTGGTACTGACCTCGGCATCTCCGGCTTCACCGCCCCCGTAGACGCAGAGCCCGGCGAGTCCTTCACCGTTTCTGCCGTCATCACCAACCACGGCGTTAATCCGGTATCCGCTCACACCGCCACTCTCTATAAGAATGGCGTAGAGGTAGAAAGCAAAGAATTGGGCGCCCTCGGCTTCAGCGGCAGCGAAAGCGTAGAGTTCACCCACGCCTTAGCCGTAACAGACCCGATCGGCAACAATCTCCATATCGAGGTTTCAGCCGAAGGTGATCAGAACACGGATAACAACCGCACCGAGACAATAACCGTAGGACGCAACCTGCAGCTGCTGCCAGAACCGAAGGAAGTAACCTTGGTAAACGAGACACTTGATTTGGTATGGCAGACTCCGGACATGGATAACGCACTGCCCGCGCCCTTCACCGACGATTTCGAATCCTACGGCGACTTTGAAAACTCAGGTCTCTTCACAACCGAAGCAGGAGACTGGGAGTTTGAGGACCTCGATGGATTACCTATCGGTGGAATCGTAAGCGCCTCCACTTGGGAGATGATAGAGTTCCCCGGTATTCCGACCCATTCCGTACAGTCATGGTGGGTACAGAACCGTTACTTCGAAGAATTCGGCAATGACTACTTCGGTAACTCCGGTTATCAGTACTTAGCCAATATGTATGTAGTAAACGAAGCCTATAACCACGGTGAGCAGCAGGATGACTGGGCGATCTCCCCGCGTCTATGCGGTAAGGAGCAGATGATCTCCTTCTACGCCCGCAGCTATGACCGTTATACTCCGGAGACTATCGAGCTCTATTGGAGCAACGGCTCAACTGATCCCGGAGAGTTTACCTTTATCCGTCGTATCGAAGATATGAGCGGCGACTGGACCAGGTATGTCTTCGTAGTTCCGGAGGGTGCTTACCGCTTCGCAATCCGCGGATGTTCCAATGCCGAGATGGGTACCAACCAGACCTTCATCGACGACGTTACCTTCGTACCTAAAGAAGGAGATGCCCGTAACCTGACACTGTTAGGCTACAACATCTATCAGGATGGAGAGAGCATGAACGCTACGCCGGTAACAAAACTGAGCTTCGAAGGTGCGACCGCCGGACACACTTACGCAGTATCGGCAGTCTATGCCGAGGGTGAATCAAGAGCAGTAGAGGCCCGTCCCGGCAGCCATGTAGCCATGATTCAGGGAGGCAAGTTGAGAGTCAGCACTACCTCTGACGAGATCATCATCAGTGGCCTTGAAGGGGCAGCTTACATTGTCAGCGATACCCGCGGCGCGGTTGTAGCCAAGGGTAATGGCCTGGATATCGTAAGGATTCCGGCAGAAAAAGGTGTTTATGTCGTAAAAGCAGGAAACAATAGCGCCAAGGCCATTGTTAGATAATATCAATAGCTATAAAAAAGAAAGAGAAAATGAAAAAGATGATTTTTGGTGCGCTTGCACTGGCAGGCGTCCTCGGATTGGGGGCTTGCTCCGGCAATGGTAATTGCAACGGTGGCAGCTGCAACGGCGGCTCATGCAAAGGCCTTGAAGAGGATCAGGTATATACAGGTGTCCTCCCGGCAGCAGATGCCGATGGTATCCGTTATACCTTGAAGTTGGACTATGATGACGACCATAATTATACCGATGGTGATTACAAGATGCTTCAGACTTATCTTAAGTCAGACAGCGTAGGCACCCAGGATGTTAAGAGCATCAAGTCCAAAGGAGATTTCACGGTAGAGGAGAAAGATGGTAAGAAGTACCTGAAATTGGTAGAGAAGCGCAGCAACAATGCTCCGGTTTATTTCTGGCAGGAGAATGACTCTACCCTTACCATGGTAAACGACTCACTTCAGCCCGCAGCCAACCCGGCAATGAACTATAGCTTGAAGTTAGTGAAATAAGTTCAGGACAAATTATTGGAATAATCCAGTAACCAGCGTATAATAATCAGCCCGCTTCCAAAACTTGGGAGCGGGCTGATTCCGTAAAATATAAATGAGATGATTTATGAAGTGCTTATCTTGGGAGGGTATGGGGGTATGCGTCTAAGGCAGCGCGAAGTACCTTCAGAGCCTCAGCCAGATCCTCTATGTTGAGGACATAGGCGATGCGTACCTGATCGAGGCCAACACCCGGGGTTGAATAGAACCCGGCAGCCGGAGCCATGAAGATGGTAGCACCCTCATATTCGAAATCAGAGAGACACCACTTGCAGAAATCCTCGGCATCCTTAACGGGCAACTTCACTACAGTATAGAAAGCACCCTCAGGGAGCGGAGAGTAAACACCCGGTATCTCGTTAAGACCCTTCACTAAGAAATCGCGGCGACGGCGATATTCAGCGAAAGTCTGAGTCATGTATTCATCAGTAGCATCGATAGAAGCCTCGGCTACGATCTGGCCCAACAACGGGGGAGAGAGACGAGCCTGACAGAATTTCATGACTGTCTTGTAAAGCTCCTTGTTCTTGGTAACAAGGCAACCTACGCGGATACCGCACTCATTGTAACGCTTGGATACAGAATCGAGAAGGATAACATTCTCCTCGATACCTTCGAGCTGCATAGCCGAAACGTATGGGGTATCGGAATAGCAGAACTCACGGTAAACCTCGTCTGAGAAGAGGAAGAGGTTATGCTTCTTGACGATGTCGCGAAGCTGCTCGAGCTCCTCGCGGGTATAGAGAGTGCCGGTAGGATTGCCAGGGTTACAGATCAGGATGCCCTTGGTGCGCGGGGTGATGAGTTTCTCGAACTCCTCCATCGGCGGCAGAGCGAAGCCATTATCGATCTTAGCCACTACGGGACGGATAATAGCCCCGGCAGTCATAGCGAAGGTAATGTAGTTGGCATAAGCCGGCTCCGGGATAATGATCTCGTCGCCCGGGTTGAGAGTAGCGAGCATAGAGAGCATCACAGCCTCGGAACCACCGGTAGTAACGATTATCTCGTTGCGGTCTACATTGATATTGAAGCGATGGTAATACTCTTCGAGTTTAGCGCGAAGAGAAGGGAGACCATCGGAAGGTGAGTATTCGAGGACCTTGCGGTCAACCTTATGTAAAGCTTCGAGAGCTTGCGGCGGGGTAGGAAGGTCTGGTTGCCCGATGTTCAGGCGGTAGATCTTCAGACCCTTTGCGGCAGCCTCGTTCGCCATTGGGGCGAGCTTTCGAATCGGAGAGGCCGGTATCTCGCGGCCACGGTTTGAAATTTCAGGCATAGTCTAAGGTTATTATGATAAAATATATTCAATGTTATGCCGGCTCCTCAGTTTTCTTTGACTTCGGAGTCCGGTTTGCTTTTTTAGAAGCGTGGATATGATAACGGCAAACGGAAGTAAGGAAACACTCCTCACAGAGAGGACGTCTTGCCTTGCAAACATACCGGCCGTGGAGGATAAGCCAATGATGAGCCGTAGAGAGGTTCTCAGCCGGGATATTGGCGACTAACTCTTTCTCGGTAGCGAGAGGGGTCTTGCTCCGGGTTGTGAATCCGATCCTTTCGGAAACTCGGAACACATGCGTATCGACCGGCATTGCCGCCTGATTGCAGGCCACGGCCAACATTACATTCGCCGTCTTGCGGCCTACACCCGGGAGTTCCATCAGAGAATCGATATCCGAGGGCATCTCGCCCCCGAACTTTTCTACCAATACCTTGGCAGCCTTGATAAGATGGCGTGACTTGGCATTGGGGTATGTAACCGATTTTATGAACTCCTTGACCTGAGCTTCGGTAGCTTGGGCCAAATCATTCGGGGTCGGAAAGGCCTCGAAGAGAGCCGGGGTTACCATGTTTACCCTCTTGTCGGTGCATTGCGCGGAGAGTATTACAGCCAACAAGAGGTGAAAAGGTGAGTCATAATCCAGTTCAGTCTTCGGATCGGGCATCTCGCGGGAGAAAAGCTCGATTGCCTGGCGGAACCTCTCTTTCTTAGTCATCGTGCGCTCTCGAATTCACGCAGGAACCTGACATCGTTCTCGGAGAACATGCGGAGGTCTTTTACGCGGTATTTGAGGTTTGTAATACGCTCTACGCCCATACCGAAAGCGTAACCCGAATAGACTTCCGGGTCTATGCCGCAGGCTTTGAGTACATTGGGGTCAACCATACCGCAACCCAAGATCTCTACCCAGCCGGTATTCTTGCAGAAACCGCAGCCAACGCCGCCGCAGATATGGCAAGAGATATCCATCTCCGCAGAAGGCTCGGTAAAGGGGAAATAAGATGGGCGGAGACGGATCTTGGTCTCCGGGCCGAACATCTCGCGGGCAAACTGAAGCAGCACCTGACGCAGGTCAGCGAAAGAAACATTCTTGTCTATGTAAAGACCCTCGATCTGATGGAAGAAACAGTGAGCGCGAGCCGAGATAGCCTCGTTGCGGTAAACGCGACCCGGGCAAACGATGCGGATAGGAGGTTTTACAGTCTCCATGACACGGGTCTGTACCGAAGAGGTATGGGTACGCAAAAGTATATCATCCGCACTGCGGGCGATAAAGAAAGTATCCTGCATATCCCGGGCCGGGTGGTCCGGCGGGAAATTGAGAGAAGAGAAGACATGCCAGTCATCCTCTATTTCCGGGCCTTCGGCGACAGTGAATCCCATAGTTGAGAAGATACGGAGCATCTCCTCCTTGACTAAAGAAAGGGGATGACGGGTACCGAGCGGGAGGGGAGTGGCGGTACGTGTAAGGTCGATATCACACTCAGCCGCTTCAGCAGCCGTAGCGAGTCCCTTACGCAGTTCTTCAAGCCGGTCGTTAGCCATGGTCTTGAGTTCATTGATCGCCATTCCGACCTCTTTTTTCTGTTCGGGCGGCACATTACGGAAATCAGCCATAAGACGGTTGATCTCCCCTTTCTTGGAAAGGTATTTTATGCGGAATTGCTCTACCTGCTCCTGTGTTTCAGCGGTAGCGGCTGAAATTTCAGCCATCAGCTTTTTAATATTCTCAATCATACCTACAAAATTAGATAAATTCTACGAAAAAAGAGCCTTTCCCATGGGATAAAAATCCGTGATACGATAATCTTTTCAGATAGAATTTTCAATTTGCCAGACAAAGGCGCGGAGTCCGAGACGCGGTTTTGCCTCATCGAGGGCCTTCAGACGGGCCAAAAGAGGCTCGACACGGTCATCCTCGACGATGGTAATGAGAGCCTGGTCCAAAGAGGGCCACGCATGGGATCCGTAATGAGGTTCACCAGTTTTGGAGCCGCGTCCCTGCACCTCTCCGAAGGAAGTGAAGCCGCGACAGGAGGTATGGTTAAGGGCTTCGACCACATTTTCGTGATGAGCCTGGTCGTATGTGATTAAAATAGCTTTCATTTTAGAAGTTTACGGCGAAGTTTCTTGCGCTTATTTTTAACTCCTCTTCCGGCAAAAGTGCAATAGAGTACCGGTACGAAGAGAAGGGTTAGGATAGTGGAGAAGGTAAGGCCACCGATTACGGCGGTACCCATCGGACGCCACATCTCGGCACCTTGGCCGGTGCCACACGCCATCGGCACCATACCCAGGATGGTAGTAAGTGTAGTCATGACTACAGGGCGCAGACGGGACTTGCCACCTGAGATTACAGCCTGGCGTATCCCCATACCACGCTCACGGTTCAGGGAGATATAGTCAATCAGTACGATACCATTCTTCACTACGATACCAATCAGCATGATAGCCCCGATCATACTCATTACATTCAGAGTATGGCCTGAGATCCAGAGGATGAGGAACACACCCGAGAAAGCAAATAGCAGAGATGTCATGATGATAGCCGGATAGGTCATTGACTCGAACTGAGCGGCCATAACCATATATACAAGCAGTATGATCAGGAGCCCTAACAGCAGGAGATCCGAGAAAGAATCCTGCTGATCCTCGTAGCTACCGGATATGCCGATGGAAACACCCGACGGCAGATCGAGCCCATCAATAGCAGCCTCAGCAGCGGTAACAACCTGGTCCATCGGCGCACCATTCACCACAGCCGAGACGGTAATCAGACGCTCACGGTCCTTACGCTCGATGGTAGGGGGAGTAAAACGCTCGACTACCTGTCCCAAGTCCTTTATACGTACCGAAGAGCCCGAAGGGGTGGGGACAAGAATATCCTCGAGATCCTCCAGCGAAGTACGATGTTCCGGATCATACATAACCTTAATATCATACTCCTCGCCATCCTCACGGAACTGGGTAGAAGTCGCGCCATTGATACGGTTGCGGAGAGCGTATGCCGCAGTCTGGAGATTCAGACCATAGAGCGAAAGTTTATCGCGGTCGAAATCCACCTGATACTCCGGCTGGTAATCAGCACGCGAGACAGTTATATCCGCCGTACCCGGAATATCGCGCAGAATGGCAGTCAGGGCAGCAGCTGCAGAGTCCGTCTCGTTGAAATTGTAACCGTAGATCTCGAAATCGAGAGTGGATTGTCCACCCATACCGGCCCCACGTCCGCCACCGACATCTACACGCGCCTTCTTGTATTCCGGGAAAAGGGTAGCAAGGTCATGTCGCATAGAATCCGCAATCTCTACAATCCCACGCTTACGGTCAGCCGGATCATAGAGCGAGAGGGTCATGGAAATGATATGCGGTCCATTGTCAGAAAGTGAAGCGAAGGTATTATCGGTACCAGCCTGACCTACGGTATAAGAAGACACCTTGATCTCCGGATATTTCTTGCGCCAGAGGGAATCGAGACGCGAAGTTACTTCCTGAGCCTGCTCGACACGCGAGCCGATCGGAAGCTCCAGGGAGACACCGAGGCGCCCATTGTCCTGAGTGGGGAAGAACTCTGTACCTACAAACCTCATAAGGAAGATCGAGCCGAAGAAAATGCCGAGAC
The DNA here is from genome assembly GCA_964553075.1 of uncultured Sangeribacter sp. GTDB lineage: Bacteria > Bacteroidota > Bacteroidia > Bacteroidales > Muribaculaceae > Lepagella. Next base: position 54,939 of record CAZKJP010000002.1, on the reverse strand, counting down.
AGATGATAACGGTAACGGTTCGGTGACCTACTACCCATTGGAGCAATTTTGCATAGCCATTATCGAAAGAATCCAACCCGCGCTCGATTGGCCCGTAGAACTTGGTGAAGATACGGCTTTGAGTCCTCTGGAGACGCAGCCATTGGCTGCAGAGCATCGGGGTAAGGGTAAGGGCGCAGGTAGTGGAAATGATCATCATGATGGTAACCATCCAACCCAACTGACGGAAAAGCACGCCGGTCATACCCGTAACCAAAGTTAGCGGGAAGAATACGGCGATCAGAGTGAGAGTTGAGGCGATAACCGAGACAGCTACTTCATTGGTGCCATGCACAGCGGCTTGTTTCGGGTCCGCCCCACGCTCGATATGGGTCGTAACATTCTCCAGGACCACAATCGCATCATCCACCACCATACCGATCGAGATCGAAAGAGCCGATAGGGAAACGATGTTGAGAGTGTTTCCGGTAGCGAACAGATAGATAAACGAAGCAATCAGAGAGATCGGGATTGTGATAACGATGATCATGGTAGCGCGCCAACGTCCCAAGAAGACGAAAACGACTAATACAACGAACAGTAGCGCATAAAGCACTGTCTCTACCAACGAGTCAATCGTATTGCGTATATTGTCGGAAGTATCGACAACGATACCTAAAGTGACATCCGAAGGGAGGTTTTTCTGCAAGGTCGGAAGCATCTTCATGACCTTGTCAGAGATCTGTACCGAATTGGCACCGCTCTGTTTCTGGATGATGATAGTAGCACCCTCTCGCCCATTGATATAGCTATGCTGGGTGCGTTCCTCGAGGGTATCGTCTACCCGTGCCACATCCTTAAGATATATAGTCTTGCCTTGGAAAGAACCGATGGGGAGGTCCGCTATCTGACGGCTATCCTTGAACTCGCCCTGGACACGGAGAGCGTAGGTATTGGAGCCGATATCGAACGAACCGCCCGGTACATTGCGGTTCTCGTTTGAGATCTTCTGAGAAATCTGCTCGACACTGAGTCCGTAGGCTTCCAGTTTACGGGGGTCGCAATAGATATGTATCTCACGCTTAGGAGCACCCGAAACAGAAACCGTACCGACACCATCGATACGCGCCAAAGGATTCACCACGGCATCATCCAAGATCTTGTAAAGACCCGGCATGGATTCCGAAGCCTGTACCGAAAGGATACAGATAGGAATCATATCGGTAGAGAACTTGAAAATGATAGGGTTCTCGGAATCATCCGGCAGCATTGACTCCACCATATCCAGTTTGTCGCGCACATCGTTGGTCAGCACATCAATATCGTAACCATATTCGAACTCCAAGGTAATAACCGAGGTGTTCTCGCGACTCTGGGAGGTGAGGTGCTTGAGATGCTCAACAGAGTTGAGGGCGTTTTCCAGGGGTTTGGTGACGTTTTGCTCTATATCTTCGGAACTGGCACCCGGATACATGGTGATGATCATGATCTGGTTTGTGTCGATATCCGGGAAGAGGTCAATCGGGAGTTTAGCGAGAGAGAAAAGACCGAGAATGACAACCGTAACAAAGCAGAGGGCTGTCATTACAGGTCTTTTGACCGCTGAGCTGTAGATACTCATTACTTCAAGTAGCTAAGAGTTGATTTTGTCTGAAAAATGAGGATAGAGGTTATTTGTGGAGCCGTACCGACGCGCCATCGGCAAGGCGTGACTGACCAGCGACGACTACATCGGCATCCGCCGGCACACCCGAGATGACCTCGTATGAATCTCCGAGACGTTGGCCCAGCTCAACCTTATTGTAGGAAACCTTACCGTCTGAATAAATATAGACATATTGGTTACCTGAACCGGGTTGTTTTACTACAGCCTTATCCGGTACTACCACATGAGTCTTGACTCCCAAATCGAGAGTTGCACGTCCGAACATACCCGGCAGAATACGGTCATCGCGGTTGGGTATGGTGATTTCGACACCGAAAGTTCGTGTCTGGGTATCGATTGTAGGAGAAATGAGCGAGATAGTACCTTGAAAAATCTCCTCGCCGTAAGTCTGGAAAGTGAGCGAAACCGGCATACCTTTGCGGACGCTTGAGAAATCGGATTCAGAGACATTGATTACCGCCTTGACCGGCTGAACGCGCGCGATAGTGAGAATAGGGAGCTGTCCGGTCATATCTCCCGGGTCATAATTGCGCGCTGTAACTACACCGGAGATCGGGGAGGTGAGCACGGTGTTTTCCTGAGCATTGCGGAGGGTGCGTTCCGCGGTCGTCAGCTGGTTGCGGGCATTGATAAGCTGAGTCTCCATCTGGTCAACATTCTGCTGAGTCCCACCACCGATTTTCAGCAATTCCACCGCACGGTTATAGTTTGTCTCAGCAAGTTTCAAGGCCGAACGCGCATTGTCTACCTGCGCCTGATATGAGGTAGTGTTGACATCATCGAGCACCACTAACTTCTGACCCGCCGATACCCTCATCCCCTCATCGACATAAATGGCCTTGATACGGTTGGCCATAGCCGCGGAGATATTGTTGATGATATCCGGCTCTACACTGGCAGTGAACGTAACCAATTGCGGCACCTCCTGTTCGGATACATGCTCGATCTTCACGACGGGTAGTTCCTCTTTCTTCTCTTGGGTTTCAGCTGATTGCTTGCTTCCGCAGGAGAGAAGGAAGCAGGCGGTAAGGAGAGGGAGTATGTGAATATATTTTCTTTTCATTGGGATAGTTTTAAGAGTCATTTCTGATTGGATAGAGAAATTTAATAGGAGATGAAAATGAGAGAGGGATCTAAAAATCTTTTCCGAGAAGCGCGTCGAGTTTGACTACGGCTCCTAAATAATTATGGATAGCTTGGAGGTACATAAGCCGCGCTGAAGTATTAGCCAGTTCGCTATCTCTTAATTCGAGGTAAGAGGCCGCCCCGATCTCGAAGCTTTTCTGCATGATCTCATTGGCCTTGCGGGCCTGAAGCATACCCTCGCGAGAGGAATCGATCTGTTTGGCGTTGAGATTGATATTATCCAAGGCCAATTGAAGTTGCATGTTAAGGGAACTGACCAAGTTCTCGCGCTGGAGGGAGAGTTCAGTTATATTCGCTTGCGCCTGACGGATAGCCTGGTATCGGGAACCACCCGTGAAAATCGGCAGAGAAAGTGCTACTCCAACATTACAGTAAGGATTGAATTGCTGGTTGCGGAAAGGGGAGCCATTGGAAATAGAGTTCCAATTGAGGTTAAAATTAGCTCCGAGGGTTGGGAGGAAAGCGAATTTTTTCGCAGTCAGGTTCTGTTGGGCCATCTTTGCCTGCAGGTCTAAGGAACGAAGTGAAGTATTACCATCCAGCGAGTACCCGGTCTCAGAACGCAGTCTCATTCCGGCCTGAAGAGTCTCGAGGTCAGTATTAGGGAGTATGCTGACCCCCGGCTCTAAGTTAAGGAGTACCATCAGCTGAAGCTGACATTGGCGTACTGCGATATCAGCTTGCAGAATCTCCGGCTCAAGGTTCTTGACCTGGACTGAAGAGCGAAGAACATCATATTCAGAGGCCGTACCCTGTTCGAACTGCTTGGCGTATATATCTGCATTGAGTTTCGAGATCTCATATTGCTGGTTTAGGACCTCGCGAGAAGCCAGCGCAAGCATCAGGGCATAATAAGCGGTGCTGACATTCTGGACAAGGTCTATGCGAGACGCGCGCGCCTGCTCCAGATTCTGGAGAATCTGTGTATCTGAGATGGATATAGCCTTCCAAAGAGTAGGAGCTACCAGTGGAAGGGTAGCCGAAAAACCGGTGTTCCAGCTATTGTCGGAACCCATCTTTAGATTCTGGGAAGAGCCACCGAAATCCATTCGGATAGTCTGGAGCTCAATTGAACGTTGATAGGCCAATTGAAAATCAATCTGAGGAAAAAGAGCGGCCAAGGTCTCCTTTTTAGAGTAATCGCTTTTCTTGACCTCGATATCGGCTACCTTTACAGTAGGGGAATTGTCGAGGGCAATCTGTAGGCACTCCTCGAGTGACAGAGGTAGTTCCTGATCAGCCTTGGCATAACCGGTCCAGGCGAAGACCAAGGCAAGCAAAAGAAACAGACGTAGTTTCATCGGTATTAAGTTATTTTCCTCTTAATTTTTATGATATGGGGTCTTAGATAATAAACGGAGAGCAAAGTTATATAAAAAGAACGGAAGTACCGCATGATACTTCCGTTTTAGACCAATAGTAGGGCAAAATAGGCCATACTTTATTGTACCGGTATGTTTATTGCCCCATGAATTTCGCGAGTGTGGTATAGAAGGCCGGATCCTCACCGGTAGTGATGTTTACGATCTTACCTTCAGGGTTGACTATGACCTTGGTCGGGAAACCCTGGACGCCATATTTGTTGAGGAGGTCGGAATTTTCGGGGTTATAGACATTGACCCAGGGAAGTTCGTATTTAGCGACGGCATTTCGCCACGCCTCCTCGCTGTCCTGACAGTCTACACCGAGCACCACCAACTTATCCTTATATTGGTTATAAGCCTCCTTAAGATGGGGGAAGCCCTTGATGCACCATATACACCAGCTGCCCCAGAAATCAATCACTACATATTTGCCGCGGAAATCCGAGAGCTTCACCTCCTTGCCTTGAAGGTCCTTAAGCTTGAAATCGGGGGCGGCAACAGTTCCGCTCATCATCTCTTTCTGCTTCTGCTCCTTCTCCATCTGAGCTTTCACGCTCTCAGCCTTCTTGGAAGCCATAGGATAGAACATCGAGTTCTGAGTCTTTGGTGTAAGCAGTTTGAACAGTTCGAGGTATTCCTCGCCATCGTAAGACATCAGAGCGTAAGCGGCAGCAGGGGAATCAGGATTCTCCTTTACGAACTCGGCAGCGATCTTATTATAATCGTTGATCAGCTGCTCTCTTTTTTCGGGAGAGACATCACCGACTTCCATCATCTTATTATATGCCTCCTCGATAGGAGAGAGCTTGCTGTCAAGCTGGGTTATGCCATCCATAAGTGGTGATCCACTGACGATATACTCAAAATCGGGACTGAGCTTGGTGACATTTACAGTAAGATGGTCATCCGGCTCGGCGTAGAAAACGATCAGCTTGCCATCCGGGAACAATATCCGGTATTGAGCCGCGCTATCGGCCTTGAGGGTAATGTTGCCCTTGTTGCCTAACATAACGAGTGTGTCTTCAACGGAGGATACATCAGCAGCCCGACGCGCCTTAGCCAGGTCGGACATCATAGAATAAGAAACTATGAGGGTATCGGGGTGAGCCGAGGTATCAAACTTAACCTCCACATTGCCATTGGCATGACAAGCGCTCAAGGAGCAAAGGGCCGCTCCTATCATCAAGTATTTGCTTAATTTCATAAGTAAATGTATTTTACTGGTTAAACGCGGAGGGAAGGGCTAAGGTTTTAGGAGGGATGATCGGATGCTTTGAGACGGTTATGGAGAAGATTTACGAATTCATGGTTTTTCAGGCCCCATTTGGGATAAATAAGCATATCCGGGGGAGCCTGGGACAGGAAACGCTCGATACATATTTGGCGAGGCACCATTTGTATTATTTCGGTACATAAATCCATATATTCCTCAGCCGAAAACTCCCAAAGATCCGCCTGCCCCTCTTTGTAGAGATGGGCGAGGGGAGTGGAGCGCAATACCTGCATCTGATGCAATTTTATGCTTTCTATAGGGAGAGAGCAGACACGCTCAATGGTCTGTAAAATGTCATTGCGTCTTTCCCCGGGGAGCCCCGCGATAAAATGGACCCCGACATGTAGTCCGGTATCATTGAGCCGCATAGCCGCATCTTCTACCGATTTCCAATAGTGGCCGCGGTTGATACGTTGTAAGGTGGCATCATGAGAAGATTCAGCCCCTAACTCCACAAATACCGGTAGTTCCTGCCCTAATCGCCCCAGCATTTCCACGGTTGGTTGCGGCAAGCAGTCAGGACGTGTGCCTACTACAATCCCAACAATATCTTCGGTTGCCATGGCTTCCCGGTAAAGAGGTTCTAAAGTCTCAGGGGAGGCGAAAGTATTGGTAAAGGATTGGAAATAGGCAAGATACTTCATGGAAGGGTACTTGCGGGCGAAAAACTGTTTTCCTTTGGCTATCTGAGCCGTAACGGAATTGGAACCCTCCATACAGTAACCGGGTGTGAAACTATCATTGAGGCAATAGATACACCCTCCCCGGGAAATGGTACCGTCTCGGTTGGGACATGAGAAACCGGCATTGACCGATATCTTCTGTACCTTGATTCCGGGAAAGAACTCCTGAAGATACTCGCTGTAATCCTTATAATATGGATTCATTTTTTCAAAAAAAGGGGTATCAGGATTATCCTTGATTTCCAAAAATGCCCAACTCTTTTGGATCCTTGATACCGGAAGATAGAAGCCCATCTGCTATAGCCAATGCCATCATAGCCCGGCACACTACCGTACCCCTGAGAGCGATACAGGGGTCATGGCGTCCTTTGGCTTCCAGTACCACCTCCTCACCTTTATCGGTAATTGTGTGTAGAGGTTTGGCAATAGTAGGAGTAGGTTTGAAAGCCACCCGGAATATAATCGGGAGACCGTTTGAGATTCCACCTTGTATGCCTCCGGAATGGTTGGAGAGTACGATAGTATTACCATTGGAATCCACCATCATCTGGTCGGCCTGTTGGCTGCCCGTAGAATGCGCGGCCTCGAAACCATCTCCGTACTCTACCCCTTTGACTCCATTAATACTCATCAACGCGGAGCCGATTGAAACGTGAAGCTTATCGAAAACAGGATTACCGACACCGGCCGGCACTCCCGTTGCGACACATTCCACCATTCCTCCGATTGAATCCCCCTCACGTTTTGCCTCCTCGACTGCCTTTAGCATAGTTTCCATGTCTCCAGTGACATTACCCACTGAGATCAGGCGTGAGGTGACCTCTATTCCGAGCGTATGGAGCCAGCTGAGGACTACCGCTCCGGCAAAAACCCAGTTAACAGTCTCGCGCGCCGAGGAGCGGCCTCCTCCCCTGGGATCCCGGAAACCATATCTTGCCATATAAGTAAAATCGGCATGATTCGGTCGGTAGATATGTTTTATCTCCTCGTAATCCTGGGGACGCTGGTCGTGATTGCGGAAAAGGAAGGCGATTGGAGTGCCTAAAGTGACCAACCGGAAAGTAAGACCGGACAAAAATTCCGGTACATCCGGCTCCTGGCGTTGGGAGACATAGAAAGATCTTCCGGGACGTCTTTCGTCGAGCATATCGGTAATTAGACCTAAATCCAGGGCTACCCCGGGAGGCATGCCATCTATTATACCACCGTATCCCGGGCCATGGCTTTCCCCGAAGGTTGTGAGTCGTAAAGTGCGTCCGAAGGTATTCATGTAAACTGTTTTAAATATCAGTGGCTATATCCGCATAAACAGCGTTAGCAGCTTTGAGGAGGTCAGCGGGGGCGAGTTTCAGCTGTAGACCACGTTGGCCGGCGCTGACATAAATGAACGGGAATTGAGCCGCCTCCTCACTGATGAAAGTCGGAAACTGTTTCTTCATTCCTATGGAGGTGCAACCTCCACGGATGTATCCGGTGAGGGGTAGAAGTTCCTTCATGTGTACCATCTCCACCTTCTTATTGCCCGATATATGGGCTGCTTTCTTTAGGTCTACCTCCCTGTTGCCGGCTACTACGCAAACGATCGGGCCCGTCTTGTCCCCACGCAGGGTTAGGGTCTTGAAAACCTGTTCGATAGGTTCATTCAGTTCTTCGGCCACATGTTCGGCAGCCAGATCATCAGGATTGAACGCGTAGGGCACCAGCTCATAGCTGATGCCCATACGGTCCAGTATCCTTGCGGCGTTTGTCTTATTAATCTTCATAAGAAGTGCCTGAAGGACTCAAAAGAGTCCGGGATTTTATTTGTCCATGGTTACGAGAAGTTCCTCATTGGTGCGGGTCATCTCCATACGCTTCTTGATAAATTCCATAGCCTCCATCGAATTCATGTCGGCCAGATAGTTGCGCAGGATCCACATTCTATTGAGGGTCTCTTCTGACAGCAGCAGGTCATCACGGCGGGTAGAGGAGGAGATGATGTCTACAGCCGGGAAGATACGCTTGTTGCTGAGCTTGCGGTCGAGCTGGAGCTCCATATTGCCGGTGCCCTTGAATTCCTCGAATATCACCTCATCCATCTTTGAAGAGGTCTCGGTAAGAGCTGTAGCGATGATGGTGAGCGAGCCTCCGTTCTCGATATTACGGGCCGCGCCAAAGAAACGTTTCGGGCGTTGCAGTGCATTGGCATCGACACCTCCGGAAAGGACTTTGCCGGAAGCAGGTGAGACGGTATTGTATGCACGCGCCAGACGGGTAATGGAATCCAGCATTATCACAACATCATGGCCGCTCTCTACGAGGCGTTTTGCTTTTTCGAGTACAATACCGGCGATCTTCACATGGCGTTCAGCAGGCTCATCGAAAGTTGAAGCGATCACTTCTGCATTCACGCTGCGTGCCATATCCGTAACCTCTTCCGGTCGCTCGTCGATAAGGAGCATGATGATATAGGTGTCGGGATGGTTTTCGGCGATAGCGTTGGCTATGTCCTTAAGGAGGATTGTCTTACCTGTCTTCGGGGGAGCTACGATCAAAGCGCGCTGACCCTTGCCTATCGGGGCGAACATATCTACTACGCGAGTGGAGATATTGCAGCTTTTGCCCGCTGTGATATTGAACTTCTCCTCCGGGAAAAGAGGTACGAGATGTTCGAAAGGTACGCGATCGCGGATAACGTCGGGACTTAGGCCGTTGATAGAATTGACCTTCAGGAGGGGATAATATTTCTCGCCCTCGTATGGAGGACGGATGTCACCGGCCACTACGTCTCCGGTCTTCAGGGCATACTCCTTGATCTGGTTCTGGGCTACATAAACATCATCCGGTGAGGGGAGATAGTTGTAGTCTGAAGAGCGCAGATATCCGAATCCTTCCGGTTGAACTTCAAGGACACCGCTGACAGTCAGGATTGCGTCGAGATTAAAAGTCTGGGGTTGGCGTTGCTGTTGCTGGAGCAGCTGACGTTGCTGAAGACGCTGACGACGGTTTATCTTCTGATTTGTATTGTCAAAAGCCGCCATTGCCTGCTGCAGCTGCTGTTGCTTGACCTTCTTTGGGATCTGGGAATTGGCGGTTGGCTCGGCTATAGTAATCGGGGCGCTGGCAGAGATCTTCTGGATCATCTCGAGATTCTGACGGTCCTGTTCTTTTTCCTGCTGGCTACGCGGCATGAAAGTACGCCCTTTGGAATTTCCGAAGAAAGAATCGAGGCCGGCGTTTTCTTTGCGCACCGGACGCTGCTGTCTCTGATCCTGAGCCGGACGGTTTGGAGCGCCTTGATCCTTGCTGTCATCTTGTGTTGCTTCCGGTTTGGAGTCCTGAGCATTAGCCTCTCCATGATCCTCTATTAGCAACTGAGGCTGCGACTCTGATCCGGGATTCTCTACATTCTCCGGTTGCAAATCCTGCTGATCGTTCTTTTTACGGCGACCACGTTGCTTGGATGGCTGGAGGTTTTCATCGGGTTGCTGGGCCGATTCGGCATCCGGAGTCTGAGCCGGTTCCTCGGCAGCGGGAGTCTCAGCAGGCTTACGCCCTTTACGTCCGAGTGCAGGCTTATTCTCCTGCTCCGGTTGGGCAGCGGCTGCTTCCTGTTCCGATACCTCCAAGGGAAGGGTAGGTGAATTGGCATTTTTCGGCTTGCGTCCACGCTTTTTAGGCTGAGTAGCCTCGGGGTTATCAGCGGGGGCGGTGCCATTTGCCAAGGCTGCTTCCTCGGCTGCCTTGACGTTTCGTGCTTTTCGGATTTTTGCTGCTTCGCGTTTGGTTCGGGAAGCATGTTCTTTAGCTGAAGCGATGGCTTGGTTATCAAGTATGAAGTATACGGCCTCCTCTACGGTAGCCGAGGAGCTTTTTTTCATACCCATGGAATCGGCAAGGTCTTTCAAGCCTTGCTCATCCATCGCATATAGTTCGTCGATACTATACATATATAGATTAACCTTTAGGCCGGCCTCTAAGCCGGCGGAAGGAATTGTACTTTACCAGTAAGTATAAAAGAAAGGGTAAGCAACTCACGTTTCGAGATAATTCGGACTAAGACCCGAATTCACTCTGAAATACGCAATAAGATAATGGAAAAAGACTCCCTCGGGGGGATTTTCACTGCAAAATTACAAAATATTTCGGAAAATAGCAAAGTGTACACTCCTAAGAAAAATAGAGGAGAACGGATATTTTTAAAAAAAATAATCCATGGGAGTGTCACAATCGGACCCAGGAGAGACTTTTAATGAGTGAAGGTGGGAACGAATTCCATTACAAGTCGTATTACGCGGCTTCTATATCTGACTGAAAATGACTAATAAATCTTATTATTTGTATCTCATTCTGGCTGCTCTTTTGGCAGGGGTCTCATATACAAAGGCTCAGGAGGTGACTGAAGCGCCTGCTCAGGTCATTGCCGAAGAGGAGATACCTGCGGAAGTCCCGGATTCCTTGGAGTTTGGCGATTTCTCTACTGATCTTGAGGAATTGACGGTCGTGGAGCATAAGAAATTAGTGCAAAGCGACGGGGCAAAATTGACTTATAATGTATCGGAGGATCCGCAGGCCGGCAGTGCCAATATCCTTGACATATTGCGCAAGGTTCCGGGAGTCCAGGTCGATGCTGAGGATAATGTGAAGGTCAATGGCCAATCTAATTTCAAGATACTGATGAACGGTAAGGAGGATCCGATGCTGAAGGGGGACCTGAAGACAATCTTGAAATCCCTACCGGCAAATTCCATACTGAAGATTGAGGTTATCTCCGAGCCTGGTGCGAAATATGAGGCTGAAGGGATAGGAGGGGTATTGAATATAGTAACTGACCGTAGTAAGACTCTCTCCGGTTTCATGGCTCAGTTGGGAGCTTGGGTAGGCGTCTGGAACGTCGGCGGTTATGCCAAGGCTACCACAAAGATAAAGAATGTGATGCTCGACGCGCGTTTCAATTACAACAATGGAAAGGCTTGGCCAAGAACCAACAGGTCAGAACGCATTATAGAGAATCTGACTCCCGGGTCGGAGACTACTCAATATGCCAACGCAAAAGCCAAGAGCGGATGGGATTACTTAGGGCCATCCCTTAATCTCTCTTGGGAGCCGGATACGCTGAATCTGTTCACATTGTCTGCCAATTACGGAAACAATACATGGTACAACAAAGGTAATGAATGGAGGGGAAGCTATGATTCGGACAACAGACAGCTTTGGGACTTGGACCGCAGTTACTATTCGCCCGGTTGCTACAATGGATTCTATGTATCTGCCTCATACCAGCATAATTTCAAGAGGGAGGATCATAATCTGGTTGTCTCGTATGAATATGACTACGCATACCAGAACTATCATACCGAATATATATTAACATCTTCCCAAGGTCTGACAGGGGATTGGCCATACAGCAAGACTGATTCCAAGGGTGGCAATTTGGGACATATCCTGCAGGTAGATTATACCAACCGGTTATCTCCAAAGCATCTTCTGGAGGCCGGAATAAAGGGTAATCTGAATCATAACGGTCAGAAGTCTGAGACTTTTTACGGAGTGGAACCCGAAACGTCGGCCGAGGTGGACAATATGACAGTAAAAATGACTCAGATAAAGGATATCTACGGTGTCTATGGTTCTTATAGCGGCACTTTCGGTAAATGGAGTGTCAAGGGGGGATTGAGATATGAACTCACAAGGATGGGCATTAAGTACAAGATAGGGGAGTATCCCGATTTTATGGTTCATCTTAATGATATCGTACCCAACGGGGCAATAAGTTATAATCTGAGCGGTGCTTCTACTCTTAGATTGGCATACCAGATGAGAATCTCCCGTCCGGGTATCTATCAGGTCAATCCATATATCAACAATATGACTCCCGGTCAGATTTCATACGGAAATCCCGATCTGGAGAGTCAGCGAGGGCACACTGTATCACTGGCCTACTCGAACTATGACCATCCTTTCAGTGGAAGTGTGAAGATGAGCTATAGATATGTAGATAATGCCATTACGGATGTGATTTATATGCAGGAGGGACTGATAAATTATACCTACGCCAACATCGGTAAGAACCATGATGCCTGGATGGACCTGAATTTTGACTGGAGTATCATCAAGGACCTGCGGCTCTCTTTCTATGGTACACTTGAATATGTATATTTCAGTGCGGATTCCGGATTGATTAAAGGTAAAAATGATGGATGGATAACACGTTTGGGAGGCAGTCTGAACTATACTTTACCTTGTCGCGTGAGACTCAGTGGTTACGGAGGGTTTGATACACCCTGGATTGATCTTCAGGGTAAGGGAAAGAATAACGGTTACTATTATGGAGTGTCTGCCAGCCGGTCATGGTTGAAGGATGACGCGTTGACCTTACAGGTTTCAGCCTCGAACCTTTTCCCGACTTCCAGGACTTATGCTTACGAGCAGTCTAATGAGGATGTCATGACAAGATACAAAGGTTGGAGCAAACAGTGGAATCTCTCTTTCAGCATCTCCTACAAATTCGGAGGTTTGAAAGCGGAGGTAAAGCAGACAGCGGCCAACATCGAAAAGGAATCTTCCGCCGGGGGCAATTCCAAACAGTGAATATCTTGGAAGGAGGGTTAAGAATATATTGGAAGGAGG
>CAZKJP010000002.1:24522-42119 GCA_964553075.1 uncultured Sangeribacter sp. | reverse complement strand
TTGGAAGGAGGGTTAAGAATATATTGGAAGGAGGAGAAAAACCGTTAAACGAATAAGAGTAAACGACTTTTAATGGAAGAAAAGGAATTCCGAGCGAAAGTGATGCCGCTGTATCCTCGCATGTATGCCTTGGCATTACGGTTAGGGTTACCGCCTGACGATGCTTCAGATATCGTACAGGAGACCCTGATAAGCCTATGGCGAGGGCGTGAAGGGATTCCTGAAAGTCCGGCGGAACTTACCGCTTACTGTATAACGGCACTTCGCAACGGAACTCTGCGTAGATTGAAACATAGGAGCCCGACCGTTCCGATAGAGATGGCTCTGAATGAAGTATCGGAGTTGAAGGCGCCCACTGTGGAGGAAAATGATACCCGGAACCGGGTGGAGAACCTGATTGAGAATCTTCCGCGGGGACAGCAACAGATAATCCGGATGAGCCTTTTCGCAGAAATGGAAATACCTGAGATAGCTCAAGAGACCGGTTACACTCGGGATAATGTACGGCAGCTCCTTTCACGAGGAAGAAAACGACTTCGGGAGCTGCTTTTGAGAAAAACTGAATAATTACTCTGTCATGAACAAGATAGCAGAAAACGACATACGAAATCTGATCGCCCGATGGTACGCGGGGGAAACCACCCCCTCGGAAGAAAAGGTGATTTTAGATTGGTTTGCCTCAGCGGAGGAGCCGTTGCCGTCCGATCTGGCGGAGGAAAAAGAGATTTTCACTCTGCTCGGAGAGGCAAAGGAGGAAATATCCGTTCCTGAGGAAGTTGCCCGTAGGATTGAAGCCGGGATAGAGGCGGAGATAGGTCGGAAAAAGCTTCCGATAAGGAAATTCTTCAAACCGGGAATCTGGTGGGCCGCAGCCGGTATAGCAGCGGTATTGGCTGGTAGCATCTATTTCTCAGGTCGACTGGATATAGAACCGGAGCTGTCAGGAGCAATGGAATTAGCGACATCATCAAACGAGGAAGCCGCAAAATTGGATACCATTACAATTGGATTGGCAAGCAATATGACGATAAAAGAACCGGAGGAGCCTTCGGCACGTCCACGCAAATTGACTCGTAGAGCGAGTCTGGTTCCGAATGCGGCTGTCCTCCCTTCACCAGAGAGGGTTGATACATTGGATAATGGATATTATCTCACCGCGGAAGAAGAGGCTGAATTGGCTGCGCATAATTACCGGATTGTAGATAATGAAGAGGAAGCGGCGGATATATTGAGAGGTATATTCGGTAATCTTTCAGAATACCTTGAATTAGCTGATGACCAGATCCGCACTACCAATCTTCAATTTGAGAATGAACTGAAAGAGAGTCTGGAATTTACCAAACTTCCGGATGATAAAAATCCCTTATACTATATACCATATGAAATATTACCGATATAATATATTAGCTTTGGTCTTGATGGCCTTGCTCGGATCCATAAATGGTCAGGCGAAGGATATATTTGAGAAATTATCCTCTATGCCGCATGTAGCGAGCACATACGTCTCCGGTAAATTCGGGCATAATTTAAAACGTTGGGAAAGTGAATTAGGAGGTCGGCCGATTGATTTAAGAAGTGGTTTCTCGGGTCTTTATTCATATAAATGTAGTTCGAGTGAGAGTGTCGAGAAGGCCCGGAAAATCCTGCTCACATACGTGGACAATACTTACGAGAACAAAGATTTGGAACTCGTGATGAAGAGGAACGAAGGCCATTCAATCTACGAGATATATCAGAGTTTCAATGATGAGGGTCGAGTTACCCAGATGATTATTTATCAGGAGGATTCACCGAATTCCTGTGAGGTCGTGGTAATAGAGTTTAATCCAAAGGCGAATAACAAACAGACCGGATCGTTAGGAAAGACTATTGGGGACTCGCTCAGCAGTACATTTGGAGAATCATTTGGCAACTCTATAAGTAAATCCATAGATGAGGCTTTAAGCCAGGCTTTAGAAGAGGAGATGAGTGATTTTGAAGAGGAGGATTTAAATGACCTCTCAGAATTATCAGACCTCTCGGCTTTATCCAATCTGTCGGAGCTTTCCAACCTTTCCGAATTATCCAATCTCTCTGAGCTTTCGCATTTGTCTGAGCTTCATGATTTATCCAATCCTGATAAATGGGATTATGTCTGGGAGAATGGCGACCTGGTTATCAGCCGCAAATCAAATCTGACGGATGAGCAGAAAACTCAGATCGAAGAGCAAGCTAAAGCAGCACGTGAGCAGGCGAAAGCAGCACGCGAGCAAGCTAAAGCAGCGCGCGAACAGGCAGCTTTAGCACGGAAACAGGCGGCCGAGCACCGTAAACAAATCGAAGAAGTCCGTAAGGAAACTGAGAAATTGAGAGCGCAAACAGAAAAAGAACGTCAGAAAGCTCTGAAGGAGGCTCAGAAAAAGCTGAAGAAAAGCCGTAAGAAATGAACCGAGTCCTTTGTTTCAATAGCTGACCTTGACCGGTTTCCCTACCATTGGAGTCAGAAAATCTGAAAGGGTCTTGGCTGCATCCTTGCGAGCCCTTTCAACAGTTCCATCTTTAGATAATGCCCTCCGAGCGCGTAGGAGGGCTTTCTTTTTAACCTGGTTCTCTTCTTCGGGTGTCATGCGGTCATTGCCGAATAGTTTCAGACTATAAGTGTCGATTACTCTCCATGAGTCCGGGGCCGTGGATTCTAATAATTCTATCTTTTCTTTTGGGAGGCTGAGCCGGATTGTATCGGGATAGGCTGAGGATGCTGTGCCGTCTTCTTCCATTTCGGATGGATAATTGGACTCGGCGACGGCTATTTGGGCTGGCAAGGATTCTACATCAAATAGAATTTCTCCTTGTAGTTTCCAGATGCCGAAAATTACCTTGCCGTTAACCGTGTCCAATACCGTCTCCTCGCGATAAATCTCCATGCTACAAAGATTTGCCACAGCTTTAAGGTCTACCATACGGGCGGGTTCCACGGTTATGACCTCCTGCGGTTGAGATTTGAAATGATTCCATATAAAGAAACCTCCTACCGCAATTATGGCGATAAGGATCAGGATAAGTATGGCTTTCCAATATCTAACAAACAACATCATGGCTCAATCCTTGGATTTGTAAATTGTCATTGGCTGGTCGAACACGACGGTGTATCCCCGGCTTTGTCCGAGGGCTGTCATCCAGCTACGGGCTTTTCGCTCTGCGGTCTGGCGAAGTTGCCGGATATACTCCGGGTTGCTCTTCATCTCCTTCTCAAAGTCTTTGTTGGCTATTTCTTTTAGCTCAGCCCGTTCGCGAGAGTCGGGTTTGGATCGGAATATCCCAATATGCTCATATTCTTTACGCAGTTCGGGCGAACGACCCGCGACTTCAATCTCGACAGGAGGCAGGGTCAGGTAGATTGTTTTCTCCTGATCGTCTACCCGTATATCCTGAGGATCCAATTTATCGAGGTCCACGTAAGCTTTCAGATAAATGTCGTATGAATAGGCCGCCACACGGCTTCCTATCTTATACCAGGCTGACCTCTCGGTAGTGATCGTCTTGGTTAGCTTAAGTGATCCGAACTCAAGTTTACCAGTCCGATGCGCCTCCTGATAAAAGTCTCCGGCAGCCGAGACCTGATGCTCTTGGGTGTCCTTATTGTCGGTTTCGGCCTTCGAGCAACTTCCGAGGGTAAGCAGTCCCAAGAGGGGGGTCAATATTATATATACTAATTTATTCATCTGATAGCCAAAATAATGGAGCCATTGAAATAGAGACCCTATTAATAATGTACCCTCTGCCAAATTACGATATTATCTTACTTGGCAGAGGGTATGAGATGTCGTCTTATATGCTTAGAAGCATGTATGAGAAATGTTTGATAGATGGCTTATTTAGCACCTAAGTCAGCCAAAACGGCATCGATATGTGCCTCAGCTTTCTTGACAACCTCCTCGTATTGGGACTTGTCGGCCATCTCCTCACGAACTTCCACATAGAACTTGATTTTGGGCTCAGTTCCGGAAGGACGGATAGAAACCTTGTCGCCGGCTTCAGTAAAGAACTGAAGTACATTGGAAGTAGTCGGGAAGTTCAGTTTGGTAACTTCGCCGGTAGCGAGATTGCGACAGTTCAGGTCAGCATAATCCTTAACGACCGTAACCTTGCTTCCACCCAAAGTCTTAGGCGGATTTTCGCGGAAGTTCTTCATCATGGCTACGATTTCCTCAGCCCCGGATTTGCCCGGACGTACAACGCTTACGCCACGTTCGCGTGAGAAGCCGTACTCATCATAGATGTCAACGAGAAGCTCGTAGAGATTCATTCCCTTGTCGGCAGCCCAAGCTGCGATCTCACACATCAGCGAGATTGCGGATACGGAATCCTTGTCGCGTACAAAAGTCTCGGCCAAGAAACCGTAGCTTTCCTCGCCGCCACCTAAGTAGCGCATTACACCTTCCTGGTTGCGCATAACGTCGGCGATCCATTTGAAGCCGGTGTAGCAGTCGAAGCAGGTTACATTGTTCTTGTCAGCGATACGCTTGATAGCCTCGGTAGTAACGATGGTCTTCACGCAGTATTCCTTACCGGTCATCTTCCCGAGCTCAACGTTGCGGGTGATCAGATAATAGAGGAAGATCATGCAGATCTGATTGCCGTTTACGAGCTGATAGTTGCCAGCTTTGTCTCTGACTACAAGTCCGACACGGTCAGCGTCCGGATCCGATGCAAGTACGAGATCCGCACCCACTTCCTTAGCCTTGGCGATACCCATTGCCATTGCCTCGGAGTTCTCCGGATTGGGGGATTCCACAGTCGGGAAATTACCGGACTGGATATCCTGCTCAGGAACGTGGATAACGTTCTCGAAGCCCCAAAGCTTGAGGGAGTCGAACATCAGACGTGAGCCGGTACCATGAATCGGGGTATAGACGATCTTCATGTCCTTATGGCGTGCGATAGCCTCGGGAGAAAGAGAGAGACCATGGATCTGCTCCAGATAGGGATCATCAACATCGCGTCCTACGATCTGGATAAGGTCCTTGTTTGGGGTACGCTTGATCTGGTCTACTGATGTGATTGCATTGACGTAAGCGATAGTCTCTACGTCATGGGGAGCGATCATCTGGGCACCGTCGCTCCAGTAAGCCTTATATCCGTTGTATTCCTTAGGATTGTGGCTGGCCGTAACCATTACACCGCTCTGACAACCTAAGCGACGTATAGCATAGCTGACCTCCGGAGTAGGACAGCATGAGTCGAACAGATATACCTTGATACCGTTAGCCGAGAAGATGTCTGCTGTCAGTTCAGCGAAACGGCGGGAGTTGTTACGTACGTCATGCCCTACAACGACGCTGATTTGAGGCTCGTCCTTAAAGCAGTCTTTAAGATAGTTTGCCAGACCCTGGGTAGCCATGCCTACGGTGTAGTCGTTCATACGGTTGGTGCCTACACCCATAATTCCGCGCAACCCACCGGTACCGAACTCCAGGTTCTTGTAGAAAGCCTCGATCAGGGGAGTCTTGTCTTCGGCGTCTATCAGTTCCTTGACTGCCTTACGTGTCTCTTCATCATACTGGGGACCCAGCCATACCTCGGCGCGCTCCTTGCAGGTTTGCAGCAATGCTTCGTTACTCATAAAATTTTCTATAGAAATTAAATTTTGGTCATTCTCGAAGGAATTAGGACTCCGCTTTCAAGGGGGCGGAGACTCCCATTCCCATCTATCTTTATAACGGAATTTCGGTCAGAAAAAGTTTTGAAAAAAGGTTTTTTATGAAAATATAGTGGAAAAGGGCGAAATGCCGAGGTGAAAATATAGAGGTTATGGCTTAAAATCATTATTTTTGCATTTAGGAATTTTTGTACAGCAGAAATTTTGATTAACTGAAGCGCAACTTATGATTCTTTCTATGACAGGATTCGGCCGCGGAGTGACGCAGTCGGATACGATAAAAATAACAGTTGAAATCAAGTCTTTAAACTCCAAGCAGCTTGATCTGATGATGCGTGTGCCTACCGGATTAAGGGAAATAGAGGCCTCGTTGAGGAACCTCATTGCCCGCGATCTGGAACGCGGTAAGATCGAACTCTCCTTGAATATGGAAGAGATTGGCGGCGAGACGGGGGCCTCGGTAAACGTGGAGGCCATAGGCCGCTACCGCAATGAGATACTGAAAGCGTCGGAAGAACTCGGGATGGCTCCTCCGGTCGATTGGTGGCCGTTGCTGCTCCGTATGCCCGAGGCTGTAAGGTCTACCCATAGGGAACTGACTGAGGAGGATGTGGAATTATGTTATGCCGCCGTTGGAGAGGCAGTAGGAGCCTTGACTTCATTCCGAATTGCCGAGGGAAGGAAACTTTATGATTTCTTTGTGAGCAAGATTGACGAGATCTCTCTGCTTCTTGGCGAAATCGAACCTATGGAGCATGAGCGCATACCCAAGATACGTCAGCGATTGGAAGACCAGCTCTCCCGTCTTGAATCCATAGAATATGACAGTGGCCGATTGGAGCAGGAGATGATTCTCTATATCGAGAAGCTTGATGTAACTGAAGAGAAGACAAGGCTGCGCAGCCATTTATCCTACTTCCTTGAGACTCTCGGTAGGGCAGAAGAAGATAGGTTATCATCCGGCCAGGGTAAGAAGTTAGGATTCATTGCCCAGGAGATGGGCAGGGAGATAAACACTCTTGGCTCCAAATCCAACCATGCCGGGATGCAGCAGACGGTGGTCAAGATGAAAGATGCTCTTGAGCAAATCAAAGAGCAGGTACTTAATGTCCTGTAATTATTAAGCTTGGCAGGATATGAGTAAGACAACTGAAAAGGGAAAGATTATAATACTTTCGGCTCCCTCGGGTAGCGGAAAGAGTACTGTAATAAGGCATCTTTTGGAGCGTCCGGAGCTGAAACTCGGTTTCTCGGTGTCGGCTACATCCCGTCTGCCGAGGGGTGAGGAGAGACATGGGGTGGAATACTATTTTCTGACCCCGGAGGAGTTTGAGTCTAAGGTGGCAAATGGCGAATTTGCCGAATGGGAGGAAGTCTACCCGGGTTGCCGGTACGGTACTCTTCTTTCGGAAATCGAGCGTGTTACCGTCTCTGAGGGTCGTAACCTGATCATGGATATCGATGTCAAGGGTGGTGTCAACCTGAAGAAGAAATTCGGGGATCGCGCTATTGCTATTTTCCTGATGCCCCCTTCGCGTGAGGAACTGGAGAGACGGCTACGTAACCGTGCTACAGATAGCGAGGAGCAGATTACCAAGAGATTGGCCAAAGCGGATTTCGAGATCAGCTTCGCCCCTCAGTTTGATTACGAGATAGTCAATGATAATTTAGAGGAGGCCGTAGAGCAGATAGCTGCTATAATACTTTAGCCGGTTCTCGGATAAATACACGGGCACAAGCAATCTTATCTTTATCATGCAGGAGGGAAACCGTACCGAACGAAAGCGGATAGGGATCTTAGGAGGCACCTTCGATCCGGTTCATCTTGGACATTGCCTGTTGGCCTCATCGGTTTTGCGCGCCGGTTTGGCTGATGAGGTTTGGCTGATGGTCTCACCCCGTAATCCATTCAAAGCAGATAAGGAACTGACTCCTGAAGAAGAGCGCCTGCAGATGGTGCTGTTGGCATGCGAGGATGTTCAGGGATTGGAAGGATGCGATTTCGAGTTTGATCTTCCTCGGCCATCATATACCGCGGAGACGCTACGGCAACTCCATCATCACTGGCCCGAATATGATTTCCGGCTTATAATAGGAAGCGACAACTGGCTTGAGTTCGGTAAATGGAGAGAACCGTATGAGATACTCAGCCATTTTCGGCTTATAGTCTATCCGCGTCCGGATTATCCCATACCTGAAGATTTTATTCCTTTAGAGACGGATAAATTACCGGCGGATTGGAGGTCGAGGGTTGATTTCTTAAAGGATATACCGGAGGCAAGGATCTCTTCGACCTATATAAGGAGAATGGTCCGCGAAGGAAAACACCTTGATTTTATCGTGCCGAATAAGGTGGGGGAATATATAAGGAGGAAGGGTTTGTATAAGGATTGAGCAATAAGACATGAAGCTTTTCAGCAAGAATAAGAAACCGGACCGGATAGAAATCATGCCGGGTCAGGAATTGATAGACGAGGCGAATAGCCGTGATGAACGTAACCGCCGCAAAATTAAATGGCTTTGGACTATCTTCCTAAGCTTAGGGGCGGTCATAGCTTTGTTTCTCCTCCTTATATATAATGGAGTAATCGGATATATGCCCCCAATCGAGGAGCTTGAGGATCCTCATGATAAACTTGCTTCAGTAGTCTACGCTTCGGATGGCACTACCGAGTTAGGCCGCTATTTCTGGGGGGCGGGAAATAGGGTGTATACGGATTACGATGCGGTATCCCCATACGTTATCGACGCATTGATAGCAACTGAGGATGTACGTTTTAAATCCCATTCCGGAATAGACTTCATGGCATTGGGACGTACTGCTGTCAAGACTTTGATGCTTGGCGATAAGTCTTCAGGAGGAGCTTCCACGATAACTCAGCAGTTGGCAAAACAGCTTTATTCTCAGCCAAGCTCCAATATGTTCCGGCGTGCGTTACAGAAACCTATTGAATGGATGATCGCCATAAAGCTGGAGCGCTTCTACACTAAGGATGAGATAATCAATATGTATCTCAATCGCTTTGACTTCCTTAACAATGCGGTCGGTATCAAGACGGCTGCCAATGTGTATTTCGGCAAGGAACCTGGTGAATTGAAATGTGAGGAAGCGGCTATGCTTATCGGGATGCTTAAGAATCCCAGCTATTACAATCCATTACGTCATGAGGAGCGGACACGCGAGCGCCGTAATGTGGTGTTGGACCAGATGGCCAAGGCTGATAAGATCACAAAAGAAGAGGCTGACTCATTGAAGCAATTACCTCTTGGATTGTCATATCACCGCGTTGACCATCGTGAAGGTGGAGCACCTTATTTACGTGAGGAGATACGGCATCTGATGACCGCAAAGCAGCCCAAGCGTCCTAACCGCAGCGACTATGAATCGTTGTCGGCTTACCATATTGCCTTAGGGAATTACAATACCGATTCTACTCAGTGGGAAGAAAATCCGTTGTATGGATGGATCGAAAAGAATCCCAAGCCGGATGGCTCGCATTATAATCTTTATACAGACGGACTTAGAATTTATTCTACTATCGATGTAAAGATGCAGGAATATGCTGAGGAGGCAGTATTGGATCACCTCGGCGGGACTCTCCAGCCTGCTTTCTTCCAGGAGAAAAAGGGTTCGCCTCTCGGCCCCTACACCACCAATGCTGCTGAATTGAGCTCGTCCGGTGTAAGGCGTCTTATCAAGAATGCCATGCGTCAGACGGAGCGTTGGCGGACGATGAAGCTTGCGGGCAAAACTCCGGAGGAGATAGAGGCAAGTTTCCAGCTTCCATACGATATGGAAATATTCGCGTATGTACCCAATCCCAAAAAGACGGGACCGAAAGTCATACCTGGTACCAAGAGCGTTCGCATGTCTCCTTATGATTCTTTGCTTTACATGAAGAGCATATTGCGGACCGGTGTGGTAAGTATGGATCCTAAGAACGGGTATGTCAAGGCGTACGTCGGTGGACCCGATTTCACCTATTTCCAATATGATATGGTATCGCGGGGCAAGCGCCAGATTGGTTCTACGGCCAAGCCTTTCCTCTACACCTTGGCCATGGAGCAGGATTTCACTCCGTGTTCCCAGTTTCTCAACACGCAACCGACCTTCGGTAATTGGTCCCCGAGAAACAGTGGGTCTGCGCGTATTGGTGAAATGGTGGATCTACGTTGGGCGTTGACTAATTCAAACAACTGGATCTCAGCCCGATTGGTAAATGAGCTTAAGCCTATCAACCTTGCCAATAAGATGAGGATGTTTGGTGTTACAGGATGGATCGAACCCACGTTACCGCTAAGTCTTGGTACCGTAGATGTTCCTGTCAAAGAGATGGCGGGGGCCTTTACTACCTTCGCCAACAAAGGTATCCGCGTTGACCCCGTCTTCGTAACCAAGATAGAGGATAATCAGGGGAATGTCATTTATGAAGCGACCCCTCACCGGACTGAGGTTACTTCAGAAGATGCCTATTATAAGATCTTATCCATTCTGCTGAATGTCGTGGATAGCGGTACCGCCGCGTCCCTGCGTTCCCGTTATGGCATAACTGCCCAGATGGGAGGTAAGACCGGTACGACCAACTCCAACTCTGATGCTTGGTTCATTGGGTTCACACCGGACCTGGTGACCGCTGTATGGGTAGGAGGTGAGGAGAGGTATATCCACTTCAATTCAATGGCGCTTGGCCAGGGTGCAAGAGCATCCTTGCCCATATACGGGCTTTATATGAAGAAAGTCTACGGGGATTCAAAGCTACCATATAGCCAATCATCTAAATTCGAGTTCCCGGCTGATTTCTCACCCTGTGACGGAGAGGTGTATGCGGCTCCGGCGGTAGATGAGACTACCAATGAGACCGTTGAAGGAATCTTTGAATAAAAAAAGATGGGTTAAGCACTTGAAACTTTTACTTCTACCTAACTCTTAACTTCCATGGAAAAGGCATTGAAAATCAGAGACGTTACTCTTCGAGATGGCCAGCAATCACTGTTTGCTAACCGAATGAGACAGGAAAGCATCAATAAGCTGCTGCCACTGTATCGGGATGCCGGTTTCTATATAATGGAAGTATGGGGTGGAGGGGTGCCGGAGGCCGTAATGAAGTATCTGAATGAAAACCCATGGGATCGTCTGCGGGCATGTTCGGATGCTATGAAAGGTGTATCGCTTCTTTCGGCTTTGTCGCGAGGTCGTAACCTGTTTGGATATTTTCCTTACCCTGACTTCGTTCTTGAAGGATTTTATAAGGAAGCTTTCAAGAATGGCTTGAATATCATGCGTGTTTTCGATGCCCTCAATGATATGGACAATATCAGGGATTCGATACGTATGATAAATGAATTCGGCGGTATACCTGACGCTGCGGTCTGTTATACAGTTGATCCTAAGTATGAAGTCAAGGTACTTGAGAAGAAGAAAGGTTTTTTCGCTCGGTTGTTTGGAAGCAGTGAGCCGGTAAGTATTGAACCTGAAAAGATCTTCACTGATGAATATTTTGTAGGTAAGGCCCGCGAGCTGGAAAAGATGGGTGCAAAGATGATCACCTTAAAGGATATGGGTGGATTGGCTAATCCGTCACGTATATTCACGTTGATGCCTAAATTGAAGATGACATTGAAAGTTCCGGTAGATTTCCATACCCACTGCACTCCCGGATACGGACTGGCTTCGGTCTTGACTGCCATCATTAAGGGGGTCGATATCGTGGATACCAATATTTGGTGGTTCAGCGGAGGTTCAGCTGCCCCGGCCTTAGAACTGGTTTGGATATTCTGTACTAAATTGGGGATACCGGTAGATGTCAATATGGAAGGAGTCGCCAAGATCAGGAGAGCCCTCAGAGAGGTGCGGGAATCGCTCAGGGACTTCGACCTTCACAAAGAGAGCTGGCCAAATGATTTTGATCTCTATTATGAGAGAATGCCTAAGGAGATCGATGCTGAGTTTGATAGGGCAATAGAAGCAGCCGGCCAGCATCAGGAAGAAGAGCTCTTGGACGCATGTCATAAGATTGAGGCATATTTCGGATTTCCGGCTCCTAATCTTCGGATTAAGGAAGCAGGTATTCCCGGATGCATGTACCGGCACATGGAAGAAAAAGCACGCGAGCTGAAATCAGAAGAGATTTTGGATGAAGCGTTGGCTCTGATCCCGGAAATACGCCATGATGCAGGCTCTGTGCCATTGGTTATACCGGTCAGCGATATCATTGGATCGCAAGCGATTGAACTTGCCTTGGATAGGCTCAGAGGAAATGCTGATTATACTAATAAAAATGATCAGTTTATAGCTTTGGTGAAAGGGGAATATGGAAAGACTCCGAAACCTATTGTTCCCATATTCCGTGGAATGATTACGGGAGCTCCCGAGGAGCGTCCATACGATGTAAGTAATTTCCGGGACCCGGCGAATCCTGAGCTGACCGAATTAGGGGGAAAGAAATTGGCAGAGACAGATGAGGATTATCTGCTTTTGGAGTTGCTGCCGGGGGTTGCCTCAGACTTCCTGAAAGGACGCCATAAGCGCGATAATCAACGCGTTTTTTAAGAAATTCAACACGTTTCTTCCAATCATTAACCTTAAGTGTAGGTAATTCAAAATTTTTGCCTATATTTGTAATCTGAAACCTAAACAACCTAACCACATGATATGAAAACTACTTCACTTTATTTGTTGGGAGGATCGTTAATATGCGCAGCCGGCCTTACTGCCGGTGTGAATATGAGTTTGCAACCATCCGACGTTCACTCCCATAAGCTTACCCAAAGTACAGAGAAATCAGAATACAGGATAGGCCAACGCGTAAACGGAAGCTTGACGAAGCTTTCCCTTATGGCTCAGAAGAATAAAATTGCCAAAGGGGAAAATCAAGGACCTAATTACGTAGCTCAGGCTGTAGATGTCCCCTGGTCAGTTAATTTTGCCGAAACAGGATTTGGCGACTTTACCGTTATCGATGCAAATCAGGATGAAATCACCTGGGAGCACAGTAACGGACAGGCTCAGGCTAACTATAGCCCGAAAGACCCTATGGATGACTGGCTGATTACACCCCCTCTGAAAATGAATGGTGGTGAGGCCTATACTATTACTGTCATAGCTGCTGCCAATTCCAATTCTTACGATGAGCGTATGGAGATTCTGTATGGTGAGGAGAATACCGTACAAGGGATGGTCAATGTGGCTAAGGAGTCTTTTGATATCGTAGGGACCGACTTTAAGGAATATACCGGGACGGTAGTACCTAACCGTACAGGTCAGATTTTTATCGGTCTCCATGGAATCTCAGATCCTGACAGGTATAAGATACTTGTTTCTGAAATCAAAGTAGAGGCCGGAGCTGAAGGAGAGATGCCTGCCGGTGTGTCCGATCTTACGCTTAGTCGTGGAGGGGATTATGATTTGACAGCTACCATCTCTTTTGTTGCTCCCACCAAGAGCATGTCTGGTGCTCTTTTGAACTCGCTTGATCGTATCGAAGTGAAGCGAAATGGAGAATTGATTGAGACTATCGAATCTCCGGCTCCGGGTTCGGAACAACAGCTTACGGACGTTGTGCCTATGGGTGGACTTTATGAATATACCGTGACTGCCTGGAACGAAGCCGGGGAAGGTTTCCCGATGAAAGCATTGTTCAAGATAGGTGCACCTGCTCCTGATGCTCCTGAGATGGTGCGTCTCGAGGAGATTCAGGATGGTTACATGAAGCTTTCCTGGACTCCGGTGACTCACGATATGGAGGGTAACGAGATTCCGGAAGGAATGGTACGGTATCTCGTAGTGGATACCGAGATGACTCCTATAGCCGAGGAGCTTACCCAGACTGAAATCTACTTCTCTGTCAACACTCAGGATCAGATCTTTGTAGAGTGCCTGGTAGCTGCCTATACCATGGTTGGAGGAGTAGGGGACGCCAGGATGTCTAATGTTTGTGCCGTGGGTCCTGCTTATGATGGCAGCTCCTTCTCAGAATCTTTCACCAATGGTAATCTGGACACTATCATGGGTGTGGGGTATGAATTCGGATATGTTGATTATGTAGGATGGGATATTGCTACCGATTCTACATTCGAAAGCGAGACTGGAACTGTAAGCGCTTCCGATGGCGATAATGGTTTCGTCTACATGCAATCTGAGTTTGTAGATAGCGGTGCTTCATTGTTTACCGGTAAGATGACTCTTCCGACTGAGGGTGTCGGTGTTAAATTCGATATTTTTAATCAAAGTCAGGAGACAGTTCCCGATGGTAACCTCGTTGAAGTACTTGTTACGGAAAATGGCGATGATTGGGAGGTCGTAGACAGTTTCACTGTAAATCAGATGTGTGGCCTTAACAAAGGTTGGAATGAAGTGACGGTAGGTCTTCAAGAGTATGCCGGAAAGACAATTCAGTTGCGTTGGCAGGTTACAGTCAAGGATTATGGCCTCTATCTGATGGATAACATACGGATCGTCGGACTCTACCCTCAGGATCTCAGTATCCGGAGTTTCAATGTTCCGATGAACGTAAATCCTAATGAAGAAATGACGGCTGAGGTTGAGGTTCTTCATTTAGGACAAAGTGATACGCAGGGCTATACAGTGGATCTGTATGCAAATGATATTGCAATCGCAACTAAATATCAAGGTTTGCTACGTAAGGGAACTAAGGAAATTGTCAAAGTGCCATATATCCTTACTCCTGCTATGAATGAAAATACAGTACTTACCGCAAAGCTGCGTCTGGAGGGTGATGGAGATTTGACAAATAATGAAAGCGACCCCGTAAATGTACATATTGAGTTACCTAAGACCCCGTACGTTACGGATCTGAATGGTCAGGTTGATGATAAAGGAAATGTAAGTCTTTCATGGTCTGAACCCTATATTTCAGGATATGTACCAGGAGATTATGAAAGTTTCGAAAGTGGAGTGGATTTCGCCCATGAGTTCGAGGGATGGATATTCATAGACCGCGACCAGAAGCCAATTGGTGGTCTGACTCCCTCTACTATTCCCGGTGTAGTGCCCTCTGAGACTCTTGCTTCCTTTATTGTAATCAATCAGAATGAGCCCTCCTTCTCTCAGAATCTGAGAGCCCATACCGGTGAGAAGTTCTTGCTCTCACTGTTCAATTACTATGGCGATCAGAATGATGATTGGGTTATCACTCCCGAACTGAATGGTGCCGCACAGGTTGTATCCTTCTGGGCTCGTTCATTGGAAGGTTACTATGCTGAGTCTATGGAGATATATTATAGCTTCGGCAGCACAGATCCCTCTGACTTCGTTAAGATAATAGGGGTTGAGACTGTTCCGGGGGAATGGACCGAGTATCAGATACCTATTCCGAATGGAGCGAAACGTTTTGCTGTCCGCAACGTATCCAAGGATAAGATGGCCCTGTTGCTTGATGATTTCTTCTTTGCCGATGCCGCCTCTCCTTCCGGAGTGAGCCTTACCGGATATAATGTGTACTGTGATTACAAAAAGGTAGGTGAGACTGGCAAGGATACTCGTACTTTCTCACATCTGGGAACAAACGGAAGCCGTATCTACAATGTTACTGCGGTCTATGAAGGAAACGGTGAGTCCCGCGGTTCCAACAATGTAATTTTGGAAGTTACCGGAGGTGTAGACGGTGTAGCAGCAGTAAGTGCTGATGGAGCCGGAATCCTGAAGCTTGGTGACGTACTGTGCATTACAGGCCATGCAGGGGAATCCCTCCACATTTACAACGTAGACGGAACAGAAGTTGAATCAGTTTCCGTCTTGCCTTCAGAATACCGAACCGAGCTGCTCCCCGGCCTCTACATAATTAAAGCCGGCAAATCAGTCCGCAAACTTAAATTCTGAGTTTAAAAAATTCAATTATGAGGTTATACTGACAAGTATACCAAGCCGGCCTGATGACCTACCCAGCCATCAGACCGGCTTCATAATTTTGGAATGTAGATTATGAAAAAATTGTTATATGCCATTGCAAGTGGCGTAATAGTAAGTACTTTCGCATTCGGAGAAACCATTTCTATTAAGAACCCCGGATATTTCCCGGACGGGATAAGGGATGGTCATAAGGTTTTCCCGGATACTCTCTATTTCGATAGTGAGGCTGAGGAAATAGTCTTTCCTGATATGGGTACGTTTGTGAGATTGGGAGATTATAATTTCCCTAAGTTGAGGAAAGTGACTCTCGGTAACATGGATTATGTGCCGCCTAGGACTTTCGATAATATGCCTTCATTGGAGGAGGTTGTCTTCGATGGAATGATAGGACATATAGACTGCTATATAGTGGGAGAATGTCCCAAACTAAAGAAAGTGGTCTTCAATGGCCCCATCTCCAGTACCGGAGGGCCGACCTCTCAATGCGATTGCCCGGAACTCGACAGTGTGATTTTCAATTCTCTTGTGGTTGGCTTTGGATTGGAATCGGATCCCGAAGATAATACTCCTAAACTCAAAAACTTTACGATTAATGGGGGACTTCTTGATGTTGATAATGATTCCCTAACACCTCCAATCAGTTTTCAAGATATCCAAAAAAACGAGAATCTGATAGCTGATGTCAAAAAGCTTGCGAATTGGCAGAGTGAAGTTTTGACTGCGAAACGCGATAACAGATGGATGAGGGGAAGCGCATATGAAGATGCCAAGATCCTTTATCCAATTGCTGAGAAACTCAATCTTCCTGAGGCTGCTGAGCTTAAGTCAGCTATGGAGTATGCTTGGAATTTAGGTGATGATGTAAAAAACAATCTCGAAATACTTAAGGAGTCGCCGGCTTACTCACATGATAGCGTCCCGCGGCAATGGTTTACGTATGTTCTGCCCCAGGATTCCATGCTGACTGAAACACGGAGTCATTTTAATCTCGACAGCGTAGCCGGTCAGGGTGATGACATCAGCCGGATTAAAAATCTCCTGTATTGGGTTCATGATAATATCAGGCATGATGGTGGCAATGGTTTCCCTGCGGGCCAGCGGAATCTGAAGAATATGTATTATTCATCCCGTCGGGACAGTTGCGGATATAATTGCCGTGCCCTTGCTATTGCCCTTACGGAGGCTTTGTTGTCAGAGGGTTTCCCCGCTCGCTATATAACATGTGAATCAAAGGCGTGGGACACTGACAATGACTGCCATGTAATCTGTGTAGCTTGGAGTGAATCCCTAAATAAATGGATCTGGGTGGATCCCACTTTTGCAGCATTCATCACAGATGAAAATGGTCTACTGTTGCATCCCGGAGAGGTACGATACAGATTGCAAAATGATCTTCCTTTGGTTTTGAACGAGGATGCCAACTGGAATCACCAATATCAGCAAACCAAAGAACGTTATTTGGATAACTATATGGCAAAGAATCTGTATATTCTCTCGGCCAATCTCCTAAATCAAGCGGAACCGGAAGGATTATCGGACCACATCCAAGGTTACGCCATAGGCCTGATCCCGGAAGGAAGCAACTACACCAGCTGCCGCTACCTAACTACCAACGACGAATGGTTCTGGCAACCCCCGACCCACTTCCAACCCTCTTCCACCCCAAAAACAAAATAAAAGCCCGTAAAGGAGTATGCTGACTGGCTCTTTGAGAGGAGAGAAGGGGTGGAGGGGTTGCGGGAATGGAAAAAAAGTATTAACTTTGCAGGCCGTTGGTGGGATCGCGACCTGCCGACTGAGGTTTAGCCGACCTCGCAATCATTATAGCAAATTAATTTAACTGCAGAAAATTAAGATGAAAAAAGACATCCATCCGTCTAACTACCGCGAGGTGGTTTTTAAAGATATGTCAAACGACGAAATCTTTATCACCCGCTCTACCGTCGCTTCTCGTGAGACAATCGAAGTGGACGGCAAGGAATATCCGTTGGTAAAACTTGAAATTACCTCTTCTTCTCACCCGTTCTTCACCGGTAAGCAGAAGCTGGTAGATACCGCCGGCCGCGTGGACAAGTTCCGCAGCCGCTACGG
>CAZKJP010000002.1:5842-24422 GCA_964553075.1 uncultured Sangeribacter sp. | reverse complement strand
GTGAAGGAGGCGATGATCTCCAGGATGCTGGTGCCGAAGCGACTGACCGTGGAGGCCGGCAGGCCTCTGATAAGTTTCAGCTCTTCTTTATCCGAGGGCATCTCCTCCGAGATTAGCACTAAGGTCCGGTTGTAGGCCAGTACATAGGCCGGAACGCCTAACTCCTTACTGGTCTTTTGACGCCAATCTACCAGAGCTTCAAATAAAGGTAAATTCGTAAGATCATCCTCGGTCAATCCCTCCGGTAATTTAATCTTGCTTTTCTTCTTCCCCTTGTTTTTTGTCTCGGACATACCTAACCCAATACCTTTATGGCGAGTAGGCGCGTTAGTCTTTGGAGTCGAAAGCAAATCCGAAACGGCCGCCCTCCCTTTTGTCTGAAGGTAGAGCGCCGGAGAGAAATCCTCCTTTTCCAGTACCTCGAATACCGATAGCAATTCGTGAAGTGAATCTGAGAAGTCGGCACGCTTACTTGCCAGACGTTTTTTTGTCTCCTTGTTTGTATGAGCGGTAGGAATATGCTTAAGCAACTTCTCGATCGGTAAAAGCTGTTTCCGGAAATATGCCGAGGCATCCTTTATCCGCTGTAGGAATTCCTCAGACGGCTTCCCAGCAACATCAGGATTAAATATCCGGCAGTATTGAAGAGAGAAATTCGCAGCTATCTTACTCCAAGCCGGCAATTGCTCATTGACCAATTTATTCAGCCCATCGACCTCTTCAGGACATTGTTTCGAATGTGCC
This sequence comes from uncultured Sangeribacter sp., assembly GCA_964553075.1. Lineage (GTDB taxonomy): Bacteria > Bacteroidota > Bacteroidia > Bacteroidales > Muribaculaceae > Lepagella. The sequence continues at coordinate 23,678 of CAZKJP010000002.1, read as the reverse complement.
TCAGCTACAATCCTATAAAACGGTTCGGCAGCCGCCGCAAACTCCTGCATTGCAAACAGCTGATCCAGCAACTCAATATAATAGTTTTGTGATAAACCCTTTATTTCCTCCTTATCGATCGAAGAAGCATAGGCCGACATGAAACTCTGGACACGGCTGTCTGTAATAATGGCATTGTAACTTAAAGGTGAGTCGAGTACAATACCCTCCAAAGTCCGGCACCTCGAGAGAGCCACATAGGCCTGACCGTGGGAGAAAGAGCGCGAAACGTCGATCAGTGCCCGGTCAAAAGTCAATCCTTGGCTTTTATGGATAGTCACCGCCCAGGCAAGGCGCAGTGGAAGCTGGAAAAAGGAACCATCCAAGACTTCGGTGATTTTCCCATCCTTTTCCGATACTTCATACCGATTATTCTGCCACTCTTCCGCGGAGACACGGATAGGTTCATTCAGGCCCTCGATCTCAACAGTAGCCGAACTTGGAGTCAGATCCGTTATCTTTCCCATCAGGCCATTGTAATATCGTTTTTCCGGATTAGGATCATTCTTGATGAACATTACCTGAGCTCCGACTTTCAGTTCAAGCTCTGCATCCGCCGGGAAAGAGGTCTCAGGAAATTTTCCCTGCACACGGGCTGAGAATGTGATTTTCTCACCTTTCAGTTTCCTTAGTTCCGCCTCATTTATATTGCGAGCAAATGCATTGTGGGTTGTCAGCCGGATATAATTGCTATCCTTCGGTGGATAAAACCGGGGTTTGTAGCGCTTGTTCAGCTCCTTAAGAGCATCCTGGGAGGGATATCCACTCCGTATTTCATTAAGCAGCGACAAAAAGTGGAGATCAGATTGACGGTAGACCTTCTCCAATTCTATGGTCTTCAGATTAACCTTCGAGAGAGCATGGGATTCGAAGAAATAGACAGAAGGATAGGAGGAACGTAATAGTTCCATCTCCTCATCCTTTACAACCGGGGGCAACTGATGCAGGTCGCCGATCAGCAGCAACTGAAGTCCACCGAATGGGAGCGGGTTACGGCGCACCCTCCTAAGGGTCTCGTCTACTGCGTCCAACAGGTCAGCCCTCACCATACTTATCTCGTCTATTATAAGGAGGTCAAGACTCCGGATCAGCGAGATCTTGGACTTGTTGAGTTTAAATTTGTTGCTTTCTGCCCCCGTCCGTCCCGGGATGTGAATCCCGAAAGGCAATTGGAAAAAGGAATGGAGGGTCACTCCACCGGCATTGATGGCTGCTATACCAGTAGGGGCGGTCACTACCAATCTTTTGCCTGATTGCTCTACGACCCGTCTCAAAAACGTGGTCTTACCTGTACCGGCCTTACCGGTAAGATAAAGAGAGGTTCCGGTATTCTCTATCAGATTCCATGCAATCTCGAGCTTATCGTTGGTTTCCAAAGCCTTAAAGTCCCTTGGTTCTATCAGATCAGTATCCTCCATTGGTCTCTATACTTGAAAAAAGTTTAAATCACTACATGTTAAAGTGCAAAGATAGGGAAGATTTTTTGTAAATTTGCAGAATAATCGCTCAGACGCTCATTTTTTTGATGTAAGACCCGGTAATTTCCCCGGTCCTTATAATCAATGATAGGAGGAACTGGAGGGAATATTTTTCAGAAGGGTAGGGGTATTGGTATGGTTTCTACAGATAATCTATAATACGGAAAATCAATTAAGAGCTAATTGACATTATGAATTGGTTTATTGAACTGCTCTCTCCCGGTAACCTCTCTCTGGCAGCCTCGATATTGCTGTATTCGTTTGTGATATTCGCCGGTATCTATCTGGGTAAGATCAAGATTATGGGTATCTCGCTCGGAGTCACATTCGTTTTGTTCGTCGGTATCCTATTAGGGCATTTAGGATACGCAGTGAATGCCGACACCCTCCATTTCCTACGTGAATTCGGCCTGATACTTTTCATCTTCTCTATAGGTATGCAGGTCGGCCCCGGTTTCTTCTCATCATTTAAAGAGGGTGGAGTAAGGATGAACCTTTTGGCAATGATCGGTATAGGACTGAATGTAGCCATTACAATAGCCATTTATTATATCCAGGGAGGAGACCGTGGTGATACCACCATCTCCCAGCTGGTAGGTATAATGAGTGGTGCCGTTACCAATACTCCCGGTCTGGGAGCTGCCCAACAGACGGTTCTTCAGGTAAATTCGGAAGCATACGATATTTCCCAGCAGATGTCTATGGGTTATGCTGCGGCCTATCCCTTGGGTGTGATCGGGATTATAGTCACTATGTTGGTTATCAAAAAGATCTTCAATGTAGATGTCAATAAGGAGATAAGCGAGGTTGAGGAGGAAAAGACAGACTCCCAGCTTGCTCCTCATTTGGTGACTCTTAAAGTTACCAATGAGCTGATGGCGGGTCTTACGATCCAGAAAATACACACCGTAATCTCTGCCAATTTCGTTATCTCACGAATTGAGAAACCTGACGGGCAGATAATCATCCCCAATTCCCAGACCCCCTTGGAAGTAGATGATTTGGTCTTGATAGTATGTTCAGCTCAGGATGAGGAGATATTCAGCCGCTTCATCGGCCCGGTAGTGGAAAAGCAATGGGAAATGGCTCAGGGTCCGGTAGTATCGCGCCGTATCGTTGTAACGAAGACCGAATATAATGGTGTGAAACTCGGCTCGATGCGTCTTCGCATGGGCTATAAGCTCAATGTCACCCGAATAAACCGCGCAGGTGTGGATCTTTTGGCAGCTCCCAGCTTGCGTCTCCAGATGGGCGACCGCCTCACAGTTGTAGGTAAGGAAGCAGATATCAATCGTCTGGCCGAAAAGTTAGGTAACTCGATGCGCCGTCTGAATGAACCTAACCTGATTACAATGTTCATCGGTATCTTCTTGGGTATCATAGTCGGAAGCATCCCGTTTCAGCTCCCAGGTATGTCAGTGCCGATGAAATTAGGCCTGGCCGGAGGACCATTGGTAGTGGCTATCCTAATTTCCGCGTATGGTACTAAATTCCACCTCGTAACCTATACCAGTTCAGCGGCCAACCTTCTACTGCGTGAAGTCGGTATCTGTCTCTTCTTGGCCTCCGTCGGAATTGCGGCCGGTAAGGATTTCGCTGCCACGGTCTTCAATGTCCGGGGTGCAATCTGGGTAGGATACGGTTTTATTATCACTGTAGTACCATTGTTAGTTGTCGGTATAATAGCGCGCGGTAAGTATAAGATGAATTACCTCTCGATTATGGGTATGATGAGCGGTAACTATACCGATCCACCGGCATTGGCATACGCCAATAAGGTCGCTAACAATGACTCCCCTGCGGTATCCTACTCTACGGTCTATCCGCTGACGATGTTCATGCGAGTGATTATGGCTCAGATCGTAATCCTCTGCTTCATGTAAAATTATGTTTCTAAAGCGCTCTCTCATAACTTTAATAATGATCCTTGCCCTTTTCTTAGGGCAAGGAATCACTCTATTTGGACAATCCAGATCCTGGTCCCGGAATCCGGCTGACAATGATACCATTGTCAGGAAACCTTCCGCTTGGACTATAACCCAGCCTTTAGGTTTCCGTCAGGAGGCAGATATGGATACGCTCCAATACAATTACCAGCGTCAGACAATCCCTTCGATGGTCTCGGACGCATGGGCATGTACCTCCAACATGGGTGGCGAAGGAATCAATCTTCTGTACTTCCAACGCCAACCGATCGGGGACTTTTTCTTTGCCGATGCCTTAGAGGCTTGGAATCCTTCGATTGCCAAACAGAAATTCTACAATGTCTATGTCCCGATGACCTTGACAAGCTATAATTACGGTGGTGGTTCCGAGACCCATCAGGACCGTCTTCAGGGTGATTTCGCGGGCAATGTTAATCGAAATATCGGAGTCGGTGCCTTTGTAAACTATATCCATTCGAAAGGAGCTTACGCTAACTTGGCGGTCAAGAATTTCGGTTTCGGAGCTACGGTCTATTATACCGGGCCACGATACGAGATGCAAGCCATCTATCAGCAGTATAACTCCCTGAACCGTGAAAACGGAGGAATCACTGATCCGGGGTACATCATAGATCCGGCTGCCCTTCAAGGGGGAGTAAGCAAAATCGAGACAACCAGTATTCCGGTAAATCTTTCTGATGCCTTCAACCGTCTTACTGGAGCAAGGTTCTTCACTACCCAGGCCTATAAGCTCGGGTATTGGAAAGAGGAAGAAGAGAACGATTCCATCACTAACCGTGAATTTGTAGCGCATACTAAAATCATCTATTCCTTCCGGTATACCCATGATCGCCATGCTTTCCGCGATTTCTCGGCAAGCGAGACTAAGGATTTCTGGGGCAGGATGTACCTTAATCCTACTCTTACCTCCGATGTTACGACGTTGGACAGGTATACAAACAGCCTCGGTCTCTCTATGATCGAGGGATTCCAAAACTGGGCGAAATTCGGTATCGGGGCATACGTCAGCATAGACCATCGCCGTTACCGTTTGCCATCGGTAAATACGGATGATTATGTCTGGAATCCCGCGTCAAGCGGTTTGACCCCTCTGCCGCAAGGTATCCAGAATATTCCGGTTTATAACCAAACCATACTTTGGCTCGGAGGAAGGTTGGATAAGACACGCGGATCGATACTGAGGTACGATGCCGATGTCAGGTTCGGGCTTTCGGGTGATTATGCGGGAGACCTGGATATTCAAGGTGGTTTGACAACCCGCATCCCCTTGATGAAAGATACACTGAGCGTCTCTGCGCGCGGTCATTTCCGCAACTCGACTCCTCCCTGGCTCATGCAGCATTATGTGAGTAATCTTTTTGCGTGGGATAACGATTTTTCACGAACCCGTTCTTTCCGCGTGCAAGGTCAGGTAAGCTATCCGAAGACCGGAACCACGATCAGTGCAGGATTCGAGAATATCCGGAATATGATTTATTTTGACAATGAATCCATGCCGGCTCAGTGTGGAAGTCCTGTAAGTGTCTTCAGTGCTGCGCTCCACCAGCGTCTGAATTTGGGTGTCCTCCATTGGGATAATCAGATAACTTATCAGGAAACCTCTGATAGGTTTGTGCTGCCATTGCCGAAGTTGACGGTGTATTCCAACCTTTACCTTCAGTTCACTGCCTTTAAGGTGCTGAAGCTGCAGATAGGGGTCGATTGCGATTACTATACCCAATATTGCGGGTTGGCATATCAGCCGGCCTTGATGGCGTTCCATACTCAGCAAACAACCAACCTTGGTGACTATGCATTCTGTAATGCATATATAAATGCCCAGCTTTACCAGACACGTTTCTATATCCTGGTATCGCATGTCAATCAGGGATGGTTCGGAAATAATTATTTCTCTCTCCCGGGATACCCGGCCAATCCCCGGCGCATTATGCTGGGCCTCTCGATCGACTTCCCAAATTAGACCCGTCTCAAAAAATTTAAGAGGTACTGGGTCTTAGGTTCCTCCAGTCTATTCATCTCTCTAATTAAGAAATAAAAAATTATGGTTACTTTCCGTCATTTCCAGCCTAAGCGCACCCGTCATATAGCCCTTTATATCTTGCTGCTGATTGCGGTTTTTGTCATATTGGGGGTCTTGCGCAATTGTAAGGGTCCGGATACATTGGCACCGGTAGAGAAAGGAAATTCAGCGGGAGATACCTTAGATGTGGCCGTTGTTTACGGTCCGGGAAGCTACTCTATAAGTGGAGATACTCTCAGTGGCAATAATTATCGGAGGCTCACTCAACTGAAAGATTCCTTAGGTTGGAAATTGCGGTTATGGCCGGTTGTGTCAGCTACCGAGACTCTTCCAGCTTTGGAAGCGGGCCAATACGATATCATCGCTTCGATGCCCTCTGATACCGATCTCAAGAAACGATTTCTCACTACGCGCGAGGTGTGGCTTGACAAGTTAGTATTGGTACAACGGAAGATTGAGGGTGAGAAGAGTATAACCTCCGCTTTGGACTTAGCGAAAGATACTGTATATGTGGAGTCGGGTTCAGCGGCTGAACGTCGTCTGCATAATCTTATGCGTGAGATAGGGGACACCATCTACATCAAATCAGAAGAAGGGGTTGGTGAGGAATATTTAGGCATCGGAATAGCTACGGGACGTTACAAATATGCGGTGATCAATGAGCAGACGGCTAAGCTTCTCAAGGAGGGGCGTTATCCCGAACTGGATATCAATACCCCGGTAGCCTTCACTCAATTCCAAGTCTGGGTACTGCGAGGCAACGAAACCGACCTCCTCAAACGCCTCAACGCCGCCCTCGACTCCCTCGAAAACCACTAACTTAACCCTGTTGTATTAGAACTGAGAGGATTTAGGTGTTTAATATGTCCGAAAAAGATAGAGTGTCCAATAACGGACACTTTATTTTTGGATAATTCTTTGGGAATTAGGGGAATAGTAAATTGGCACGGTGGTTGCTCATCCGGTGGATGGGCGACCGTTTTTGTTGCCTACCCTTTCTTCATCTTCGGGGAAGGAGAGAGATTAAGAATAATAGAACTTATTGAAATGGATATACAGATTCCGGACGGGGAGCGGAGGAGGTTGCGAAAAAGGAAGATTATTGCCAGAGTGGCGGTGATCATAGGGGTGATAGTGCTTTTGCTGGTGGGTCTTAATCTGATGGCGCCGGCTGTGAGCCGAGCAGACCTGATGATGGGTGAGGCCGACCGGGGAGATGTGGAGAGTACCGTGTCCGCAACCGGACATGTGGTGCCCTCGGTAGAGATTATCGTAACCTCACCGGTCTCATCCAGTATCGTGGAGCTCTATTGCCGGGAGGGTGACGAGGTCGAAGTCGGTACTCCTTTATTGAAACTTGACCTGCAGACTACCGAGGATGAATACCGCAAGATCAATGACCAGTTGGCCATGAAGCGTAATGACATAGAGCAAGGTCGCCTTAACAGTGAGACCAAACTTACGGATCTCGAGATGCGTATTCGCACCAAGCAGATGGCGGCTGATCAACTTTTAGCCCAGGTTGAAAACGAACGCCATCTCGATAGCCTCGGGAGCGGCACCGGCCAGAGGGTGCGCGAGGCGGAATTAGCCTATAAGACAGCATGTCTTGAAATCGAGCAGATGCGTCGCCAATTGGCCAATGAAAGAAAGGTTGAACACGCCGGGGCCCGCACCCGTCAATTGGAGGCTGCCGTTGTAGCGCGCTCCTTAGAGGAGGCGGCACGCACTTTAGATGATGCCAAAATCTGCTCTCCCATCAAGGGTACGGTAACCTGGCTGAATACCGCGATCGGTGCACGGATCGGGGCCGGCGAGAAGATGGCAATCATTTCCGATTTAACTCAATTCAAAGTCGAAGCAGAGGTGTCGGAAGGACATAGCGACAAAATAAGTGTCGGAGAACCGGTACTGCTCCGCATCGGTAAAAATGATTACCAAGGGCGCGTGAGCAACATGACTGCCAAATCCAATTCCGGGGTAGTGAAATTTTTTGTGGCTTTCGATACCATGCCGAAAGATGGTCTTCGGGCCGGCCAATCAGCCAAGGTTAACGTAGTATATGACCTTAGGGAGGATGTAGTTCGTATTCCTTTCGGCTCCTATTATAATGGTCCGGGTCATTATGACATATTCGTAGTCGAAGGATCAGAATTGAAACGCCGACAGGTGGTATTAGGAGATGCTTCCGCAAAATGGGTCGAGGTTAAGGAAGGAATCAAACCAGGAGAAGAGGTCATTGTAAGTGGGTTCGATAATTTCAAGAACAAGACCTCGGTCAAATTGAAATAGCCCACCAACTCATCAAAAATTTAACTTAGAAAAATATAGAAGAATATGGAAATTATAAAAATCGAAAATCTACGGAAGACTTACCGTACATCAGAAATCGAGACTATAGCCCTTGAGAATATCAATATTAGCATCGAGAAGGGAGAGTTTGTCAGCATCATGGGACCGTCGGGCTGTGGTAAATCCACACTACTGAACATCATAGGCCTTCTTGACAAGCCTACCGAGGGAACTGTAATGTTGGAATCGGAGAATGTTGCCGGCAGGGGAGATGCCTGGCTCTCGGATTTCCGCAACAGGAATATCGGTTTCGTATTCCAGAGTTTCCACCTTATCCCATCCCTTAATGTAACGGATAACGTAGCCCTTCCACTCGGATACCGCAAAGGAGGGGAGGGTAAGATAGGTAAGGAGCGCGTAAAGGAAGTCCTGGAAAAATTGGGACTCGGCAACCGTATGCGCCATTTCCCCGACCAGCTTTCCGGCGGTCAGTGCCAGAGAGTTGCTATCGCACGTGCATTGGTTGGCAATCCGGATATCATACTTGCCGACGAGCCAACCGGTAATCTGGACTCAAAGATGGGTGCCGAAGTCATGGATCTCCTGATGAAACTTAACCGTGAAGAGGGGAAGACCATAGTAATGGTGACCCATAACGAGGAGCAGGCGCGAATGACCGACCGCATCATCCGCCTCTTTGATGGCCGTCAGGTACAGTGATCAGACTGTTGAGTTTTGATCAGTTTATAATTAAGAGGAACTTATAGAAAAAGCCAATCATGAAACTTATACGACAAGTCATATACGATATACGACAGCAACCTATGGTCAGCTGGATATCAGTCGGGGGTACAGCCTTGACGATATTCCTTGTAATGGTTATTTATATGCTTAATGGAGTGAACTCCACAATCGCCGAACCGGAATTGAACCGTGATAGAGTATTCTATGGAACCGGCGTGCATGTGAAAACTGAAAAAGGGGGTGACAACTCATCTTCTTTCTCTTTGGAATTTGGCAAAAAAATCTACAATGATCTCGAAGGGGTGGAGAAAATAGCCTATACCACCAGCTATCTTGACATGAAAGATGCCCAGATTGGGAACTCTGAAGCTGTTGAGGTAGCGATGCTGAAGACTGACAATGAGTTCTGGAACCTCTATGATTTCCATTTCAGTGAAGGAAGGCCATACGATAAAGAGGATTATGAATCCGGAGTGAAGAAAGCGGTTATCACCAAGAGCCTTCAAGAGAAATTAGTCGGGAAAGGAGAGTCCGCAATCGGTAAGGAACTCCTCTTGGACTTTCTGCCTTATACCGTTGTAGGAGTCATAGATAATAACAATCCCTTACTTTCACAGACATACGCGGATGTATATGTGCCATATATACCCTCTGCTCCTTGGGATGTAAACCAGCCTTGGTTTGGAGACCTCAAGGTGCATCTCTTGGCCAAACCCGGTGTCAGCGTCCAGGATTTGCGCAAAAAAGTGGAAGCCCGATATAAGGGAGTGGCGGCAGAAATGAAAAAAGATGGCTACGATCTCCAATATCATAGTCAGCCCTATACCGCTGAGATAATGGCCAAGGGGGATTTCGGCACCAACACCACTCCTGATCTCGATGATTCCAACAGTAAAAGCTGGTTGATTTACACTGTTCTTTTGCTGTTGCCTGCCATCAATCTAAGTACCATGACCCGCAGCCGTATGAGAAGGCGTGTAAGCGAGATCGGAGTAAGACGGGCCTTCGGGGCAAAACGGTTCCAGATCATAGGGCAACTATTAGCTGAGAACCTTGCTTTGACCATCGTCGGAGGTCTGATAGGATTGATCCTGAGTTTGATTTTCGCCGTGAACTTCAGCCAATATGTTGTAACATTCGTATCCGAATGGGGTAGCTCCTTCGACCAGATCACTGCCTCACCTCAATTCAGCATGCTTTTCAAATGGCATACCTTCCTATTCGCATTACTGTTTTGTGTGATCCTGAATATTGTCAGCGCCGGGATACCGTCTTGGCGCGCTTCGAGAGTGAATCCCGCGGAAGCCCTCAGCAGCCGGGGTAGGTAAACCATAACGAATATAAAAGTAAGAAACTCAAAAGATGAAAAGATATTTGTTGACCCAGATGAGGAATGAATGGAAGGAGAACTTCTGGCTCTGTCTGGAGATGATAATAGTGAGTGTAGCTGTATGGTTGATTACCCTGACTCTGATAGGCCATATCTACGGTGTGTTCTTTCCCAATGGCTTCAACGTAGAAAATGTCTACGAAGCGACAATAAAAAGCATAGACTCCGATAGCCCTTCATATACTGCTCCCGAAGACACTACTCAGGAAGGCCGCTATAAATTTATGGCAGACGATATAAGAGGAGTCTTGGCGCGCCTGCGTGAGAAGCCATATATCGAGGCAGTTGCTTTAGGCAGCAATGCCCTTCCATATAATTATAATTTTTATGGCACCAGTTACGTCGATCTTTCTCAGGGAGATACGGTAGAATATGCCGTCAATCAGCGCACAGTTACCCCCGACATGCCCTTGGTTCTGAAGTATGAGTCGCTGAATGGACAATCCATGGAAGAAATGAAGCAAGTCTTGGAAAAGGGCGAGGTGCTCGTAACCGACAATGATTATTACGAGCGGTTAGGTAAGGATTACCGTCAGCTTTTAGGCAAAGAGCTAAACGGTTTGTATGAGCCGGCTTCGTATAAGGTTGGTGGGCTGGTAAGGGTTCTGAAGCGGGGAGACTATGAAAAAGCTTGGGGTGGAAATATCATAATACCCGCTGATGAGTCGAATGATTATCAGCTGATAAACGCGGCCCAGAAGCTTGCAATCCGCGTAAAACCCGGAATGGGAAAACAGTTGGAAAAAGATTTCAGGGATGATCCCTCGCTGACTCGGCACAGAAATATCATAGCACGCAATCTCCAGCCTATGAGCAAGACAAGAAAAGTGCTCCAATGGTCTATGGATGTCCAGGTACGTCAGTTGGTATTCTCTATCCTGTGTCTCTTTATCATAGTGTTCTTAGGATTGTTGGGTACTTTCTGGTTCCGAATGCAACAGCGCATAGGCGAGATCGCGATCCGAAAAGTCGGGGGCGCCACCTCCAAGGATATCTTCCGTAGGTTCCTGTCTGAGGGATTGATCTTAGCCGGATTCTCGACTTTGATTGCATGGATTGTTGATGGCGCGTTATTCTGGTTCAATGTGATGGGACTTAGAGATACCGAACTGCCATGGCTTTTAGTTTACAGTGCTTTGGCCGTGTTTGTGATGCTCCTGTTATCTGTCTTTATCGGAATATGGGTACCTGCCCGTAAAGCTATGAAGATAGAGCCGGCAATTGCCCTTAAATCCGAATAAGAGGCTTATGACAATAAAGAAAAAACAGTTTTCAATACTCGCGATAGCGGGCGCCGCGTTCTTGGCGGCGTCCGCCTTATTCCCTGCCGCGGCCGAATCAGTTTCCATGACTCTCAATCAGGCCATAGACCGGGCCCGGACAAATAGCGTCGAAGCTGCCGTAGCTTTAGATGAGTTGAAAACGGCCTACTGGGAATACCGAACTTACCGTTCGGATCTTTTGCCGGAGTTATCCTTTCGTGGCTCCCTGCCATCCTACCGCAAGGAATACGGCACTTATATGAACTCCGATGGTTCCTACTCCTTCGTGCCTAACGATTACCTTCAGCTAACGGGGGAGATAGGGTTGAAGCAGAATATATGGTTGACGGGTGGGTCGATTTCGCTTATCACCTCCTTGGACTATCTGCGCCAGATAAGCGGTAACTCTTATAACCGCTATATGACAGTGCCGATCGCCCTGACTCTCAATCAACCTATTTTCGGAACCAACCATATCAAATGGAACCGCAAGATAGAGCCTGTAAGATATAAGGAAGCGAAAGCCGCATTCTTGAGCGCGACTGAAGATGTAGCTTTGAGCGCCATAAACCATTATTTCACTCTTCTTATGGCCCGCGAGAACCTGAATATCGCTAATCAGAATTTTGATAACGCTTCCAAACTATATGAAGTAGCGGTAGAGAAACGGAAGATGGGCCAGATAAGCAAGAATGATCTGCTGCAGATGGAACTCAACCTATTGGATGCCAAGTCGAGTCGCACGGATTGTGAATCCGCATGGCGTAACGCTATGTTCCAGATGGTAGCTTTCCTTGACCTTCCGGAGGATACTAAGATTGAACCCTCTATCCCTGAAGACATACCTTATGCTGAAGTTACCTATAACAAAGCTTACGAAAAGGCCCTGGAGAATAACAAGTTCGCGAGGAATCAGTTGCGACGTCAACTCGAGGCTGATTATGCTATCGCAAAAGCCAAAGGAGACCTTCATCAGATAAACCTGTTTGCTCAGATTGGCTACACCGGTACATCCCATAACCCGGCGGATGCGTACCGTGGTCTGAGGGATAATCAGGTAGTGGAATTAGGTGTGGAAATCCCTCTCTTGGATTGGGGCAAGAGACGGGGACGGGTAAAAGTGGCTGAAAGCAACCGCAAGGTAACGGAAAGCCGGTTGCGCCAGGAGGCTATGACTTTCTCCCAAGACCTCTTCATGTTAGTAGAGCGATATGGAAACCAGCAGGGTCAGGTTAGGATCTCCGCGCGCACCGATACCATAGCTGCTCAAAGGTATGAGACCAATTACCAGACTTACCTGATAGGACAGATTTCGACTCTGGATCTGAATGATTCCCAAGTCAAGAAAGATGAAGCGCGTCGTTCTTACGTCAACGAGCTGTATCTGTATTGGGTTTATCATTATCAGCTGCGCAGTCTAACTTTATGGGATTTCACTACAGACTCCCCGATAGACCAAGATTTTGAAAGGATTTTGTAAAACAGTTGGACTGAAGAGAATAAAATATTAATTTTGAAGGCTTTTTAGATTAAAGGGATGATTCTGATTGTAGATGATGATAAGACGGTAAGGCTCTCGATCGGTCTCCTTCTGCAGAAGAAAGGGTACGATGTAGCCTATGCCGCTAATCCGGAGGAAGCCATGCCATATTTCCGTCAGGGACTGCCCCGGGCGGTGATAATGGACATGAACTACTCTCGCGCCAACGATGGTGAGGAGGGATTGCATCTGTTGCGTCAAGCTCGCTTGTTCATGCCCGACGTGCCGGTGATCCTTATCACCGCCTGGGGTAGCATCGATTTGGCAGTCGCCGGTATGAGGGCAGGGGCTTTCGATTTCCTTACAAAGCCTTGGGATAACAGGATGCTGTTGAACCGTCTCGAAACCGCCCTACAGCTGAGCGGTCAGAAAGAGGAATCCTCCGCGAAAGATCTACCGGCTTTTGACCGGAGCGGCATTATCGGACATAGTCCTGCATTGGAGGAAATTTTGGCGAAAGCTGAGAAAGTGGCTGCTACCGATGCACCGGTCCTTATTTTAGGGGAGAACGGAACGGGTAAGGAACTCATAGCACGGGCCATCCATCAAAACAGCCTACGCAGCCGGAATCCTTTCGTTATGGTCAATTTAGGTGGCATCTCAGAATCCTTGTTCGAGAGCGAGATGTTCGGGCATGTAAAGGGTGCATTTACCGGTGCCATGGCTGACCGGAAAGGTCGATTTGAATTGGCCGACAAGGGTACCATCTTTTTGGATGAGATCGGGGATCTTTCTCCATCTTCTCAAGTCAAACTTCTTCGTGTATTACAACAACATACCTTCGAGCGTCTCGGGGAAAGCAAAAGCCGTAAAACTGACATTAGGGTGATTTGCGCCACCAATGCTGACCTGCCGAAAATGGTTGCGGAAGGAACCTTCCGCGAGGATCTTTTCTACCGTATCAATCTGATGACTTTCCGGCTTCCACCCCTGCGTGAGCGTCGCCAGGATATCATTCCATTGGCTAAGCATTTTTTAGTCCAAGGGAGGGAACAGCATGGACTGGAGGGTAGCCTCACTCCGGATGCAGAGCGCTTCCTGGAGTCCCTGCCATATCCTGGAAACATCCGCCAGCTGAAGAATATCATCGAACATGCGCTGATTATTTCCGGAGGAGGAGAGATGGATTCCGAACTGTTCCGGGGTTCCATAGCCGGTAGTATGCTTATTTCGGCTAATCCTAAATCAGGTACCGATGCTCAGTTAAATTTCTCCGGCTTTACTTTAGAAGATCTGGAGCGGAAGGCTGTGGAGGAGGCTGTGGAACGTTGTAAGGGTAATCTGAGTCAAGCTGCTATTGAGTTAGGTATCACCCGGCAGACTCTGTATCGGAGGATGGAAAAATTTGGTCTCGCAAAATGAGTTTGAATAGTACCATTCCTATCCCGGTATGGGTAATGATAGCCATGGTGGTTCTGCTATTGGTTATAGGTATCTGGCTTTTTTTAAGAGTTATAATTCCGGCTAAAAAGGTGAAAGTCGGTATGGAATTACTCTCAGGTCAGGAAACCAACAACCGTCTGAGGCTTACCGGTCATTCTGCCGCCGATAGGGTTGTCCGGCTTTTTAACGTTCTGATGGACCGTCTCCAAGAGCAGACCATCCGGAACCGCGAGCAAGACCGTCTTTTAAGTGAACTGATCGAGGTATCCCCGATGGGAATACTAATCATGGACTATGATGGTAAGATAGTAGAAGCCAACCCTTCTTCCTTGAAATTCTTGGATGTTAACAAGGATCAGGTAATAGGGAAAGGGCTTGAGCATGTACCCGGTAAGTTGTCTGAACTTATCAATAAGATAAAGGAGGGGAAGCATACGCTAAGGGTGTCGGAGACTGAAATATATCTGGTAAGGAAACTTAGTCTTATTGACAGAGGATTCAGCCGTCCGTTTGTGCTTATTGACAATATGGCCGATGAGGTCAGAAGAGTAGAGAAAGAGGCGTATGCCAAGGTGATAAGAGTCATGGCTCATGAGGTAAACAATACCATGGGAGGGTTAAAATCATTGCTGGAGACCCTGTCCGAAGTCTATGAGGATGACCCGTTGGTCTACGAAGTGATCAGCAGTGGCCGCGAAAGCTGCCTCCGCCTCGGGGATTTCGTTAATTCATACGCTGAGGTGGTAAGGGTACCTAACCCGGATAAAACCTGTCTGGAATTACGAGGATTCCTCCAGCGTAAGCTCCCTTTCCTGCAAGGTTTGGTAGGAAGTCGAGCCAAAGTTTGCTTGGATATGTCGGATAAAGGGGATAAGGAAGCAGAGGAATCCTTTTTTATCATGGCTGATATGGTGCTTTTGGAAAGAGTGCTTGTCAACGTGATAAAAAACGCAGCCGAAGCCATACCCCCAGATTATAATGGAAAGATACGAATCCATCTCGAAAAAAGAAAACATGAGATTGAATTAGTTATTGCCAATAATGGCGCTCCGATCCCTAAAGAGAAGGAGAAGCTGCTGTTCAAGCCCTTTTATACCACCAAGCGGGGTGGGCGCGGGACAGGGTTGGCCTTGATAGCCGAGATACTTACCAAACATGGATGGAAGTATAATCTGTCGACAGAAATGGTCGGGGACCCTGAGACTCCCTGGACCAACTTCCGCATACGAATATCTGGATAGGTGAACTCTTCAAGAGGCCTAATTATTTACCTCCAGCAGGAGCTTTCTGAAAAGGTGTCAAAAAAAATTGGGTCCTAAGCTGAAAGTTTCCTCTTTCTGATAGCAAAGGGATTGAAATTTTTACTATTTTTGCGGTGAAAACGGAACGCCCGCTGACACCATTGAATCCCAATGAGTGGTTGACGGTTAACCTCCCAAATCTAACTATCATGTATACAGATTTCAAAAAACACCTTACCAAGGAACTCCAAGATATAAAGGAGGCCGGGCTCTATAAGAACGAGCGAGTTATCACAACCCCTCAAAGCTCCGCAATCGGTGTGGAGAACACTGAGGGTGAAGTACTCAACTTCTGCGCCAACAACTATCTCGGATTGGCCGATAACAGCCGTCTGATCGAAGCTGCTGATAAAGCCATGAAAGAACGTGGCTACGGCATGTCTTCAGTACGTTTCATCTGCGGAACCCAGGATCTCCATAAAGAACTTGAAAAAGCCATCTCCGACTATTTCAAGACCGAGGATACGATACTTTACGCTGCCTGCTTCGATGCAAACGGTGGTCTCTTCGAGCCATTGTTTACCGAAGAGGATGCAATCGTCTCCGACTCTCTGAACCATGCTTCCATCATCGACGGCGTAAGACTCTGCAAGGCTCGCCGTTACCGTTATGCTAATGCCGATATGGCTGATCTTGAGGCTAACCTCAAGGAGGCTCGCGAAGGCGGGGCTCGCCATATTATCATCGCTACCGACGGTGTATTCTCCATGGACGGCAACGTAGCCCCGATGGATAAGATATGTGAGCTGGCTGAGAAATATAATGCATTGGTTATGGTAGATGAGAGCCATTCCGCCGGCGTTGTTGGCCCGACCGGCCATGGTGTTGCCGAGCAGTTTGATTGCTATGGCAAGATCGACATCTTTACCGGTACCTTAGGTAAAGCTTTCGGTGGAGCTATGGGTGGTTTCACTACCGGCCCGAAGGAGGTTATCGACATGCTGCGTCAGCGTTCACGTCCCTACCTGTTCTCCAATTCCGTTGCTCCCTCGATTGTAGGCGCAAGTCTGGAGATGTTCAAGATGCTGAAGGAGAATGATGATCTCCACACCAAACTGATGGAGAACGTTAACTACTTCCGCGACAAGATGCTGGAAGCAGGTTTCGATATCAAGCCAACCCAGAGTGCTATCTGCGCTGTGATGCTCTATGATGCCAAGCTTTCTCAGGAGTTCGCAGCCGAGATGCAGAAAGAGGGTATATACGTTACCGGATTCTATTATCCGGTAGTGCCGAAAGGACAGGCCCGTATCCGCGTACAGCTCTCAGCAGCCCACAACCGCGAGCAGCTGGACCGCGCTATCGCAGCATTCATCAAGGTCGGCAAGAAATTAGGTGTAATCAAATAACGACAATGATCTTAATACGGAAGGAGTTCCCGAGTCAGGCGACTCCTTCCGATATACCATAATACTGACACCATAATACTGAAATGAAAAACATACTGATTATCGGGGCTACCGGCCAGATCGGTTCTGAACTGACAATGCGCCTGCGTCGGGAATACCCCGGCGGAAATGTGGTAGCCGGATATATACCGGGAGCGGAGCCGAAAGGGGAACTGCTCGAAAGCGGTCCCTCCGAGATCGTGGATATCACAGATCCCAAGCAGATCGCGGCTGCCGTCGACAAATATAATGTAGATACTATCTACAACCTGGCAGCCCTGTTGAGCGCAGTGGCTGAGGCTAAGCCACAGTTGGCTTGGAAAATCGGTGTAGGTGGCCTCTACAATGCTCTTGAAGTATCACGTGAGAAGGGATGCGCACTTTTCACCCCGAGTTCCATAGGCAGCTTCGGTGAGGATACACCTCATGTCAAGACTCCCCAGGATACCATCCAGCGTCCGAAAACTATTTACGGTGTGACCAAGGTTACAGGTGAGATGCTGTCTGACTATTACGCTCGCCGTTTCGGGGTAGATACCCGTTCGGTGCGTTTCCCGGGCCTTATCTCCTATGTAGCTCCTCCGGGTGGTGGTACTACCGACTACGCGGTTGATATCTATTATTCAGCTGTAAAAGGAGAGACCTTCAAATGTCCCTTGAAGCCGGGTACATATATGGATATGATGTATATGCCGGATGCTCTGAGGGCTGCCATCGAGATTATGGAGGCTGATCCGACGAGACTCAAACACCGTAACTCCTTCAATATCGCTGCCATGAGCTTCGAGCCCGAACAGCTTTATGCGAAGATCCGCGAGTATATTCCCGACTTCAAGATGGAATATGAGTTGGATTCACTTCGTCAGGCGATAGCCGATTCCTGGCCTGACAGCCTTGATGATACCTGCGCACGCGAGGAGTGGGACTGGAAGCCGGAGTATGATCTCGACGCCATGACACGGGATATGATCAAGAATCTCCGTCTGAAATTCGGGATTGCCGAGCCGGTTGCCGACCTCAAAGCATAGTAGGGACATGTCTTTGGCATGTTAA
>CAZKJP010000002.1:0-5742 GCA_964553075.1 uncultured Sangeribacter sp. | reverse complement strand
TAGTACTGACTATATAGAACACACAGCGACCGTAGCCGCACTCTCCCCAAAGGAGCGTACGGTTACGGTCATTGTAGACAATGGCGGGGAGTGCGGCGCCTGTCCTGCTGCCCGTCTATGTGGAGTAAAAGATGGGAAGGGAGAAAAGATAACTATTTCAGATCCGAAGCCGGATCGTTTCCGTGTAGGAGAAAGAGTGCGGATAAGGGGTACGGAATCCCTCCATCGTCGTGCAATCATGATATGCACCGTGGTGCCGTGCCTTCTTCTGATCGGAATAATGATAGGGGTATATTTATTGACTGGATCATCCCCGACTGCCGCTTTATCAGGAGTAGGGGCAATGGTCATCTTCTTTTTACTGATGTATTTAGGGCGTAATAAGATAGCCCACGAGTTTACTTTTACCATCCAAAAAGGATAGAATTACATGATATTGATTTCGATAGCCGTGTTGGGGACCTTGGGGCTCGTGGCGGCTGTCCTTCTGTACATAGCTTCCACTAAATTCAAGGTGGAGGAGGATCCGCGTATTGCGGAAATTGAGTCTCTGTTGCCGGGTGCCAATTGCGGTGGCTGCGGCCTTACGGGGTGTCATGCCTTTGCTGTGGCCGTTAAGGATGCTACCAGCCTCGAAGGGCTTAATTGCGTCGTTGCCGGTAGCGAGGGAATGTCTCTTATTGCCAAGGCTGTTGGCCTGGATGCCGGACGCGGAGTGAAGAAGATCGCAGTAGTGAAATGCAGCAATGATTGCGATCACCGTGCCCCTTCAAATTATTACGATGGCGATCCCAATTGCCGTATTGAGAATGCTCTCTATCAGGGTGAGACCGATTGCGTTTACGGTTGTCTTGGTGGCGGTGATTGTGTTCGCAGCTGTATGTTTGACGCTATTCATATTCCGGAGGGTGAGTACCTGCCGGTAGTGGATCCAGATAAATGTACCGCCTGCGGTATGTGTGTCAAGAGCTGTCCGCGCAATGTCATTGAACTCCGCCCTATGCCGGAAGGAGTAACACCGATAGTGGTAGCATGCAATAACCGCAACAAAGCTCCTTTAGCTATGAAGGATTGCCAGGTCAGCTGTATCGGATGCTCGAAATGTGTGCGGACATGTAAGCATGATGCTGTTACGGTTACTGATTTCTTAGCCCATATAGATGGGGAGAAATGCGTAGGGTGCGGAGAGTGTCTGGAGGCGTGTCCGCGTCATAGTATAATCCGGCTGCCGATTAAATTAAAAGAAACTGTAAAAGTGTCCTAAGTGCCGATGAAACTGAAAAGATTTAGAAAAGGTGGTATCCATCCCTCCCCTAATAAAATTACGGCCGATGTTCCTATACTGGAGATGCCGTTGCCTGAGGATGTTTGTCGGGTGATGTTGGCTCAGCATATCGGCAAACCGGCTAAGCCGATCGTGAAACCGGGGGAACATGTCGAGGCCGGACAGATGGTGGGAGAGCCGGATGGGTTCGTAAGTGCCGCGGTCCACACCCCCGTATCTGGCAAAGTCAAGGGGATTGAAAGGGTAAGGAATGCTCAGGGACTGTGGAAAGATGCGGTAGTGATTATCCCGGATGAGGAGGATGATTTTAATTCCGGACTGCGTCATGATCCGGATTCGGAATGGGGTGGAAAAGGAGAGGAGAAAGTTGGTGTTGATTTCAATCAATACTTGGAACTGGAACCAAAGGAGATAATACATCGCATAGCACGCGCCGGGGTTGTAGGATTAGGAGGAGCGACTTTCCCCACGCGAGTGAAACTTACCATACCGGAGGGACGCGAAGCCAAGACTGTTGTGATAAACGGTGCGGAATGTGAGCCATACCTGACCTGTGATGATCAGTTGATGCGATCTGAAGCCTCCGCTATCGTAGCCGGAATACGTCTTATAATGAAAGCTACGGGCGCTCCTAAAGGTGTTATTGGAATTGAAGCCAATAAGCCGGCTGCGATAGAGGCTATGAAGGAGGAGGTGCGCCGCCAGCGTGCCGATATCAAGGTTGAGGGAATGCGCACGCGCTATCCGCAAGGTTCTGAGAAACAGTTGATAGAGGCATTGACCGGGCGGAGAGTTCCGGCCGGAGGTCTACCGATTGATGTGGGGGCGGTTGTGGATAACGTTGCTACGGCGAAGAGTGTCTATGACGCTGTAGTTTTGGAAAAGCCGTTGACATCAAGGGTGGTGACGGTATCAGGTCCTTCTGTTAAGTCGGGCGGAAACTTCTTGGTTCCGATAGGAACTCCTATCAGCAAGATAATTGAATATGCAGGTGGTTTGCCCGAGGATACAGGAAAAGTGATAGCCGGTGGCCCGATGATGGGGCGTGCTGTCAGCAACTTGGATGCCCCTTCGGAAAAGGGATTGAGCGGCATAACAATTTTGCCGGAAAGCATGGCGCGTCGTCCTAAGGAAGAGAACTGTATACGCTGCGCCCGTTGTGTAGAGGCTTGTCCAATGGGATTGGAACCATATCTATTGGTTACAATGGCTCACGCGGAGATGAAGGAGGAGCTTCAGCGACATGGGGTGAAAAATTGCCTTGAATGTGGATGTTGCGCCTATGTTTGTCCTTCGGGAAGACATTTGGTGGATTACCTGAAATTGGCCAAGTCTTATAGGTAAATAGAAATTCTTAGTATAATTAGGAATGAGTAATGTATTGACTGTCTCAAACGCTCCCCATATCCATTCAGGGATGCGGATTGATACCATAATGTGGAATGTAGTGCTGGCTATGATGCCGGCCCTATGTGTCGCGGTCTGGAGCTTCGGGTTGCCGGCTCTGTGGGTGATATTGATATCGCTTGCCTCCTGTCTGTTTACCGAATGGGCTATAGACAGATGGTTCTTCCATTGTCCGCAGACGCTTTCTAATGGTTCCGCGGTCATCACCGGTATTCTTTTAGGCTTCAATCTCCCGAGTACCCTCCCATGGTGGATGGTGATCATTGGTGGGGTAGTAGCTATCGGTATCGGCAAAATGTCTTTCGGTGGACTGGGATGCAATATCTGGAATCCGGCGTTGGTGGGTCGTGTGTTCCTGTTGCTCTCTTTTCCGGCAGCAATGACTACCTGGCCGGTTGAGGTTGGGAGTGGGGTAGACGGTGTTACCGGTGCGACGATCCTGACCTATATTAACGAAGGAGCGGGTGAGACCCTGCGTGGCGTCAATCTGATGGATATGGCTATCGGCCACATGAATGGTTCCTTAGGTGAGACCGGTGCCATAGCGATACTTTTGGGTGGCGGATACCTCCTGATACGCCGGATAATATCTTGGCATATCCCGGTGTCGATGTTGGGCGGAGCGGCTTTGCTCTCCTGGTGCTTGGGTGGAGATCCATTGCTTGATCTCTTGGCGGGTGGATTAATCTTGGGAGCTGTCTTTATGGCTACCGATTATGTCACCTCGCCGATGACCCGGCCGGGCCAGTTGCTCTTCGGGTTTTTAGCAGGATGCGTTACCATCGTGATACGTCGGTTCGGGGCTTATCCGGAGGGTGTCTCGTTCGCGATACTTCTTATGAATAGTTTCACCCCTCTTATCAACCGGTATATGCGTCCGCGTATTTTTGGAGAAAGGAGGCGTGAGAGATGAAAAAGCTTAGCAATACCTTACCGAATATGATTGTGAGCTTGGGTGTGGTGACCATCTTGGTGGGTGGGTTGCTCGGTTTTATGTACCAACTCACCAAGAAGCCGATAGCTGACCAGGAGCTGAAACAGCAGTTGGCCGCTATACGCGAAGTCGCTCCCCCTTTTGATAATAACCCGAAAGCCGAGGCCTGTACCCTCAACATTGATAATATCCGCTGCATAGTGTTCCCGGCCAGGGAGAAAGGGAAGCTGAACGGCGCGGCTGTAGAAGCTGCTACGATGGAAGGTTTCGGGGGAGAGGTAACTTTGATGGTAGGTTTCAACAGCAAGGGGGAGGTATTGGATTATAAGGTGTTGAAACATGCCGAGACACCGGGGTTGGGTTCGAAGATGCAGGAATGGTTTCGCGATCCCAAGGGAGACCGCAGTATCATCGGGAAAAATCCGGGAGTAGTGAAGTTCCGTGTCTCCAAGGATGCCGGGGGTGAGATAGATGCCATAACCGGTGCTACGATTTCTTCCCGTGCCTTCTTAGGGGCGGTAAAAGGTGCGTATGATTCTTATATGAGGATTAAGAAATGAACAAGTACTTCAAAATAATATATAATGGCATTTTGCCGCAGAACCCGGTTCTGGTATTGCTGTTGGGAATGTGTGCTACGCTTGGCACCACTACCACGGCTATGAATGGGTTGATGATGGGGGTGGCCACCGCGGTAGTTCTGATTTGCAGCAATACTGTGATCTCGGCTTTGAAGAATTTCGTACCGGATAAGGTGCGTATCCCGGTCTACATTGTCATTATCGCTTCTTTCGTTACTGCCCTTCAATTGGCGATCAGTGCCTGGATGCCGGAGTTGAACGCTGCTTTGGGAATCTTCATCCCGTTGATCGTAGTCAACTGTATCCTGTTAGGGCGCGCGGAGGGATTTGCGGGCAAGAATGGGGTGGTGGCCTCGGCCTGTGATGGATTAGGTTGCGGATTGGGATTCATGTTGGCTCTGACAACGTTGGGAGCCGTCAGGGAGCTATTGGGAACCGGTGCGTTATTCGGCGGACGGGTTTTCCCGGAGGATTACGGAATGTTGGTCTTCATCTTGGCCCCGGGTGCTTTCATAGCCTTAGGATACCTGATAGCTCTTGTAAAACTGATCCACAAATAGAATTGTAGATTGTAGATCATGAAATAGAATAGTAGATCATGCTAATTTATATATCGATCATAATAACTGCGATATTTATAAATAATATCGTCTTCGCCCAGTTCTTGGGAATTTGTCCTTTCTTAGGAGTGTCGAAACGTACCTCCTCTGCCTTAGGCATGGGGGCGGCCGTTACTTTTGTGATAACCCTTGCCACGACTGTTACCTGGCTGCTTCAATATTTTGTCCTGAATCCACTTGGACTGGAGTTCCTACAGACCATAGTCTTTATTCTGGTCATAGCCTTCTTGGTGCAATTATTGGAGATAGTGATCAAGAAAATTGCGCCGGCATTGTATGAATCCTTGGGTGTCTATTTACCCTTGATCACCACTAACTGTGCTGTATTGGGAGTAGCGATATTGGTTATCCAGAAAGGGTTTAATTTGATGGAAGGGGTGGTTTACGGGTTCTCCACCGCCTTAGGCTTCACCTTAGCCCTGTGGATCTTTGCCGGCATCCGGGAGCAGTTAGAACTGACCTCGACCCCGAAATTGCTGCGCGGCATCCCCTTAGCCCTAATCTGCGCCGGCATCCTCTCCATGGTCTTCATGGGCTTCAGCGGCATCAAAATCGGATAAAACAAAGACTCGCATCACCGAGGACGCGAGTCTTCTGAGGTTGTCTTACAAGTTAATAAACAGTTTCGGTTCATGGAAAATGGTCGATGTAGACTTCTTATAGAATGAGGATAATCATTATCTTTGCGCTGCCATGAGTAAGTTTACCCCTGAAAACAGATTCCAATTATTTATTGATGAGTGTGGAGATCATCAATTAGAGAAGTTCAATCCCAATTTCCCTATTTTTACCCTTTGCGGGGTATTAATACCCAATAATGGGTTGCAGGATTTGGAATGGGAGGTAAAAAGGCTCAAAAAGGGTAAACGTCCCAAACTCCGCCAGACACTCCTTTAATCCCTGACAGAATCAGGG
>CAZKJP010000001.1:0-74035 GCA_964553075.1 uncultured Sangeribacter sp. | reverse complement strand
TAAGCTTGTCTCTGAGTTCGCAAAACGCGAAGGTCGTCAGCCGCGTATCATGATTGCCAAGATGGGTCAGGACGGACATGACCGAGGTGCAAAGGTTGTAGCTACCGGCTATGCCGACTGTGGCTTCGACGTAGACATGGGTCCGTTGTTCCAGACTCCGGCTGAAGCAGCCCGTCAGGCTGTTGAGAATGACGTACACATCCTCGGTGTATCTTCACTCGCTGCCGGCCATAAGACTCTGGTTCCTCAGGTAATCGCAGAACTCGAGAAACTGGGGCGCCCCGACATTCTCGTTGTAGCAGGCGGTGTAATTCCGGCTCAGGATTATGACTTCCTGTACAAGTCCGGTGTATCAGCTATCTTCGGCCCCGGTACACGTATCCCGCGCTCTGTAATCGAGATGATTCGCCTGCTTAATGAGCAGCGTGCCGAGTAATAGATGAAGTAAAGAAAATAGGGTAGTTCCTATTTTAACATAAAACCTTATCCGGGGATATGGAGGGCAAGTCTCTTCTTATCCCCGGCTTTAACTGTTTATGGACGAGATTAAACAAAAAATCCCATCTTCTGAGGAATATAATCTTGAAGATGACGACGTTTATCCGCTGGATTCCGGAGATAATTCCAATAATGATTCCGGACATGATCCTGAAGATGAGGATCAGGGTCCCGGGTTCGGCCATATATGGAGTATCTTTTTCAGAATACTTCTGTCCCCCGTCGAAGGTTGGAAGGCTTTAAAACGGTTACATCTTTCCCCGGAAAAATGTAACTCGACTCTTCTGTTTCCCTCGATAGCTTTAGCAGCCGCAGTAATTTTCGTAACTGATACTTATTTCCAAGATCAGCCCATACAGAAATCACTCCCCATCGCTCTTGAAAATTTCTGTGGTTTCTTCTTTGGTTATTTCTGTGTATTGATTTTAGGGAAGATATTGCTATCTAAAGAGACGCGTGGAGCTTTTGATACTTCTTTCGGGAAAAATTTTGTGGCTGTCGGGATGACCTCTTTAGCTCTTTTCGATGTTTTATATGAAGCATTCCCGATGGTCCAGCCTGTACTGGTATTCCTTCCGCTTTGGACAATATTCATTCTAAGCAGAGGGTGCCGGTTATTGGGTATCCCTCAGGATGGCCGTATACAGACAACGACTATAATTAGCGTACTTACAATAGGCTTGCCTATAGCAATCAGATGGATATTGGGAATCCTGTTCTCCTCAAATTTCTAATATAATCCAATGAAGCATCAGACCCAACAAATAAAATTATAGAAGACATGAAACCGTCACAAATAAATATAAAAAACCGCCGGGCAACCTTTGATTATGAAATCGGTGATACCTACAACGCAGGTATGGTATTGACCGGAACAGAAATTAAATCCATACGAGCCGGAAAGGCTTCGCTTGCTGACTCATATTGCTTGATAGAGAATGGAGAGGTATGGGTTAAGGGTATGCACATTGCAGAATATTTCTATGGTTCCTACAATAATCATGCTGCCAGGCGTGATCGAAAGCTTCTTCTATCAAAAAAAGAGATAGCTAAACTAATCAAGGCCTCTGCCGATCCGGGTTATACGATTATTCCATTGCGTGTATTCATCAATGAAAGAGGATTCGCAAAACTGGTAATAGGAGTTGCGCGAGGTAAGAAACAGTTTGATAAACGGCAGTCGATTAAAGAGAGAGAAGACAAACGCACACTTGACCGTTTATATAAACAATAAAGAACCGACTCAAGGAAAAACTCTTGCACTCAGGCCCTCATAATTAGAAATATAAGTTAGATGCGAAAACTTGAACTGTTATCCCCGGCAGCTAATGCTGAAACTGCTATTCAGGCCATTCTCCATGGAGCCGACGCTGTATATATTGGTCCTCCAAGTCATGGAGCAAGAAAAGCTGCCTCAAACTCTGTTGACGATATCAGAAGAGTGGTTGATTTTGCCCACATATTTAGAGCTAAGGTATATGTGACAGTCAACACTATAGTTTATGAGGATGAGCTGAAAGATGTTGAAAAAATGATTTGGGAACTATGGAGAGCCGGTGTTGATGCGATAATAGTTCAAGACATGGGAATATTGAGGATGAATCTTCCCCCTATCGCTTTACATGCTTCGACTCAATGCGATACGCGCACTCCTGAGAAAGCGCGTTTCCTTCAGGAAGTAGGATTTTCCCAGATTGTTTTAGCACGTGAACTGACCCTTAGAGAAATTAAAGAAATATGCGACAGCGTAACGGTTCCGATTGAATGTTTTGTACATGGTGCTCTTTGCGTCAGCTATTCCGGAGTATGTCACGCCAGTCAGGCATGTTATGGTCGTTCAGCCAATAGAGGAGCCTGCGCACAGTTATGCCGTCTCCCCTACAAACTCACCGATTCCAACGGTAAACAGATCGGAAAAGAGGGTCACCTCTTGTCTCTCAAAGACTTCAACCTCTTGGATTCCCTGGAGGATTTGATAGCAGCCGGGGTATCCTCATTTAAGATTGAAGGAAGACTTAAGGAGATTGGATATGTAAAAAACGTTACTGCCACTTATAGCCAAAGACTAAACGAAATAATACAGTCTTCCGATGGCAAATATGAGCACTCTTCAGGAGGAGATACTGCGCTCACGTTCACACCTGATCCATACAAAAGTTTTAACCGTGGTTTTACTCATTATTTTATTGATGGAAGGAGACCCAAAGGAATTTCGGAAATCCGAACTCCAAAATCATTAGGTGAACCTATAAAGGATGTCAGCAGACTTCATAATGGAGACGGTATAAGTTGGTTTGACCTTAATGGGGAGTATGTAGGTATGCCGGTAAATGGTGTTAAGGGGAAGGAGATTTATGGACCTAAAGGATTCAAATTACCAAAAGGGGTTGAGATAAGAAGAACCTCAGACAAGGAATGGAATCAGTTGATGGGGAAACCAACTTCCGTAAGGAAAATTGGAATATCAGTCCTTATGGACAATCATGGTATCTCAGCTGAGGATGAAAGAGGAGTCAAAGTACGTATTCCTTTACCCTCAACAACCGGTAAAGCAGAAAAAACGATGGATTATAAGCCTGTTTTTGCTAAGTTAGGGAATACTCCGTATAAACTGATGAGTTTCTCAAATAAACTGACTGAGAATCTGTTTATCCCGGCCTCTGAACTTACAACCTCGCGAAGAAGTTTGATCTCTCATCTGGATAATGCCAATCTTATGGTCTATCCATTGGATAGAAGAAGGGAGGAGAATACCGAAGCCATTTATCCATCCGGTAAGCTTGATTACAGGGGGAATGTTTCCAATTCATTGGCAAGGAGATTTTACGAGGAACATGGGGTTTCAAAAATTGACAAGGCCGCAGAATTACTCGATAGAAAAGATATGACCGGAAAGCAGGTAATGCACACTCGCCATTGTATCCTGCGGGAAGCGGGTCTTTGTAAAAAAGAAAAAAAGGGACTCTCACTTTCCGAGCCCCTCTTCCTTACCGGTAAGGATGGAATCCGATTTCGTCTCGCTTTCGACTGCGAACGTTGCGAGATGAAGCTTTTCAAGGCGTGAGTCCCTCTCCTTTACATAGACGGAGATAAGCTTGAAAAGTGTATCATTCTCTTGCTCTGTCATATCCAGGTCTGTATCCGGCTTGTATTGGAAATTTAGCTTTGCTATCCTGCGTTCATAATTCGCGGATAAAGCAGCTACTGCCGCAGAGTCGGGAGCGTTACGCATACTATCCGTATATAACTTTACGAGCTTGTAAGTCTCTTCATAAAGGTTATTGGCCTCCCTTTGGGTTTCTTGCTCCGCATGTGAGGAGCAGGAAGAGGATCCGAAAACAAACAGAAGTGACAATCCAGCTATAATAAAAATACCTTTCATCCTATTCGATACTTTTAAGTTCCTCTTTAAGATAATGTCCGGTATAAGATTCCGGGCAGGCTGCCACTTCCTCCGGTGTACCTGCAATTACCAGGTTTCCTCCTTTCTCCCCACCTTCAGGACCAATATCAATAACCCAATCGGCACACTTTATCATTTCCATATTGTGTTCGATTATGATTACAGAATGACCTTTTTTCACCAATCTGTCAAGCGAATCTAAAAGGGTAGAGATATCATTGAAATGCAAACCGGTAGTGGGCTCGTCGAAAATAAACAGAGAGTTCTCCATATTATCCTGAGCGAGGTAATATGCCAACTTTACCCTTTGGTTTTCACCACCTGAAAGGGTAGAGGAGCTTTGGCCTAATTTCACATAACCTAAACCTACATCATGCAGCGGCTGAAGACGTGCTAATATTTTGTTTTCAATCGTCCCGGGTTGCTCCTTAAGGAAGTCCATACATTCATCAATGGTCATCTCAAGGAAATCATATATGCTCTTTCCACGATAAAGGACTTCCAACACCTCTTTCTTAAAGCGCTTACCATGACAGACATCACATTCTACAACCATATCGGCCATGAATTGCATCGGTATTGTAATAGTACCTTCTCCTTTACATTCCTCGCATCTCCCTCCCTCAGTGTTGAATGAAAAGAATCCGGGAGTAAAGTTCATCTGTTTTGCAAGCTGACAGGAAGCGAACAGAGCTCGAATCTCATCAAATGCCTTAAGATAAGTAGCGGGATTAGAGCGAGATGAGGTGCCGATTGGATTCTGATCAATAAAGAACACTTCTTTTATTCGACGGATATCCCCATTCAAATCAGTATGAGCACCCGGCGCTTCTCCGGATTCTCCTAAAGCACGGCGTAAACCTTTATAAAGAATTTCCCTTACCAATGTGGATTTGCCGGAGCCGCTTACACCTGTTACTACGGTCATTACTCCTAAAGGAAATTTCACATCAATATCCTTTAGGTTATTTTCGCAAGCCCCCATTACATTTATTGAAGAGGTCCAGGGACGACGGTGCTTTGGGACTTCAATCTTTCTTACGCCACGAAGATAATCCAATGTATAGCCACGTGATTGCTCACCAGTCTCCAAGGCCTTTTTCAAATTACCCTGGAATACCAGTTCACCTCCTAAGCGTCCGGCATCAGGTCCGATATCTACAATCTCATCAGCGGCTAACATTATATCTTTGTCATGTTCTACGACCACCACTGTGTTACCAGTATCCTTTAATTCTTTCAACACGCCAATCAGCTTATCAGTATCACGAGAGTGAAGCCCGATACTTGGCTCATCAAGAATGTATAGTGAACCAACAAGAGCTGAACCGAGGGATGTTGCAAGATTAATTCGTTGGCTTTCTCCGCCGGAGAGAGTGGAGGAAAGGCGGTCCAATGTCAAGTATCCTAATCCGACTTTATTCATGAACGAGAGCCGATTTTTAATTTCTATCAGCAGACGCTCTCCGATTTTAGCATCCGTTTCCGAGAGGGTGAGGTTATTAAAGAACTCACTCAAGTCTGAGATTGGCATTTTAACCAATTCGGTGATATTCATGCCTCCGACCTTGACATACTGTACATCCGGACGTAAGCGGGTTCCATGACAAACAGGACATGTTGTCTTGCCACGGTATCTTGCTTTAAGTACCCTATATTGAATCTTATATTGGTTCTCATCTACAAAGGCAAAGAATCCATTTATACCTTGCCAGCTATTCTTACCCTCCCAAAGGAAACGCTTTTGATCTTCGGTCAGATCTTTATATGGGGTATGGATAGGAAAATCATAACGTGGGGCAATGCGAATAAGGGCTTTCAGCCAATCTCCCATTTTTTCTCCACGCCAACATTGTACAGCCCCTTGATAAACCGTCAAAGTCTTATCCGGCACTACCAGGTCTTCACTAATCCCCATTACCTTACCGAACCCTTCACATTCAGGACAGGCCCCATAAGGGTTATTGAAATTAAACATCAAATCAGATGGCTGACGGAAATCAATGCCATCTGCTGAAAACTTGTTGGAGAAAACTTTCTCGTTAACTCCATCTTCATTCCAGATCTTTACGATACATTCCCCTCGACCCTCAAAATATGCTGTCTCCAACGAATCAGCGAGACGTGAAATCTCATCTTTATCTGAAGAAATAGCCAATCTATCTATCAAGAGCCGAAACCCTTCCGGACCATCCATAAGATCATCGTCGGAAAGATCGGAAATGTCTATCAGCTGACCATCTTTTTCTAAACGCGAGAAACCCTCCTGCTGCAATACTCCTAAATGGGTTTTGAAGTCCCTTCCTTCCGGAATGTAGATATGAGTGAGCAACGCGAGTCTTGTTCCAACTCCTAACTTAAGCAGAGAATTCACTATATCATCAGTACTTTCACGTTTGACTTCCTCACCGGATATAGGGGAGAAGGTTCGACCGATCCGGGCGAACAACATTCTCAGGTAATCATAAATCTCAGTGGCGGTGCCTACGGTACTTCTTGGATTTCGGGTGTTGACCTTCTGTTCAATGGCAATTGCCGGAGGAAGACCTTTAATATAATCACATTCCGGTTTGGCCATTCTCCCTAAGAATTGACGCGCATACGCACTCAGGGATTCAACATAACGACGTTGACCCTCGGCATATAGTGTGTCGAAGGCAAGAGAGGATTTACCGGAACCCGATACCCCGGTAATGACAGTGAATTTATTAAGGGGCAGCTCAAGATCAAGATTCTTGAGATTGTTGACCCTGGCTCCTTTTACGCTGATATATCTTTGAGTTTCCGTATTGTTTTTCATAACTTCTCTTTCTATAACAAATACCACGCCAACTTTATTGGAAAACTACGGTAGAATGTGGTTCTAACCTTCTATAGCAAAACGGCCCAAACCACATGAATGGTTTGGACCGTAATCTAATCTTATCAATAGCGATTATTTCAGGATAGTCTTGGTTGACTTGCCGTTTTCGATCTTTATTACTATCTCGCCTTTGGAAGGTAATGCGACTGCCTGACCTTGGAGATTGTAATAACGGACGTTGTCCTCAACTTTTACCATATCTACGTTGTCCTGCCCATAGGTACCGGGGAAATATATCTTGGTATCCATATTGGCAGGCTCTCCATATAGGAAGTCAGGATTCTCAAAGGTCCAATTGGAGGCACTGAATATTTTACCTTGATAACCGAACATTGCATCATTAGCCGGACCGAGATCCCCGTCAATGAAGTAAGGTAGATGAACGATTCCATCTTTGAAATTGCCCCATTGCATTGTCGGAGAGTCGAACTCTTCTACTATATCTTCCGGAGCATCACCATAGAACCCAACCATATAGGTCATGAAGTTCTGGCAATAGAATTTCTGGATACCCATATCAGCATAAGCAAATCCTGCATCTACAGGATAGAAGGTTACATAATCCGGATAAGTTACATCGAACTGAATGAAACCCATACGCTGAGATTCATTCAAATCTGCAATCGGCGAGTTACCTTTGTAGGGTTCGACAAGACGATATACATTCGGGTCAGCATCATTCTGCTGAAGCTCTACCTCCCAGATATTATCTTCTAAGAACTGATCCATCAGAAATCCAGGGAGCACCCAACCATCCTGTAAGTGAGCGTTTCCTAAGGAGGTCCAACCTTCGTTGATATCGAAGTCAGGATTCTGGGAAAGGAATTTCTCGGTTATAATATCACTGACTGCGAACCAAGCTCCATCCTCGTCTTTCGGATCCGCCATGCAAAGGATATCATCAGCATCGAAGTCAAACCCATACCCGGCCCAAACGGCTGTAGCTGTCTCGGCAAAATCATAGCTACCATCATCATTGAACTTATAGACGAAAAGATCATCATAGAAAGTACGTCCATTGATCTCGATTGAAAGGGGAGTGCCAGAGGTGAAAGTCAAGACTCCATCTTCATAAGTTGCCGGGAACGCCACTACGGGTTGTCCCATGCTCTTGAGATCGATAGGAAGATTGAAATATACCTGAGATTCGTCCTCTCCGGCGGTAATAGTAGCATTGACATAAATAGCCCTCTCATTGTAGCTATCCCAATAATCAACCTCATAATCCCCTAAGATGTAATCCTTAGAGGGGGCTTTTGAGATAGCTCTCTGTTTGGCACGCATGGAGTCCGAACTAAGTCTCAGTGTTCTCCCTTCTGATGCGATGTTCTTGTTAGCTTGCTTTTTCAGCTCCTGCCGTTCATTGATTTTAGCGGGAGTGGCTGCTTGCAGGGTTAAACCTGCCAGACACGCAAGTCCAAGTAAGTAAAGGTGTTTCATACAGTAAAAAGTATTATTGGTGAATGTATATCTTATTTTACTCTCTTTCATTGAAGTATAAAATAATGAAAAGCCGGTTATCTATCCTGAATGGAGGCTACGGCAGTCTGATACTTTGCCATATTTACGGCCTTTTTAATTGATTTCCAAGGTTTACGACCTATTTCCTCTTCTGAATATTCCCAGAATGGTTTTATCTTACCTAAAATCTGAGAATCACCACAAAGAGTGTCACGATAATGGCCTAAGAGGGAACGGTGGAATTGAAGAAGTCTTTGTATTCGTTCATCTTTCGGAAATTCTCTCTCTTCAATGATTTCTTCGGCAAGAGACGGGCGCGCGATCAATCCTCTTCCGATCATCACTCCCTTCAGATTCGGGAAACGGGCTACAATCTCCTTAAATTTGGCAAGCTCCGTAATATCACCGTTATAAATGAGAGGATGTTTACAAGTCTTATAAAATTCTTCGAACCTTTCTAAGTCTGGCTCACCACCGTATTGCTGGGAGGCAAAGCGAGGATGAAGAGTAATATGTCTTAATTTAGCATCATTAAGAATCGGAAGGGAGATTTTCCATTCATCCGGATCCTTAAAGCCTAAACGCATCTTGATAGAGAACTCTACGTCCTGATATTCTTCGGTTACACGTACTATTTCCTTAGCCATCTCTTCATTCGACACCAAAGAAGCACCGCGGCCTCGTGCTGTCTGAAGAGGGAATGGACAGCCCATGTTCAAGTCTATCCGGCGCTCGCCATTTTCATATAGAACCTTAATCAAGTTTCTGAGCTCGGTCTTATCTCTAAAAATAATTTGAGGAATAGGTTTGCAATCCGGGTTCAGCTCGCGGGAAATATCTTTTAAATCCCTGGGACGTATTCCTTCAGACTCCCATCTTATAAAAGGAGTGTAATAATAATCTACCCCTTTGAAAAGACGGGAATGAGTATTCCGATAGGCCGCATCTGTATGACCTTGAATGGGTGCAAAATGAATCTCCATACTTCTTAATCAGATTAGTTCCTACTTGTCCTAATATGAACATCTAACTAAATCTTAGACCCTTACTTGCTTTTAAGGAAGGTCAAGATGTCTTTAGGAGTTAATTTTTTGCCCATGAGTAATAGGGAGGAAGTATAAATCTTACCGGCAAGGATGAGGGTAATTCCCGCAAATGCCCAAAGAGTAAGGAGAGACAGAAGAGAAAGCCATATTGGATTCTGACCGGATACAGCTCCGACTACACCGCATGTCGGAGCAGTCAGCGGTATAAACGAGAAGACTGTCGCCACAACCGAAGATGGATGGTCTACTACGAACATTCCCAAGTACATAGAACCTATAAGTATGAAAGTCAATACCGACATATACTCCTGATTCTCGT
This sequence comes from uncultured Sangeribacter sp., assembly GCA_964553075.1. Taxonomy (GTDB): domain Bacteria; phylum Bacteroidota; class Bacteroidia; order Bacteroidales; family Muribaculaceae; genus Lepagella. Next base: position 64,445 of record CAZKJP010000001.1, on the reverse strand, counting down.
TGTTGCGATCCGTAGTAGCACCGCAAGCGGCAAATAAGGAACCAAAGAAGACATATCCTCCTAAGAAGTAACCGATACACCACAATAACATACCTATCACTCTACCGGAAAAGACAATATTCCAAGGAATCTCAATATTGAAAATTAAAATACAACCGAATCCTAATATACCTAAGATCAAACCCCAGGCAATCAATTGCGTCAGACCCATCAAGCCTATACTTATCACTTTAGCTATCATCAGAGTACGTCCGTTAACACAAGTTGCCAATACCTCGATTATACGGTTGGTCTTTTCTTGTTTTACTTTATTGAAGATAGCGGCTCCATAGGTCATCACAAACATAGTCATAGCGAACCCACACATCATTCCCATAGCCTGGGCACCGGTCATTTCTTTATCTGTATCTCCACCCATTCCTGAAGCTATGGAGCCTACTGTCTCCAAAGAGTCCGAATTGGCCATCAGCACTCCTATTACTGCCCCGAAAATGAAGATGAGAACAGGTACCAAGAAGGTACTGATTATAAATGATTTGGAAAATACCGAAGTTTTATATTCTTGCGAAACTATCAATCCAAGTTTGCTCATTGCTTTCAAATTTATAAGTATTATTCCCGCTTCTTACTTCCCCTTTTGATTTTTGGTACGGTGGCTTATTTCTCAGTGGTATATTTTAAGAAAATATCATTCAATGAGGGCAGAGCCTCCTCAAAATGAGTGATTTCACTTAAGGGTACCAGCTTTCCGAGAAGTTCCGAGTTTGTTATATCTGGAGCCTTAAACAGCTTATAGGAATAACCGGTCCTATGGCCGATTGTGTCTATTTTATCAGAGGATTCTATAACTCCTGATTGAGCTAACTGGTCAAGGTCAATCGGAGTTCTGGAAGTAACGAGCAAAGACTGATCCTTATTCTGTTCTTTAATGTTTATAAGTGAGTCCTTGACCAAAAGATGGCCGTGATTAATGAGGGCAATGTCATTGCACATTCCCTCGATAGCCGGCATATTATGGCTCGAGAGGATAATAGTTGCTCCTACTTCCCTTAATCGAGTGATAATATCCGTAAGAATAGCTCCATTGATAGGGTCGAATCCACTGAAAGGTTCATCTAAGATTACCAGTTCAGGCTCATGTACCAGAGTAGATATGATCTGCACTTTCTGCTGGTTACCTTTCGAGAGTTCTTTGATCTTTCTTTTCTGTTGGTCTCCGAGATTGAACATTTCAAGATACTCCGCCATAACAAGGCGCAGGCGACGTTCGTCGCCACCATGAAGACGACCGAAATAGATAATCTGGTCTGCCACTGTCATATTATCGTAGAGACCACGTTCTTCAGGCATGTATCCTATCAAGGTGGCATTATCGCGGGATGCCGGTTTCCCGTCTACCATCACTGTTCCTTCATCCGATATTATAATACCGTTGATTATTCTGAGAAGAGTAGTCTTCCCGGCGCCATTCGGACCTAAGATACCTGTTATTGACCCTCTCTCGACATTAAAGCTAACTCCGTCAAGGGCCTTTACGTTTGTAAATTGCTTAGACAGGTTATCTATTTCAAGTATATTATTCATATTACTGTTGTTCTGTCGTTATTGTTTACTTTTTCTTTGTGCTTACTAAAATTTCCTACCGCTTCAACAGATTGAAGAAACTATAGGATGTTAATTCATTTTAGTAGGACTTACTGCTCGTTCCCCCAACTCTTTTGCCAAGATAGACCTTATCTGAATTATTTCCGCCAAGGATAGCTGAAGTTCCTGTATCTTCTCGGCCGGAGCATGGTCTGCTACCGCTCGTCTCAGTTCGCTCATCATATCTAAATACTCCTCTTCGAGAATTTCATTTTTCAATTCCCGTATGGACCGCAAGATAGAGGAGTCCATCTGACTTTTCTCCATTCTTTCCAAATCCTCCGGACGCTGATCTTTGACATAGATATTACTAAGACGGTGGGGAGAGGAGAGCAGCTCAGTGGTCAGCTTTCTCAACTCATCATCCTCATGGCTGGCTAATTTCAGCGAGGGATAGCTTTTAAGAAAATCCCGTATTGCACCTTGGCGCCTACGGATAATCTCAGCTGATAGTTTTTTCTCAGCCATCTCAATCCCTTGCATAGAAATATTAGAAGTAGCAATCTTCTCTATCTCCTCCTGCTGGAAAATCCTCAATTCTTTCTCAACCTCATCAAGGTGCTTCTCAAGAGAGGCGGATATATCCTTTCTCAAAGCTATCACCTCATCCATAAGACGAGAGAAAATAGGAAAGGCGAATTCAATACTATCACTCTCCAGATCCTCCTTTATAAATTCAGCAACACTGACCCAATTTGAATCGGGACCGAGAATAGAGAAGTCCTCTACATTATGATTTGGCAACAGTCCATACTTCAGACATTGTTCGGCAACCATCATTTCCTTTTTTCTACGGATCTCCTTTCTACCCCCCAAAGCCTTAAGCTGAGGAGACTCAGGAGGTGTAGTTGGGACGGGCTGTCCATTCCGGGAGTCTGATATTGAGGGGGAACCAAAATCTGAGTTTACAGAGCCCGGATTAATTTCCGTGTTGCTTACGGATGGCGGTTGATCCTGCTTCTGGTTACGAAGATAAGCACGATGCTCAATCTCTTTTTCATGCTGGTGTCTAAGTTCTATCGCTTTACGGGCAGCCTCTACGGCAGTTGCGATGGCACTTTCGGGGAGTCCGAAAACTATGGCACATTCTTGGATGTAAACTGTGCGGCTCAAAGCATCCGGTATGGAGGCGATGGATTGTACCACACTATTTGCAGCAGTTATCCTTTTTTGAGGATCTTCTCCGGCTTCATCGAGCAATACCTTGGTCTGAAATCGGATTATATCTGTCTCATGCGACTTAATGTACTCTCGGAAATCTTCCGGTGACTTTTCCAAAGAGAAAGAATGAGGGTCATGGCCATCAGGAAGCAGAAGCACCTTGACTTCCATCCTATGTCTGAGCAACATGTCTATACCCCTAAGAGAGGCCTTTATTCCCGCTGCATCACCATCATAAATCAGGGTGATTTTGTTTGTGAACCGGTGTATGAGTGCTATCTGCCCATCGGTCAGGGCTGTTCCGGAAGAGGCGACTACATTTTTCAGACCCGCCTGCCACATTCCTATCACATCCAAGTAACCTTCTACAAGATAGCATTGATCCTGCCGTACCATTTCCCCTTTGGCCTGGAAAATGCCATATAGCTCATTACTCTTCTTGTAGATAGCGGACTCCGGGGAATTGATATATTTTGCTGGCCCCCCTTTTAGATCACGCCCTCCGAATCCAACGACTTTCCCGGAAGTATTGATAATAGGGAATATCACCCGACCACGGAAGCGGTCATAATAACGCCCTTCTTTGCTTTTTCCTAAAATTCCTAATTTATGGAATACCTCTAAATCGAAACCGGATTTTCGGGCTTGCTCCGCTATATCGTTGCCTGAATCAAGACAATATCCAAGTCGGAACTGCTCGACTGCCGCGGCTGTTATACCTCTTCCATACAAATAGGTCAGCCCAATGTCTTGACCGTCTTGCGTCTTATGAAGGGTATTAACCATTTTGTCAGCCGTCCATTCATTGGCCACAAACATGGCTTCGCGTTCACTCTGATTGCGCCTTTCCTCATCGGTCAGCTGACGCTCCTCTACCTCGATATTATATTTGCGAGCCAACTGAAGTAGGGCATCATGGTAAGAGATCCCCTCTTTCTCCATTATGAAATTAACCGGAGATCCTCCTTTGTGACAGGAGAAACAATAACAGAAGTTCTTGCTCCGGCTAACCGAAAAAGAGGGGGTGCGCTCGTTATGAAAAGGACATAACCCGACATAGTTGGCTCCGCGGCGTGTCAGATGAACATAATCGCTCACCACCTCCACGATGTCAGCTGTATCCTTTATTTTTTCAATTGTAGCGCGATCTATCATTTACCTTTTAACTATGCCCTATGACATATCACTTATTAGAGTCGGCTCATCAGACTATGAATTTTCTCGTATGTCTCTACTCGAGTAGGAACCAACGGGAGTCGCAATGCATTTTCCATCAATCCTAAATTATTCAGGGCACACTTAACTCCGGCCGGATTACCGTCCACAAAGAGGAGGTTGAACATCTCTGTAAAGCGGAAATGAATCGGAAGGGCCTCGGAGAATTTACCTTCGAGACACAGTCTAACCATCTTACCAAATTCAGCCGGATAAGCATTTCCGATAACCGATATGACACCTTCGGCTCCTAAGGTCATCAAGGGGTAAGTAATGGAATCATCACCGGAAATAACCTGAAATTCAGGTTTTTTATTTTTTATTATCTCCTCAATCTGAGGAAAATTCCCTGAGGCTTCCTTAATTCCGATTACTTTAGGAGAAGCAGCAGCAATAGAGAGGGTAGTGGCCGCTGTCATGTTGACTCCCGTACGTCCAGGTACATTATAAAGTATGATTGGAAGAGGAGACATTTCAGCTATAGCCAAGTAATGCTGGCGCAGGCCTTCCTGAGAGGGTTTATTGTAGGGAGGGACCACTGAAAGGATTGCCGAGAATCCTTCCAAATTCGTTTCACCCATTTCTTTTATAACCCCCATTGTGGAGTTACCGCCAAGTCCTAAAACAAGCGGGACGCGACCTTTGACCTTCGATTTGATGAAGCACCGGACTTCCTCTTTTTCTTCCGGAAAAAGAGTAGGGGTCTCACCGGTAGTACCCAATACTACCAGATAATCTGCGCCATTGTTCAAGACATGATCAAGTAACTTGTCAAGAGCATTATAATCTATGTTTTTATCTGTATCGAATGGAGTTACGAGAGCTATTCCCAACCCCCTTAAATTAAAGTCTGCCATATATGAGATTCAAGTCAGCCATAAAGAATTTGGAACTACTATGGACTTTCAGGGTATAAATTTAATCATTCGCCCTCAATCCCGCAAATTTTATACCTACCTTTACTGATTTCCGAAATACAAATTGGAGAATCGACATACAGGATACCTTCTGATTCTTGTGTAAAGGGAACTACTTTCACAGATTCCTCTTCCACAGTAACTACGCTGAGTCCAAGTTCATTGGTTTCTCCTGTAAGGTCAGTCCTTATGACTTGTCGAGTCAGGTATTTCCTTGGTTTCATTCTTTTTACGTTTAGGCAAGATAGAATATTTCTTCTGATGGAAATTCCGGAAATATTGCGCGTCATCCTTCGGCAAGATCAGAAGAGCCAGACTATCTATAAGCACAGTTTCAGAGCTATTTCCACGAGGTTCGATCGTACCGTACAACCTTAATAATCTCCGGGTAGAGTCCGTATAGAGTTTTACGGAGGTAGTGTTGCGAGCGTAAATGGTGGAATTATTGTAGAAATACTGACCACCATCATATTCACCACCCAAGACTATTTCGAGATTATTTCCACTTACCGGCCTAAGTTTCCATTCAATTATTTCTCCCGGTTCTATGTCCGGATTATCAATATTAAAGGAAAGACCGGGCATAAGATCTTCCGAAGTGATCCTTGAAAATCTGGGGAAATTCCACAGATCCTTTACACCTTCAGAGGTAATCTCCAAAGGTTGGGATTTAGATACCTCATTGAGCCTCCTATCAAGTTCCCTTTCAACTTTAGCATAAAGGATCTGGTAATCATCTACATTCCTACCATACCAACTTAAAGTGGAATCAAGCTCTTCCGGTGTAATACCGTTATTTTTTAGAACTGCCAAAGAAACGCTGTCCCCGCTCATCCTTGGAATACCGGGACCTGACACACGTTGCCAGGCCCGGGCTGTTTCCAGGTCAGCCAATGTCTTTATCAATTCTTTTTCCGGGATTATCCCTTTCTGACGTGTACAGGCACCTCCAATCCCTAAAAGTATAAGAAGGCCGACCATTGCCGGGCCGGCCATTCTTTTAGAGTTGGTAAGACCTCGTCTCATAAAATTTAAGAGGTACTGGGGTCTAAATAAGCAGGGGATCTTCATTTGTTTTTATCAGATTTGACGGCTTTTTTATCGCCCCAAAGGAGGGTATAGGCTGTGCTGGCATCCTTTGAGTAAAAGAACAACAAGAGCGCGACACCAATACATATTGCAGCATCCGCTATGTTGAAAATATATTGGAAGAACTCGAAATCCGTCCCTCCAATAACCGGTATCCAGTTCGGCCAGGTCCAGGTAACTATCGGGAAGTACAGCATATCCACGACCCTCCCTTCAAACCAACCTGCGTATCCACCACCAGGAGGCAGGAATTGCGCTTTCTGAGGAGGCATGGGATTAGAGAAGATCTCACCGTAGAATACACAGTCTATAATATTCCCGGCAGCCCCGGCGGTAATTAACGCCAAAGCTATCAGGAACCCGGTCTTCCAATGCTGCTTCTGGATGATCTTGGAAATTATCCAGATGAAGAAGATAACAGCTGCTATTCTACCGAAGGTCAGGAAGAGCTTGTTCCAAAGCTCCATTCCGAAAGCCATGCCGTTATTCTCGATGAATTTCAATTCCCACCAGGGCAAGATCTCCAAGGATTCCCCGAGATAGAAATTGGTCTTCACCCAGATTTTTAGTATCTGATCAGCGAGGAGTACCGCGAAGGCTACCAGGAAAACCAACCAGGCAGCTCTTCGCGATTCAGATTTATTCAAGCCATTTTCCATACAGGCTTTTGTTTTGGCTTTAGGTTTCTTACCGTTTTACGGATGCCCATGCATCTTTAAGACCTTCGATATCCATTTCGGTAGAACCCTCCGGAGCTTCTGTAGCAAGAGAAATGGAGGAGGCTAAGACCTGCGCTGATATATAATCTCGGAAAGCCTCGACTGCTTCTCTGATTTCTGGAAGATCAGACAAAACCACCTGTACCTTATCCGTTATCTCATAATCTGCTGCCTTGCGGATATTCTGGATACGGTTGATCAATTCACGAGCCATACCCTCACGGCGCAATTCTGGAGTAACGGTAACATCTAAAGCGACTGTTACATTTCCTTCGTTTCCTACCAGCCATCCGGGTACATCCTCAGGGATTACCTCTACATCTTCAAGAGTAACAACGGGAGCACCGGCAACAGATTCGAAAGTGAATCTGCCATCACGCTCAAGGGTAGCGATCTCCTGCTGGCTCATTGAGCCAATAGCCTTGGCAAGATCTTTCATAACCTTACCATATTTCGGACCAAGCTTCTTGAAGTCGGCTTTGACTCTCTTGACGAGACCAGATTCTTCATTATCTACAATCTTAATCTCCTTCACATTCACTTCGGAAGCCAAGAGATCTTTAACTACCTCAAGAGCCTTCTTCTGAGAATCATCCGCAGCAGGGATCAAAAGGGTCTGCAACGGCTGGCGCACCTTTAGATTCACCTTTCTTCTTAGTGCCAACACTGCAGAAGTAGCTTTCTGGGCGAGAGCCATCTGCATCTCCAGTTCAGGTTCACTCAAAGCGGGGTCAAATTCCGGGAACTTGGATAGATGTACCGAAGCATAGCCATTATCACCTTGCGGGAGCAAATCACTATACAGCCTATCAGCGAAGAAAGGAGCGATAGGAGCCATCAGCTGAGCTACCGTTACAAGACAACGGTGAAGAGTCTGATAAGCAGTGAGTTTATCGGAGTTCATCTCACCCGCCCAGAAACGCTTACGGTTAAGGCGCACATACCAATTGGAGAGATTATCATTTACAAACTCCTCGATGGCGCGGGCAGCCTTGGTGGGTTCATAATCATCCAGATCCTCAGTAACCTCTTTGACTAAAGTATTCAATAGAGATAGCATCCAACGGTCAATCTCGGGACGCTCTGAAACCGGAACTTGCTGTTCATCTCCAGTAAAGCCATCGACGTTCGCATATAAAGCGAAGAACTTATAAGTATTATATAAGGTCGCGAAAAGCTTCCTCGAAGTTTCTGCCACACCAGCCTCATCATACTTAAGATTATCCCAAGGAGATGAGTTGGAGATCATATACCATCTTACCGGATCGCTACCGAATTTCTCGATATTATCAAAAGGATCAATGGCGTTTCCAAGACGTTTGCTCATCTTGTTACCATTCTTATCGAGGACAAGACCGTTACTGATAACTGCCTTATAGCTTACGGAATCGAAAATCATACCGGCTATGGCATGAAGGGTAAAGAACCATCCACGGGTCTGGTCTACACCTTCTGCGATAAAGTCCGCCGGATAAATTTCACCGGAATCCAATGCTTCCTTGTTCTCAAAGGGATAGTGTGCCTGAGCATACGGCATCGCACCGGAATCAAACCATACATCAATAAGGTCGGATTCTCTCTTCATCGGTTTTCCTGATTCGGAGACAAGTACTATCTCATCGACATAAGGGCGATGGATATCAACTTTGGAATAATTATCAGCAGTATTTACACCGGGTTCAAAGCCGTTATCCTTAAGAGGATTCGTGGACATTACACCGGCTTTGACAGCCTTCTCTGCTTCATTATACAGCTCTTCATAGCTACCGATGCAGATCTCTTCTTTTCCATCCTCTGTCCTCCAAATGGGAAGAGGAGTACCCCAGTAGCGGGAACGTGAGAGATTCCAGTCCTGAAGGTTCTCGAGCCATTTACCGAAACGTCCTGAACCGGTCGAGGCAGGTTTCCATTTAATATTCCCATTAAGGTCCATAAGACGTTCGCGGGCAGCTGTAGTCCTGATGAACCAGCTGTCAAGAGGATAGTAAAGCACCGGCTTATCCGTTCTCCAGCAATGGGGATAATTATGGACATGTTTCTCGATGCGGAAAACCTCACCAGCCTGTTTCATTTCCAGACATAATACGATATCCAGATTCTCTGCCTTGTTAGCAGCCTCTTCATCATACTTTCCATCAGGATTGAATTTAGGATCGTAAGCGTTCTTCACATAGTCGCCTGCATGTTTACTATAAAGCTCTACATTTACGCATTTCTCCACAAATTCCTCGGCAAGCTCATCGATAGGATAATACTTTCCTTGCAAATCAACCATGGGACGGGTCTCACCGCGTTTGTTGATAAGATACAACGGCGGAATACCGGCAGCCTTAGCCACTTTAGCGTCATCAGCACCGAAAGTTGGCGCAATGTGAACGATTCCGGTACCGTCTTCGGTCGTAACATAGTCACCCGGAATAACACGGAAAGCTTCTGAGGCCAATTCCACAAATTTTTCGCCGGCAACTTCAAAACAGTTTCCCGGATTATCCTTAGCAGCTGAGATTACCCATTCAGGAGAAAGGTCCGAGATCTTTTCACAAGGTTTGATCCAAGGCATAAGCTGATTATACCGCATGCCTACTAAATCGGAACCTTTCCAACGTCCGACAATTCTGTAAGGAAGCACTTTAGCTCCCGGAGTAAACTCATCCATTGAAGCTTCAGCACCTTCAGGCTTGAAGTAGGAATTAACCAATACCTCGGCCATAACGACTGTGATCTTAGCTCCAGTATATGGATTGTAAGTGCGAATAGCTACATAATCAAACTTCGGACCAACACAAAGAGCAGTGTTGGAGGGGAGAGTCCATGGGGTAGTTGTCCATGCCATGAAATAGGGGTCTCCCCAACCTGTCATCTCCTCCTTAGGCTCCTGGATACGGAAAAGAGCTGTCGCGGTTGTATCCTTGACATCACGATAGCACCCAGGCTGGTTTAATTCGTGAGATGATAAACCTGTACCGGCCGCAGGGGAATAAGGCTGAATAGTATATCCTTTATAAAGATACCCTTTATCATATAGTTGGCGAAGAAGCCACCATACGCTCTCCATATAACGGCTATCATAAGTAATATAAGGGTTGTCAAGATCTACCCAATACCCCATACGATGGGTTAGGTCCGTCCATTCCTTAGTATACTTCATTACCTCACGACGGCAAGCTTCATTATACTCGGCAACCGAAATTTTCTTTCCGATATCCTCTTTGGTAATCCCAAGAGTTTTTTCAACACCGAGCTCCACGGGAAGGCCATGGGTATCCCAACCGGCTTTACGCTTTACATGGAATCCCTTCATGGTCTTGTAACGGCAGAAGGTATCCTTGATGGTACGAGCCATCATGTGGTGAATACCTGGCATACCGTTGGCACTTGGCGGTCCTTCGTAAAAAACAAAGGAGGGGCAACCTTCGCGCTCTTTCATAGAGGCCTCGAAGAGGGAATGGTTATCCCATTCTTTCAGAACCTCCTTATTGATATCTGACAGATTTAGCTGTTTGCTATATTCTTTAAATTTCTTCATTTGAACGATACTTTTCTTCTTAGACAGGGTCTTTTAGACGGGGTCTAAATCATCGTTTAGTTCCCCATTTTCCTCCTTTTAAACCACCCTTAGCTCCTTTCACACCTTTTCCTAATGAAAAGATATTTGCATCAAGTGAGGTCGTTTTCCTTTCGGACTCACGTTTACGCTTCAATGCCAATTCTACTAATTTATCAAGGAGCTTTTCAAAACTTATGCCGGTTTCTTCCCAAAGATAATAGGATAGAGATCCGGGGATAGTATTGATCTCATTGACGTAGATACTGCCATCCTCCTCTTCAATCATGACATCGATACGGCTTACTCCATGACAACCTAAAACACGGAAGGTCTCTTCGGCCAAATGACGGATCTTATCCGATACTTCTTCTGGAATATCAGCCGGAATACGCTTATCGCTATGAGCCATTCCTTTGCCACCACCCGCGTACTTATCGAGATATGATAGGATATCACCGGTTTTGATCGGTTCCTCGCAAATAGAGCTTTCGTTATCATCGGCATCTCCGAGTACGGAGCAGTTGATTTCTTTCAGCTGGCGGACCATGTGTTCCACGATCAAGCGCGAGGAATACTTCTGGGCATTATCGATCTTCTCGATGAGTTCCGCACGGTTTCCGGCTTTGCCAATACCTACGCTGGAACCGAGATTAGCCGGCTTTACTATTACCGGATATCCTAATTTTTCTTCTATCTCAGTAATTAAGCCTTCCCGGTTACGTTGCCATTGCTTATCTGTAAACCAAACGTAGTCCACTACAGGGATGCCGCTCTCCCGCAAAATCATTTTCATAGTGATTTTGTCCATTCCGTTGGCACTGGAGAGGGTGTTACAACCTGCAAATGGTATCCCGGTTGTTTCCAAGAGTCCTTCGAATATACCATCTTCTCCATTCGTACCGTGAAGAACCGGAATCGCAACATGCAATTCAGCTACAATCGGATTCTTACGGGAGAAAAGGCCTCCATTAGCTTTATAAAGATTAAAGTCTCCGTATTCGGGACGCATGAACACTTCCTGACAATTCTCTATCAGTTTTTTCATATCCCGATAATTGTCGACATTGAGAAGTTCTTCACCTGTAATCCATCTTCCTTCCTTAGTAATATAGATGGGGATGATGTTATACTTGTCCTTATTGAAAGCATTTATGGCCTGGAGGGCGGAAAGCACTGATATCTCATGCTCTACGGAACGGCCTCCAAAAAATACTGCTACGTTGGTTTTCATCTGTAATTTTAAATACGAAGTCTCAAAACAGAAGGCGTTTATATGCCTTAGTTTGGGATTTATCCACAAAATTACTCAAAATCCATAAAATTAGCAAACACCTGAGAAGGATACACCTCATTGAAGAGATTTGAGTGATCTAATTGCTTCAGCAGGATTCTCAGCGGAGAAGACATAGCTGCCGGCTACGAGCATGTCTGCACCAGCTTCTGCCAACTGTTTTCCTGTCTTCGCATTTACCCCGCCATCGATCTCAAGTATCGCCTTAGAGCCGGATTCATTGATAAGCTTCCGGAGTTCAGCTGTCTTTTTCACAGTATGCTCTATGAATGCTTGTCCACCGAATCCGGGGTTCACACCCATCAGCATCACCAAATCCAAATCCTCAATAATATCTACCAAAGTAGCAACGGGAGTTGAGGGATTTAAGGTAACACCAGCCATCATCCCTGCTTGTTTGATACGCTGTACAGCACTATGAAGATGAGTACATGCTTCCTGATGAATATTCATTATCTCAGCCCCTAAGTCACGAACCTGAGAGATCCACTTGTCCGGCTCTACAATCATAAGATGAACATCCAAAGGCTTGGTACAATCCCTGGCGACAGCTTTCATTACAGGGAAACCAAAGGAGATATTTGGCACGAAAACTCCATCCATTACGTCAAGGTGGAGATAATCGCACTCAGAGTTATTTATCATTTCCAAATCCGGCCGCATATTTGCAAAATCGGCCGAAAGAAGTGAGGGGGATACTAACATGATGTTTTTCAGTATGCTAAGATATTAGAGAATTAAATTAGATTTTTTGTTTGTTTTCCTTACGGGGTTTGAAGGCATTCCAAAGGATGTAGAGTACACATACACCGAAGATACCGTAACCTACCCAAGTAAGGTACTGATTATATTGTTCGACCTTATCGAAAAGATCTTTAGGATCTACCCAGGTTGATAGCCACCATCCGAGAGTTGCCAAACAGATGTTCCAGACTAAAGCCCCGGCGGCGGTGCATAACGCGAAGACTCCTACATTCATCTTGGCGATTCCAGCCGGTATTGAAATCAACTGCCGGATAGCCGGAATCAATCGGCCTATGAAAGTCGAAATTGCTCCATGTTTATCAAAGTATGCTTCCGCCTTCTCTACCTTTTGAGTATCTATCAAGCAGGCATGTCCTAAGCGAGAGTCAGCGAACTTGTATATTACAGGGCGTCCGATCCAGAGAGAAAGGTAATAGTTGATAAAAGCACCACAGAGGGCACCTAAGGTCGCGAAAACTACCACCATATAAACGTTCATATCGGCACCGGCTCCAAAATTGCGGCAAGCGAGATAGGCAGCCGGTGGTACTACCACTTCAGAGGGAAACGGTATAAAGGAGGATTCTACTACCATAAAAATGAAGACGAACCAATAGTTTGCATTCTCTACAAACCATTGAAAGAACTGGCTCGCATCAAATAACTGAAGTAATATCATAGAGATAATCTTAATTTATTATTAAGTTGTTTTAAATCAATTTATTTTGGAAAAATCCCATCAGCTCTTATTCAGAGATAGTCTCATATTTAGAGATATACTCAGATTATTCCGACATTCCTGAACATTTCTTCGTAGTAGGCTGCCTTCTTTTCCAGTTTCAAGGGATAGGCTCTACTTGTCGAGGGCATACGCCATATAGATAGACCGGAAGGTGCTGTAACCATCTGTCCCATTTTGGGAGGAACACTATCGGTCAGTCCTGCCAACACCTCGGCTGCCTTTTCACCGGTAGTCGCTAAAGTATGGCATTCAGGCATCCGACTCAAAAGATTAGATAGATTAACAGGCTCCACGATTTCAAGGAACTTATCTGAAGCATTACCTTCCAACCTCTTGATTTTATGTCCCGTATCATTTAAGGCGATTCCTTTCTCGGTTAATAGTTCTTTTATCATATCAAGCCGGAAAGTCTTGGAATCTCTGTCAACCAGAGCATCTTTATCACCAAAGAAGATAAGACCCATCATAAACCAGAAATCATTGGTGCGATTAGGGTAATAGAAATCCATCGACCAACGCTTAGGTTGAGGCGGGAAAGTCCCCATGATTAAAATTTTGGCACCCTCCGGGATAAAAGGAGGGAAGGGGTGAGTCTCAATCTCAAGACCATCCTTTTCCATTATACTACTCCCTTTACTCTCTGAAACTTCTTTTAGAGCCATTGGTCTAATCTTATTATTGTTTCCCTATCATTTTCAGGAACTCATCTTCCGAAATCATTGGAATACCAAGTGCCTCGCATTTCTCTTTTTTAGCCGGACCCATATTCTCTCCAGCCAATACGAAAGAGGTCTTTTTTGAGATCGATCCGGCATTTTTTCCACCCTCCCTTTCAATAAGTTCCTTGTATTCATCTCTGGAATGATGACTGAAAGTGCCGGAAATGACGATGGTCTTTCCCGCCAAAGAATCACCTGCGGGTTGCAACTTATCCTCCGACAGCTGCATCTGCAATCCATTGGCTGTCAGGACTTCAATATTCCTCTCATTGATTGGATTCCGCAGGAAATCATAGATACACTTGGCTATAATCGGACCAATATCTGGAAGAGCCGTAAGTTCCTCCACACTCATTTTCCTCATATTTTCCATGCTCTTTACACCTGCCGCAAGCCGTTTGGAAGTAGTCTCGCCAACATTTGGGATAGAAAGGGCATATATTACCCTTTCAAAAGGTACCTGCTTGCTATCTTCGAGGCCTTTGATTATCCTTGCAGCGGTTTTCTCACCGATTCTATCCAGACGGGATAACTTTTCCACTGTGAGGCTATAGAGGTCAGAAATATTCTCTACAAGCCCGCAAGCAAAGAGAAGCTCGGCTGTCTCCTCTCCAATGCCATCAATGTTCATCATCCTACGGGCGCAAAAATGTTCTATTCGTCCGGTTATTTGAGGTCGACAACCATAATGGTTTGGACATCTCCAGGCGGCCTCACCCTCTACACGTTCCAGTTTCGTTCCACATTCCGGGCAATGGGTAACAAAAACGATAGGGGAGGCGTCAGGATTACGATGGCTAAGTTCCACTCCTGTGATCTTTGGAATGATTTCACCACCTTTTTCGACATACAGCCAATCACCCTGATGAATACCCAATTCCTGAATTATATCATCATTGTGCAAAGAAGCCCTCTTGACAATGGTTCCTGAAAGCAGTACCGGTTCCAAGTTGGCGACCGGGGTGACGATTCCCATTCTTCCCGTCTCAAACGTCACCTCTCGCAGAGGGGTCAAAGCCTTTTCGGGATTAAATTTATAAGCTATAGCCCAGCGAGGAGATTTGGCTGTATATCCTAAATTCAGCTGCTGACGAAGTGAATTCACTTTAAAAACAAGACCATCCGTAGCAACCGGAAGCTCCTTTCGATGTACATCCCAATAATCTATGTAACCATCTACCTCTTCCAAAGAATTCAGAAGTTGCATGGCTTTTGAAACCTTGAATCCCCATGACCGGGCAGCTTCCATATTCTGATAATGGTCCGGATATGGTAGATCATCGCTAAGAAGGTAATAGAAACGGGCATCAAGATGACGGCGCGCTACCTCCTTAGGATCCTGCATTTTTAAAGTACCGGAAGCAGCATTTCTTGGATTTGCGAATAGGGGTTCCTCATTGTAGGCCCGCTCTGCATTCAGTTTCTCAAACACTTCCCAAGGCATCAATATCTCTCCCCTGATCTCGAATTTATCAGGCCAATCACCAGGCTGAAGCACAAGAGGAATCGAGCGGATAGTCTTAACATTGGCTGTTACATCATCTCCTTGCGTACCGTCACCTCGTGTCACAGCTCTTATCAACCGGCCATGCTCATAAGTGATTGAGATGGAAGTTCCATCGAATTTCATTTCTCCTACCACCTCAAATCTTTCATCACCCAAAGCCTTCCGGATACGATTGAACCAATCATCAACCTCTTCTATAGAATAGCAGTTGGAGAGAGACATCATAGGCCTTTCATGAACAACATGAATAAAACCCTTGGTAAGATCGGATCCAACTCTTTGGGTAGGAGATAGTTCATCCCAATATTCGGGGTGTTCTTTTTCAAGAGCTTCCAATTCCTTCATCAACATATCGAATTCCTTATCCGATATCTCTGGAGTATTCAGTACATAATAATTATGATTATGCCTGTTAAGCTCTTTCCTAAGCTCTTCAATTCGATCCTTTGCTTCCATTTAATTATTATTTTAAGACCTTTACTTTTCTATCCATAATTGGTACCGGATAGCGGATTTATAGTAATTCATTTCCAGTTATTGGGCTAAGAATCTATCGTCATCTTGCCAGATTGAATTCGGATATCTGATATCCCAAAGGTACAATGCCTCGGGAGGCATTGACTGACCGGCTGCGCATCTGTCTTTCTTATTTATAATCTCAACAAGTTGCTCCTTGCTTAGTTTTCCTCGGCCGATATCGACCAAAGTCCCGACAATGGCCCTGACCATATTCCTTAGGAACCTGTCGGCAGTGACGGTAAAGACAATCCCTTCTTCCGGCCATCTTACCTCTTGATCGGATTTAAGTTCATCCCAATGTGCCTCCGTAAGATCGCAGATGTTGGTCTTGGCGTCTGAGTGAAGCTTAGCAAACGATGTGAAATCTTTCTTGCCAACCAATATTTCCGATGCTTCATTCATCCTTTTTATATCCAACTCTGAAAAACATCTCCAGGCCAATCCTCGAAGAAAGGGATTCTTGTTGAATATAATGATATACCGGTAACTCCTGGAGATGGCATCAAACCTTGCATGAGCAGCGGGCTTAACGCGCCTCAATTCAGAGATGGCAATATTGGGACCACACAATTGATTGAGGGATTTCATCAGAATCATGGGGTCAAACTCTCCCGGATTAGCATCGAAATGAGCCCACATTACGCGGGCATTGACTCCGGTATCTGTTCTTCCGGCCCCTGTAATGGGAACCGGCCGCCTCAAAACAGTCTTTAAAGAATCCTCGATAGTTTCCTGGACAGATGGAGAAGAGGGTTGGCGTTGCCAACCGCAAAAACCTTCTCCTCTGTAACTTAAGCGCATGAACCACCGTTGGAAAGCAGGCCGGATTTCCGAAACCTCCTTTCCTTGCACTCCTAAAAGTTCAATTTCAGGATTTGCCGGTGGCAAAAATTCAGTCGCGTTCCAGGTATGTGATACCATAAAGTCCCGAACGATAATTATTTAGGAAGGCACGGCCCTCTTCAGCTGAAATAACCCCCTTCTTCATGGAGGCGGTTACCCATGTCTCAACATTACGCACCAGTTTCTTAGAATTATATTCCACATAATCCAGCACGTCAGCTACTGTCTCTCCATCAATCACCTGCTCAATCTCGTAACCGTTTTTATTTACAGATACATGAACAGCATTGGTATCACCAAACAAATTATGAAGGTCTCCCAATATTTCCTGATATGCCCCTACGAGGAATACACCGATATAATACTTTTCTCCCACTTTCAGAGGATGGACCGGTAGAGCATTGCTTACACCCTGAGGAGCTACGAAATGATTGATCTTTCCGTCTGAATCGCATGTTACATCCTGAATAGTGCATAACCTGGAGGGTTTCTCATCAAGCCTTTCAATCGGCATAATGGGGAACATCTGATCTATTGCCCAGCTATCCGGAAGAGATTGGAAGAGGGAGAAATTGCAGAAATATTTTTCCGGCAACATTTTAGCAACCTTACGCAATTCTTCCGGTGGATGCTTCATAGAACTGGTCAAGTCATTGACATCACGGGCTACCGACCAGAACAGTTTCTCAATCTGAGCCCGTGTCTTTAGATCTAACAGTCCAAGGGAGAAGAGCTCAAGAGCCTCCTCACGTATCTGCAAGGCATCATGCCAATCCTCGAAAACTCGTGTAGCATTTATCTTATCCCAGATATTATAGAGTTCACGTGCAAGTTCATGGGCATCTTCGGGAATCTCCTCATTGTCATTCCAGATTGGAAGATGGGTGGTTTCCAGAGTCTCTATAATCAATACAGAATGATGCGCAGTCAGAGACCGTCCACTCTCGGTAATGATATTGGGGTGGGGCAGTTCATTCTTCTTACACACGTCGGTAAGAGCTGAAACAGCGTCATTTACATATTCCTGGATCGAGTAGTTCATAGAACTTTCACCGGAAGGTGAACGAGTGCCGTCATAATCCACCCCTAATCCGCCTCCAATATCTACGAATTCTATATTGAATCCCAAACGGGTTAGCTGTACATAGAATTGCATAGCCTCCCTAAGTGCATTCTTAATACGGCGGATTTTAGTGATCTGACTCCCGATATGGAAATGGATAAACTTAAAGCAGTCGGTCATCTTGTTCTTTTCCAAGAACGATATAGCATCCAGCAATTCACTTGAGTTCAACCCAAACTTGCTGACATCTCCTCCGGATTCCTCCCATTTCCCGGATCCGGAGCTTGACACCTTGATCCTGATACCTATATTGGGGCGTATCTTAAGCCTTCTTGCTACATCACATATCAGCTTAAGTTCATTCAGTTTCTCAACTACAATATAGATTCGTCTACCCATTTTTTGAGCCAGCAATGCGAGCTCCACATACTTCTCATCCTTATAACCGTTACATACGATTACGGAGTTTTCATGGGTATTGACCGCCAATACAGCATGTAGCTCAGGTTTAGAACCTGCTTCAAGGCCGATATTATACTTATTGCCGTGAGACACAATCTCCTCAACTACCTGCCGCATCTGATTAACCTTGATAGGGTAAACAACATAGCTTTGCCCCTTGTAGTCATATTCCTCGGAAGCCTTGGCGAAACAAGATGTTATCTTACGGATACGGTCATCAAGAATGTCAGGGAAGCGCAGTAGCAACGGTGCTTCAACATCCCTGAGTTTCAGTTCATCCATCACATCCTTTATATCCACCGCGGCGCAATCCGGACGCGGCGTTACCTGGACATGACCTTTTTCATTAATAGAAAAATAGGTAAGTCCCCAGCCTTCTACATTATAAAGTTCTGAGGAATCCTCGATTTTCCATTTTCTCATCTTCCTAATATTTCGAAATTATCAGCGAAGATTTCAGTACGTCTTCGCGCGATATTGAACTTATCTGTGTATTCTCGGGTACGCAACTTCCCTTCTAAATATAACCGGGTACCTTTGCGTATATACTTTTCGGCAAACTCTGCCTGCGGACCGGTAAAGACTATATTATGCCATTCGGTAATGTCAGCACCTGAAGAGCCGACCTTCTCGTTGGTAGCCAAAGTGAAGTAAGCTACGGGAAAATCCTTCTGAGGGTACCTCACTTCCGGGTCCCTTCCTACATTTCCAAGAAGTATTACTTTATTAACGCTCATTCCTTCTAATTTAATGAAACGGAGTCAAATCTTAAGAAAGGCGCCCCTAAAAGGGCTTAATAGACATATGCCTTCAGTTTCAGTCCGGTTGTCTCTATCAATCCAAACATCAGGTTCATTGCATGGACCGCATCTCCGGCACCTCCCCTCATCCTGCAATCTGCAATTGCTTCTATCCGAAGTTTCTTGTCGGGGGTTGTATCGAGACGGATAAGACACTTGTCAGTTCCTTCTACCTGCTTGAAATCGGTTGGGATATCTCCACTGTAAGTCAATGTATGGTCATCATACCTTGTCTCATACATTTCCTTCAGCATCTGAAGATCCGCAACGGCTGGTATTTCTGTAACTATCCTTATTCCACGCAGCGATTGCTCTGGTTTCTCGGTTAGTATAGAGACACTTCCTGCAAAACTTGTCTGAAGACGGGATAACCAATATTCTATTTCTCTTTCAGCTGTCATCAGTTTTTCTGAAACCGTTATATCGTCCGGAGCTGAGACGCTCACTGAAAGATTGGATGGCAACATCAGATGCTCAGCCAAAGGAAGCAATCCCAAAAGTACAACCGCCGCAATGGAACGAGGTACTACGGCTCTTTCAGCATCATGCACCAGTCTCTTCCGATTAATCTCGGATAGTGCATATACAGTATCATCCTCAGCTTTTGGCACGGGTCCGTGACTCATATCAATAATCCGTAAACCCTTACATTCTACATCTTGTCTACGGAAATGATCTGCAAGCGGAGAATGGGCATCTATAAACACTACATCCAACGCTTCCGGATCCACGAATTCCGAGAAAACAAGATCACATTCTCCTACCAGACCGTGATGTATCCGGTCAACCCTGACTCCCTTCTTACCGGGTGCGCACAGAGATACCAATTCCACATCAGGATGATTGACCAATATACGTATCAGCTCTCCTGCCATCAATGTGTCTGCCCCAACGATTCCTACCTTGATCATAATCTATGGCTATACTAATTATAGATCAGGTTCCTCAGCTATCGGGAGCGGAAGGATTCTTGACAGAAGCTTGTAAACTTCTTTATGAGATACTCCTTCACGTATGATAACTATTATGGTATTGGCCCCGGCAACGGTCCCAATAATTTCAGTTCCGCCAAGGATATCAATATCGTAAGCCACACCGGAAGCATAACCGTTACGGGTCTTCACTACCGCGATATTTCCACTGAATTCCAAAGAGATGAAACCTACTCCTTGATGTCTAAGGGCAGGATGGGTTTCTCCGGAAGCTAACATCGTATCCTTGATAGTATTGGCATCGGGAAGACGGTAGACATATTCACCCCGGTCTGTAGGAACTTTGGAGGTCTTAAGAAGTTTTAAATCACGGCTTAACGTAGCCTGAGTTACCTTATAACCTCTCTCAGCAAGTAGTTTTGACAGCTGTTCCTGAGACGAAATATTCTTTGTCTTGATAAGCTCTACCAGCAATTCAACTCTTTCGCGTCTGTTTTTCATTGTTGTGATCCGTTACGTTTATCAAGTTCTTTTTTTATCTCGCCGGCTCGTTCGTAATCTTCATTTTCCACAGCTTTCTCCAAAGCCTTTTCCAACGATTCTGAAGATTGAGATGCCAAGGGTGATTGGGCAGAAGCCTTTTTCGGTGTACTTCTGACACTATTCATATCCTTTCTTTCATTTTCCTTCCCCGGAGTAAACCCTACTTCAGCCATTAACTGTTCAGAAGTAAAAATCGGGGCACCGGCTCTAATTGCCAAGGCTATCGCATCGCTTGATCTGGCGTCTACAACTTCTAAATTTCCTCTTGGACCTTGAAATACCATATCTGCGGCAAAGACACCGCTTGGCAAGCGATGTATCCTTATCTCAAGCAGTTCCATTCCGAACTGATTGATGCAATTTATGAATAAATCATGTGTGAGCGGCCGAGGAGTGGCAACTTCCTGCATCTTACATTCGATTGCCTGCGCTTCCGGATACCCGATCACAATCGGAAGGCGCCTGACTCCATCCTCCTCCTGGAGAATCAGCGCATACACACCGGATTCTATTTGATTATAGGTGATACCTATTAATTTAAGAGCTATTCTGTCATCCATAAATAGAAGTCTTTATTATTTCCCTCTTTAACCTTGGTGTCTCTTAAGTTTTGTGAGACGTAGTGTTAACAATGCTTTCGAAAGGGAATCATACTCATTTACGAATTAATTCATTTACTGATCATTCCTGAACCTAAACAGAGTTTTCGGTCCGGAGTATAAATTATTAGAAATTGACCCGGAGCTATCCCCTGGATATCACTATCGCTTTCCAGAAGCAGACCATCTTCTAACTGCCGGATCCTTCCCGTAAGAAATTCCGGTGTATGGCGGGTCTTGAAAGAAACCTTCAGTGAGCCATCCTCCAATTCATCTATAGGATGGTCTAACGGCCTATTGTCTATATCCTTAAAAGGATCGATGGTAATCCAATTCATCTCTCGGACAGTAATTTCCCGTCCGTATTGTTTTGGAGTCTCATATCCTTTAGAAACATATATAACATTCTCTTTGGGATTCTTTTTAACGACAAACCATGGGCCACCACTCAAACCGAGTCCTTTGCGCTGGCCGATAGTATGGAACCAGAAACCTCTGTGAACGCCAATTTTTTTCCCGGTCTCAAGCTCAATCACCGGACCCTCCTTTTCCCCGAGATGCCTTCGTAGAAAGTCATTGTAATTTATCTTCCCCAAAAAACAAATTCCCTGGGAATCTTTTCTGGAAGCGTTAGGAAGGTTAGCCTCGGCTGCTAAACGCCTTACCTCCTCCTTAGTCATTCCTCCTAAAGGGAAAATGATATGCTTTAATTGGCGGGGACTAAGCTGCGCTAAGAAGTCCGTCTGATCTTTCACAGCGTCCGGGGCGGTAGCCAGGTATATTTGACCGTTATCAACAATTGTGTCGGCATAATGGCCAGTTGCAGTTCTGTCAAAATCCTTTCCTACCCTTTCCTCAAAGAACCCGAACTTGATAAGCTTATTGCACATCATATCGGGGTGGGGGGTCAATCCCCGTGATACTGTATCGAGAGTGTACCCGATGACGTGTTCCCAGTATTCTTCTTGAAGTGGGATTATATCCAATGGTAAGTTATATTTATTCGCTATCAAGGTACATAGCTCTATGTCCTCCTCTGCCGAACATTCCCCCTCGCCGTTATCCATTCCAATGCGTATATAGAAAAGGTGTAGGTCATGTCCTTCTTGATAAAGCTTATGTACCACGACCGCGCTATCTACACCTCCCGAAATAAGAACTGCGATCTTCATACCTCTTCAAGCTCCTCTTCGCTCTTATCCTCGCTATGAATCAAATAAAGCGAATAAAAATAATCTACTGATATTTTTCCGGGACCAACCAACATGATGAACAGGTAAATTCCGATAAACATGATAGGAAGATACACCGGTGTCTGCCATCCTAACTGATAGATATCTTCTCCGAAACTGAAATTATTGAAGAGATAGAACTCTGCTATCAGCATGGCTATAATGGGGGGTATGGTCATTACCCGAGTAAGGAAGCCTGCCATTATGAATAGGGAGCAACCTATTTCTATACAAATCAAAAGGACGAGAGCGCCGGCCCCGGATAATCCGAATATATGGGGAAAGGCATCTACCATGACCGAAAAGTGGTCAATCTGACGCACCCCAAATTGCAACAGCATGACTCCTACGAACAATCTTAGGAAAAGACGTCCCAGATTCGTATAGGAATAACCACTAAAGCGTATATATAGACGTTTTATCAAATCCATCATAATGATATTTAACGGGAAACATAAGGAGCTATTACATCCATCCATGCTGCATAACCCTTTCCAGTCAGATGCAACCCGTCGTTTGTAAACTCTTTACGCAAATTCCCTTTGCTATCAGATAAAGCCGGAGTCAGATCTATATATTGTGCTCCTTCTTCTTCGGCAATCTGCCTTAGCATCGGATTTAGTTCCTTGATCGTCTTTTCTTGGCCGATCAGGTTCTTGTATCTTGCGAAACTATTGTTGACAGGCATTATAGATTGAATATAGAGTTGAGTCTCCGGAGACTGCTCTCTGATATCCCTTACTAAGTTACGGTACCTTTCAGCAATTTTCTTAGCTCCAAGATGATGTGAGACGTCATTGATACCAATGAGTAAGAATATCTTGGAAGGATGCCCCGGGGTTATTTGATAAAGACGTTTCCTCACCCCTTCAATGACATCCGATCTTATACCTCTATTCTTGATATCGGGATTATGGAAGAACTCCGCAAACTCACCTCCATCGGTTATGGAGTTTCCTAAGAACACAATATCTTTATTATAAATAGGTAAGGTATCGAAAAGGGAAACCCTCTGGTCCCAATATTCATCGGCATTGGCTGAGGAAGGAATCATGAAGCAAAGACATCCTATTGCCACTATGAGTGTAAAGATCGAATTTTTCATTTAAACGATTCTGAATGATAAGCTATCAATCCTTCAAGGGGGGATTGAGTGATAGTCTTGATGGGAATACCGACTTGCGAGGCAGCCTCCCTAAGAATTTTCTCAAAATGATGAGATATAGACCCGGTAAAGGCGATTGGCAATGAAACAGCCCCAGGGTAGGGCAAAACATTTCTCTTTACAAAACGTGTGAATTCCCTTAGAACCAATTGGTAAATATATGGATCTAAAAGTCTTGAAGCCAAAAACGGCACAAATGAAGCCAAGTACCGATTAGGCTCAGGATGCTTATAGACATTTTCCAATACCTCGGATAATTCGATACTGTATTCCTCTTTGAATTGGTCTCGTAAGTATTCAGGGAGCTGACGCTTCAGCACATCAGTCATCAGACGGCGCCCTAAGGCCGCTCCACTTCCTTCATCACCAAGGATAAAACCTAATGAGGGTATTCCATCTGCAATTTCATTACCATCATACAGACAGGAATTGCTACCGGTACCCAGAATACAGGCAATCCCGCGTTTATTTCCCAACAGCCCCCTTGCGGCTCCCAACATATCGCTATTGACATCAGCAGGAACCCCGGGCCAGATCTCTGACAATTGAATGGAAATACGATTGCATGCCGCCTCTGTAGCGCATCCGGCTCCATAATAGAAGATTGCATCCGGCTTTTCTTCCGGCAATTCACTCTTTGCCTGCTCGATCACTTCCCTGATCTTCTTATCTGTGGACAGTATAGCATTAAGACCGGGGCAACTTACCCTGCCCCCCTCAACTATTCCATCCTTGACCATTACCCAATCGGTCTTTGTTCCTCCGGCGTCTACTATTATAAATTTCGGCATATACTTAATAATTAAGGAATTAAATGAAGAACCACAACTCACCATTCTGAACATAGGTAGACTTGTAGCAGTTCTTTGTCCATTCCTTTTACAAAAGTAATAATAATTCTATAAAAATAAAATATGCAGAGAGAAAAAAATCCTCTCTGCATATAATATTCGTTTTTATAATCTATCTATTACATACCACCCCATTCATCCCATACTCCGACAACCTGGCGAAGGTTGTAATCAGAAGTAGTACGGAGGTCGGTGAGGTTGTAGTTATTGGAGATGTTCAGATAAGTCAGCATCTGATCAAAGCTTACGTCTAAGGTTACCAACTGGTTGTTAGAAACGTTAACCCTCTGAAGGAAGTTCTGATTGCTCAGGTTCACATAGGTGAGGTCATTCCACGAAAGATTTACGAATCCCAGATTAGCGCAGTCATTAACATTGAATGCTGTCAGATCATTATAAGGGGCATAGATATCATTCAAGGCCTGACATCCAGAGACAGCCAATTCAGTCATGTGGTTATCGCTGCAGAAAAGGGTAACCAAAGAGGGGAGATTCTGTATGTAAAGCTTGCTAATTCGGTTATCTCCAACATTAAGATTCTCGAGATTCTTAAGTCCGCTCAATTGCATTTCGGTCAATTCGTTGAATCCGGCATAGAGGCTCTTTAAATTGACGCAATCATTTACCGACAGACCTTCAAGATGATTGGAGGTAACGTTTAACACCTCAAGAGCAGGAACATTGCTAACATCAAGACCAGCCAATAGATTGGAAGCGAGATTCAGCTTTTTCAGAGAGGGCATCAGGCCAAACGATATGTCAGCGATCCTGTTACGGTTCAGTTTCAGTGTCTCCAATACAGGTACATTCGCTACATTGACATTCGAGAGCCGATTCTTGGAAGCGTTGACTTCTTTGAGAGCCGGGAGTTGATTGAGAGTAAGACCGGAGAGGCGATTGTTGGATACATCAACCTTAGTGAGCGCCGGGAATGAAGAAAGATCCAGATTGCCGGCCAGATCCTTATTAGACCAATCAATCTCGGTAATATGTCCGTTCTCGACCTTTACGCCTGGACAATTAGCGATATTGTTACCATTAAATTGCAAGGCAGCCGCATTTGTGGCTTCCTTAACAGCAGGAGCGGCCAAGAAACTCTGAAGAGCCTTGGCTTCATTCTTTGCGAGGTTTTGGCTAAAGGCCGGGATACAAAGTGCGACCAATGCCAAGAAAGTTAATGTCTTTTTCATACTTCTTTTATAATAAATTATTGCGTTTCTATAATTAACCAGCCAAAAATATTCCTCTTTTGCGGGAATCACTTTATAATTTAACGTAAGAAACCTCGGAAAGTTCAATTCTCCTGATTATTAGGAATTCCCGTTGGCTTGATCAGGATTTGCGCCCGTCTCATGATATTTCTGGGGCTCTGTGCCGGTTTTGGAGGATTTCTTGTGACGGTGACGGTTAGACCGTTTATCAGAGTTTTTTCCTCGCCTTGTCCTCGAAGATTTCGGTTTGTCCGATTTTCTTTCTTGTAGTTCAGAAGGATCAGGCTGCCCCTCTATCCTAAGATAATCAGGTATCCTCTCCCGGGGAATCTTTTTTTCAAGAAGTCTTTCAATCTTCCTTAATTTACCGTTATCCTTCTCACTGACAAAAGTCACTGCACACCCATCCCGGTCTGCTCTGGCTGTCCTGCCTATGCGGTGTACATAGTCTTCGGCCTCTCTTGGTACATCGTAATTGATGACCATCTCTATATCATCTATGTCAATGCCTCTCGAAACTATATCGGTTGCAATGAGCACGTTGATATTACCGGCTTTAAAATCCAGCATCTGCTCCTCTCTTTTCGATTGGTCCAGGTCAGAGTGCATCTCACCGACTTTAAACCCCATCTGCCTGACTGCCTTTGTCAGTTCCTTGACCTTAAGTTTGGAAGAGGAGAAGACAATTACCTTATTAGGTGGTGTCTGAGAGAAGACATGCTTGATTATCCCCAATTTTTGAGTCTCATAACAAATATATACCGATTGCTTGATTTTGTCGGCCGGTTTAGAGACGGCCAACTTGATTTCAACCGGATTATGAAGAATCTTGGAGGCCAAATGCTGAATTTTCGGAGGCATCGTAGCCGAGAACAATAATGTCTGCCTATCTTTGGGCAGCCTGGCTACGATCTGCATAATATCATCGAAGAAGCCCATGTCGAGCATCCTGTCGGCCTCATCCAATATGAAGAATGAGACTTTGCTTAGGTCTACATATCCCATAGCGAGATGAGCCAAAAGGCGACCGGGGGTTGCTATAACGACATCAGCTCCGGCTTTCAAGCTTCTTCTTTGGCGATCGTAGGTATGACCATCGGTTCCACCGTAAACCGGCATACTGCTGATCGGTAAGAAATAGGAGAATCCCTGCATCTGCTGGTCTATCTGTTGGGCAAGCTCACGAGTGGGAGCCATTATTACACAATTGACAGCGTCTTTGGGGAAATTTCCATCTGCAAGAAGATCTATTACAGGGAGCAGATAGGCTGCTGTCTTACCTGTGCCGGTCTGGGCACAAGCCAATAGATCCCGTCCATCCAGTACGGCGGGTATGGCCTGTTCCTGAATCGGGGTGCAATCATCAAAATGCATATCCCAGAGGGCGTCGAGAACATCATCGTTCTCCAGTATCTCATCGAATCTCATATATAATAGGTAGTTATAGGAGAGTAGGAGAGAGCGAAAAAAGGTGGATTAAACCAACACTTAGACCTCGACTCGACACCTTGAATGTTTTTGAGACGAGGAATCACACTGCAAAATTACAAAAAATCCCCGATAGAGTCTCTACCGGGGGAAAGTGTTGTATCATCTATAATTACTTGTTTCGGTCTCTGGCCAGAAAGGTGCTGAACACACTACGTGATGTGATAGGTGAACTTTCCATATCAATGTCACGGCGCATCTGGTCGGCCTCTTTCTTATCGATGGTTTCACTGGGATGTCCCAAAGCACGGACACTCATAAGCAATACAATCATGCCTATCATGACCACCATTATTAATATGAATTTGAGGATTACCATTTGCTTGTGTCTTCTTAGAAAGTTTTACAGTTCTGTCTTTCTAACAAGACATGCCTAAGGATGGTTGATTCTCAGTATATTAAATAATGGTTACAAAGAATTATCAATTGTGAAACATGTTCTAATGATCCGCTTTCTCTTCAAGCAACGAATGAGCCAAGACTTCAGAAACATGATCTACATATTTGAACACGAGACCCTCGATATACTTATCCGGGATCTCATCGACATCCTTTCTGTTCTGAGAGCTTAGTATTATCTCCTTGATACCGGCACGCCGGGCAGCAAGAATCTTTTCCTTTATTCCACCGACCGGCAAAACCTTGCCTCGAAGAGTCATTTCGCCTGTCATGGCCAGTTTCTCCTTAACCTTTCTCTGAGTAAGTGCAGAGGCAATTGAAACAGTCATAGTGATACCGGCTGAGGGACCATCCTTAGGTACGGCACCTTCCGGCACATGAAGATGAACATCCTTATCTTTGAAATCATCAGCTGTCAATCCTATCTGTTGAGGATGCGAGCGCAAGTATTCCAAAGCCAAAGAAGCTGACTCTTTCATCACATTTCCAAGATTACCGGTAAGAGTCAACTTGTCTCCCTTTCCCTTACTTATGGAGGTCTCGATAAAAAGTACCTCTCCACCGGCAGCCGTCCAGGCAAGTCCTGTCACTACGCCGGAATATGAATTATCCTCGTAGGCCTCTCTGTAGATCTCTTCCTTACCTAAAAGACTCCTTATAATTTCAGGAGTGACTTGACGAGGGTATTCCATTCCATCTACCTTAAGGCAGGCTATTTTTCTCAAAACTGCTTTGATTTTCTTCTCTAATGAGCGGACGCCGCTTTCTCTTGTATAGGATTCCACCAGAGTTTTGACCGCCTCTTTGGTAAACTCTACTTCCTTCTCCTCGAAACCATTTACCTTAAGGTTCTTTGGCAACAGATGTTGCAAGGCTATCTCAACCTTTTCTTCCAGAACATATCCGGAAAGCTCTATGACCTCCATTCTATCCAACAAAGGTCCGGATACGTCTGCCAAGGTATTGGCAGTGGCTATGAAGAAAACATTAGAGAGATCATAATCCAGATCTATGTAATTATCATGGAAAGTGGAGTTCTGCTCCGGATCCAGAACCTCTAAAAGAGCCTGGGCTGGATCACCCTTCAGTCCCTTTCCAATTTTGTCAATCTCATCGAGCAGGATAACAGGGTTACCATTTTCACATTTACTGAGCGCTGTCATAATTCTTCCCGGCATTGCTCCAACGTATGTGCGCCGATGTCCTCGTATTTCAGCTTCATCGGAGACGCCTCCTAACGAAATTCTGTAATAGTCCCGCCCTAAAGCCTTGGCGATGCTTTTTCCTAATGAAGTTTTACCTACACCAGGAGCTCCTGCAAGACAAAGAATGGGGGCCTTCATATCACCGCGCAATTTATGTACTGCCATGTGTTCGATAATACGTTCCTTTACCTTTTCGAGCCCGTAATGGTCTTCATCTAAAGTCGCCCTCACCTCGGTCAAAGTGAATTTAGGATTCGAATATCGATGCCATGGAAGATTGAGGAGCATATCCAGGTAATTATATTGGATGGAATATTCCGGCATTGAGATGTTGAAACGCTCCATCTTCTTCAATTCCTTCTGGAAGTACCGCATAGTCCCATCATCCCACTTCATTTGCTCAGCTCTTCGGGAAAGTTCGGATATGTCAGTATTCTCCTCATAGTTCTCGCCCAATTCACATTTAATGGCCTCCATCTGATGGCGCAGAAAATTATCCCGCTGCTGCTGGGATATCTGTTCTGAGGTTTTGGAAGCCACCTCTTTTCGGATTCCAATTTCCGATATTGCATCCTCGATAGACATATCAAGGGTCTCAAGCTTCGCCTCAAAAGACAATGTCAGCAGGGAATACTTGATCAATCGTTCACATGGGGAATGGAGAGCAATGAAGTTCACAAGCAATTCATCAGAATATTTCTTGCATAACCTCATCAGTTTCAGAAGGACCATGCAATATGGTCCCCCTAATTCCTCCAGATAGACCTTCATTTTGATATAGATATCGAACAGCCTTGGATGCATCCTGGAAGAAGGTTCCGGAGATAGGGTTTCCGCCGGCAGTAAAAATGCCTCAAATGGTTTAGGTTTCTTAAGTTTAAGAGTGTTCTTCACGTCTATCTTTGCCAATTGTCCGCATAGAAGAGAAACCAAGAGCATGTTCTCTTCTCTGTCCGCATTGACCTCGACAACCTTTGCAACCACTCCGAACTCGCATACTCTTTCGGTAATAGGAATGCTCATATCTTGCGAAAGACATTGATCCGTGGAGACACCGAGGAATAGGGGAGCACCTGAGGAAAAAGCCTCCATGACTGTTTTTCTCTCAAATTGCGTATATGCAGATAGCTGCAGAATCTGTCCCGGGAAAGGAACTGTAGGGCCCATTACCGGGAACACAGGTAGTCGGGTTCCATTTTCCGGAATGGTAATTGAAGTATAGCCAACTGGATTTGAATAATAGGACATGTAAATCTCCCCATCCTCAAGGTAAGGAGGTTCCAAGCCCATATCGTAAAGTTCCTCTTCGCTAAGAATAGTCTGCATCTCTCTTTCAGTTAAGTTTCACCTAAAAATTATGGTAATGAGGACACAAAATTAGTAAAAAAAGAGGAAGATATAGGAATTATTGCTTAATTTTGCAAAAGGTATGCCCGTTAATACCTATAATTTTATTCCTTCGTGGAGCATCATAGCGAAAGCTAATGATGAAGCAAATAAAATTTTTATAAAAATAACTCCGGAAATAAGACAATTAATAGGAATATGGTAATTCAAAGATGGCAATCAGTATTATTGCTGGTAGCGGTGGTAATGATGGGATTGGCCTCCTTCAAGACCCTCGCGACAATTAGCGCGACTGATTTTACTTATCAATTCAACGCCCTCGGTTTCTCATATTACGGAGAAGCTACCGATGGGGCTCCTACAGGTTATGCAGCTCATTCATGGACATTGTTCATAATGACGATTACTTCAGCGATACTCCCATTGATCGATATCTTCCTTTACAGGAACCTTCGCCTTCAAATGCGTGTCGCCTTAGTCAGCATACTGTTCTGCATTACATCTTGCGCCATAGCTGTAGTACATGCATATAATTTCGCAGACGGAGCCTCGGTAGTATGGACGCAGATCTCATGTGCTCCGCTTTTGGCTCTTGTGGCAGAAATCATGGCATGGCAGCGTATCGGAGCTGATAAACGTAAGATAGCCGCTGCAGATCGTTTCCGTTAACAGGTCTAAGGTAATCATCTACTTCCATTAAGCAGAAATCAGACCTATTCAACTAATTAATCTAATAAGGGCGATAGCCTGACATATATGGCAAAAGAACTTAAGAATTTTACAAAAAGGAGTGATAACTACTCTCAATGGTATAATGAACTGGTAGTGAAGGCCGATTTGGCCGAACAGTCTGCCGTGCGTGGCTGTATGGTCATTAAACCCTACGGCTATGCAATATGGGAAAAGATGCAGAGGTATCTTGATGATATGTTTAAAGCTACCGGTCATCAGAACGCCTATTTCCCCCTTCTTATCCCAAAATCCTTCCTAAGCCGCGAGGCAGACCATGTAGAGGGATTTGCTAAGGAATGTGCGGTAGTAACCCATTACCGCCTTAAGAACGATCCGGAGGGAAAAGGCATCATCGTCGACCCCGAAGCCAAACTTGAAGAAGAGCTAATTATTCGTCCGACTTCGGAGACTATAATCTGGAACACTTATAAGAACTGGATACATTCCTATCGGGATCTGCCTATTCTTGTTAACCAGTGGGCGAATGTATTACGCTGGGAAATGAGAACAAGGATGTTCCTCAGAACGGCTGAATTCCTCTGGCAAGAGGGCCATACTGCCCATGCTACCAAGGAAGAAGCCCTGGCTGAGGTAATGAAGATGCTCAATGTATACGCAGACTTCGCAGAGAACTACATGGCCATTCCGGTAATCAAGGGAGTGAAGAGTCCTAACGAACGCTTCGCAGGAGCCTTAGATACTTTTACCATCGAAGCTATGATGCAGGACGGAAAGGCTTTGCAATCCGGAACCAGCCATTTCTTAGGACAGAACTTCGCAAAGGCTTTCGATGTGAAATTCATCAATAAGAACAATGAGCAAGAGTACGTCTGGGCAACCTCTTGGGGCGTATCAACCCGCTTAATGGGAGCCTTGATCATGACACATAGTGACGACAATGGACTCGTACTACCTCCGAAGTTGGCACCGATTCAAGTTGTTATCGTCCCCATCTATAAAGATGCTGAAGGATTGAAGAAAATCTCTGAGAAGGTCGATCCAATCGTAGAGAAACTGAAGGCAATGAACATCAGCGTCAAATACGATGATGCAGACAACAGGCGTCCGGGCTTCAAGTTCGCCGACTATGAGGTCAAGGGCGTGCCTGTTAGACTTGCTATCGGCCAGCGAGACCTTGAGGAAGGAACGGTTGAGGTTATGAGGCGCGATACCCTGGAAAAGGAAACCTTGCCTTTGGAAGGGATAGATACCAAGATAGTCGAGTTGCTTGAAGACATTCAGTCTAATCTTCTAAGGAAAGCCCGCAAGTACCGTGACGAGATGACGGTAGAAGTCGATACTTATGATGAGTTCAAGGAACAGATTGAGAAAGGCGGCTTTATCCTGGCACACTGGGATGGTACCCCGGAAACCGAGGAAAAGATCAAAGAGGAGACTAAAGCTACTATCCGTTGTATTCCTCTGGACGGTGACAAGACTCCGGGTAAGTGCATGGTTACCGGCAAACCCTCAGCTTGCCGTGTGATTTTTGCCCGTAGCTATTGATTATACATCCTCTCTCCTCAGTCTCTCCTTCCCTTTTGGGAACTCTTTCCATCCTGGGAATCTCCTTTCCTCCTCGGTTTTTCTCTCTTTCGGCTAATTACTCTTCGAGCAAAGAAACTGACCTTAATCATGAAGAAACTACCTATATATCTCCTTTTATCTGCTGTAAGTTTCGGTATTGAGACATCATCCGGAGCAGTTTTGACAGCTGCAGATTACTGTGATGTCAAACTAACCGCTCCGGCATCAGTCAAGGAATCGACTCCTTTGGCTGACGGTACCTCATACGCTGCTGTCAGCAATGACGGCTCAGCTATTGAGACTTTCAGCTACAAAACCGGAACCAAGACCGGAGAACTGCTGAACCTGAAAACTATTAAAGGTTCAGTTAAGATTGATCAATTCGATGGTTTCGCAATTTCGGCTAACGAGAAGAAAATTTTGTTATGGACCGGCTCCAAACAAATTTACCGCCGAAGCTTTACTGCCGAGTATTATGTATATGATATCATGCGGCAAACTTTAGCAAAGGTTTCCGAAGGAGGACCCCAACGTTGCGGTACAATCAGTCATGACGGAAGGATGGTAGCATACGTAAGGGAGAATAATATCTTCGTTGCCAATCTGGAATATGGGACAGATGTCCAAGTCACAAAAGATGGAGCTATCAACAGTATCATCAATGGAGCTCCCGACTGGGGATATGAGGAAGAGTTCGGAGTCGACAATACGTTGTGCTGGAGTGGAGACGATCAATGTCTGGCTTTCCTTAGATTTGATGAGTCCAAGGTTCCAATGTATCAGTTCGATCAGTACCGGTCCTATTGCGAAGGTGATTTTTTAGGAGACGTTTATCCGGAGGCTTACAGTTACAAATATCCTTTGGCCGGCTATCCTAATTCCATAGTCAGCGCCCATGTCTATGATATTGAGACCAGGAAAATCAAGAAGATGGATCTGCCCTTGGTAGAATCCGATTACATACCTTCTATCTGTTTTGATGGTTCCGGCGAGCGGCTTATGATAATGATTCTTAACCGGGATCAGAATCATTTGAGGCTATTCAATGTTAATCCGGCTTCTACGGTTGCGAAACAGGTAATGGAGGAAAAGGGAAAAGCATGGCTTTCTCCATCTGCCTATCAGATGGTAAGCTTCCTGAAGGATAGTTTTATAATAGGGAGCGACCGGAGTGGCTGGAGACACCTCTACGAATATGGATACAATGGTCAGTTAAAAAGACAGATTACCTCCGGTGAGTATAATGTAACCGCTTATTACGGATTCAATCAGCGGCTGAATACTCACTATATCCAGACAACCCAAAAAGGGGCAATCAACAGGGTACTTTCTTCCGTAGATGGTAAAGGTGTAGTCAGGATTCTCCATGACAAGGAGGGTTGTGAAAGTGCAACTTTCAGCAACGGGTGCGAGTATTATCTTAGGAATTGGAGTTGCTCTACGGTTCCTCCTCAATACACCTTATGGAGCGTTGCCGGTAAAAAGCTTAAAGATGTTGAACTCAACGAAGTTTACGCCGCAAAATACGCTGACATTCCAACAAGAGAATTCATAAAGGTCAAGAACGCTGACGGTCAGGAGATGAACGCTTCGGTGATGCGTCCACGCAATGCCCGAGCTGACGAAAAGCTTCCTTTATTAATGTACCAATATAATGGACCGGAATCTCAGGAAGTGCTGAACCGTTGGAAGCTTACCGGCGAGACATACCTTGCAAGTCAGGGTTATGTAGTGGCAACCGTTGACGGTCGTGGAACCGGTGGTCGTTCCCGGTCCTGGAGTGATGCAGTCTATAAGAATTTAGGTCACTATGAAACCTTAGACCAGATAGCCGGTACAAAGGAGATCATAGCACTTGGTGGAATAGATCCGCAAAGAGTTGGATGTTTCGGATGGAGCTATGGCGGATACATGACCTTGCGTGAGATGACCCAGCCCGGAAGTCCTTTTAAAGCAGGTGTTGCAATGGCTTCAGTAACGGATTGGAGATTCTATGATTCAATATATACCGAACGCTATATGCTGACCCCTCAACAGAACGCGGAAGGCTATGAAGCATCATCGACTTTATCTCGGACCAAGAATCTACAAGGCCGATTGCTTCTTATGTCCGGTACGAGCGATGACAATGTGCATTTCTATAACACATTGAAATTCGCAACTAAGGCAAACTATGAGGGAAAGGTTTTCGATATGATGGCGCTGGCAGGCTTCGAACATTCCTTAAGAATGTGTAATGCCCGCGAGATGCTGTATGGGAAAATCCTTGACTTCCTCAATAATAATTTGAAATAATATGGATCAATTACATAAGATCTCCGGCAATCAGGTTTACCTGTTATGGAGAAATCTTTCATTTGGGCTCTTGATGTTCATGCTTCTGATAGCATGTACCAAGATATTGCCTTTTTACTTGGCTCCGGTCTTAGCATTAGGAGTGGCTCTGATCTATTATAGATCTCTCTTTTTTCAGTCTCATAACGAGAATGACCCTAAAGGGATCGATATAAGTTGTCACTTGGTTTCCTATTGCCTTTTTTATTGCGTGATATGCTACTGCGTAGTCGGGATCACAATAAATGTGCTTTATGCCTGGGGGATAATAATAGTGCCGTCGGAGCTTATCTTCTTTAATTATCCATATCTGATCACTCTCTTGTTGCTACCCTGTAGTTTCTTCACCGTCTTGCTGATGGTATTGAGAGGGCGTAAAATCTGGATATGCGCTTCTTGTCCTCACCGTAAGAACAGTGGGGTAGAGCGTTCCCTTTCGAGCAGACTGTTTGAGAAAGAAGCGAGAGTCCAAATATATAACCTACTTGCAGTGTTCGGTCTTCTTTCCGTTATGGTATGGACCTACTTCCTGACGGTCTATTCAAACGTTAATCAGAACGACCGAGACAATTACGTTTTCATCTGGATGGTGCTTATCGTATTCCTTTGCGATGAGATCTATTTCATCTATCGATATGTAAACATCTTTGAGATACTGCGTAACTGTGATGAGATAGCTACTACGGAAGAAATCAGCAATATTTCTGCCCGTACCTATGTCAGACTCTATGTCCTTTGCGACGATGCCATTTATGTGGATCCACGTACTCTCGATCCTCTGGTTCTGGATCGAGATGTGATAGACACTCCTTTTCAATCCAAGAGGAACGTTAATGGTATGAGCGACAGTGAGGTCAAGGAAATGATCGAGCAGTCTTATGGTTTGCATGGAGGCGAACTTAGATTCTTCTATGGACGGAAGATGAACCACAACAGCGAGCGCTCGCTACTTCGGTATTTTTATTTTATAGATGGGAAAGCCAAGGATTGTGAGAGCATCAAAGTACCTGGAGAATGGATGGATTTCAAGGATCTTAAGAAGGTATATGATAAGGATGTAAAAAACATCGCCCCATTGATGACGGCGGATCTTATCCGTTTGGCTACAATCATGATCACTTCCAAGATGTACGACTCTGAAGGAAGGCGTCTGAACAACATCCGATCTTATCGTCCTACTTTTCACATGTCGGACCTCAGACATGCCAAAATGGATTTCCAGGATGATAAATGGATCGCAGTGTCTGAATTTAACGAAGATACTCCATTCTATAAGCTGAAAAGATTCTGGCAATTATTTATAGGAAAGCAGCTGAAGATTAGCAAACGGCGTTCTATAAATAAAAACACTTCAATAACCAAAGAGCATAGACATGAATAAGACCCCAGAGCCTCTTAAAATTAATGAGACCGGGTCTAAGACTCATCCGTTGCAAGCCGGAAGGATGATTACTATTATTGGTCCGACAGCTTGCGGAAAGACCCGGCGTGCAGTGGAGCTCGCAAGGGCTTTTGACGGAGAGATCATTTCGGGTGATTCCCGGCAGGTTTATACCGGCATGGATATCGGAACCGGAAAAGATATAGGTGAGTATGGAGAAATCCGTGCTCACCTTCTTGATATTCGTCCTGCTGGAGATAAGTATGATCTGCATCAATTTTTGTCCGATTTCAAGATCGCCAAAACAGATATTGAAAGCAGAGGTAAGTTGCCAATTCTATGTGGAGGTACCGGTATGTATATAGAAGCTGCCCTAAATGGATTGGTACTTCCGGAAGTTCCTGAAAACCCAGTCCTAAGAAAGGAATTGGAAAGTAAATCCTTGAATGAGCTTACGGAGATACTCAGAGGCATGAAGAGGCTCCACAACAAAACGGACATCGATACGGCAAAGAGGGCAATCAGGGCAATAGAGATAGAGCAGTATTACCTGGAACATCCCGAAGAGGCCGAAAAATCTAAGATTAGTTCTGCCGATAAGCTTGATTCGCTAATAATAGGATTAGACATCCCACGCGAAGAGAGACGGAGTAGAATTTCCGAACGTCTCGAGGCAAGATTAAAAGAGGGAATGGTAGAGGAGATAGTCGGTCTGATAGAAAAAGGTATACCACCCGAAAATCTCATATATTATGGATTGGAATATAAATACGTGACCCAATTTGTAATAGGGGAGAAGACTTTTGATGAAATGAAAAAAGAACTGGAGATAGCCATTCACCAGTTTGCCAAACGGCAGATGACATGGTTTCGAGGAATGGAACGACGAGGTTTCAAGATTCACTGGTTACCCTATGATCTGCCTTCCACAGAGTTTCTGAATACGGTCTTATCACTCGAACTTGAGAAATCTTAGCCCCTAATATGATTTAAGAGATATGGTATTAAAACCCGTCCCAGTGCCTCTATTAAGACGCGTCCCATTGCCTCTTAATTATTATGAGACGGGGTCTAAAAAAAGCTGGAAAGCTCCATAAGAGATCTTCCCAGCTTTTTTTATTCCGTTGTCTTATTACTTAGCTTCCTCAACCTTTTTAGTTGAAGCGAAGGTATCATCAGCTTCGAATATGAAGCTGCGGCGTTTCCAGATTGCCAATCCTAATACCAAAGCCAAGACACATGCATTGAAGATAAAGGAGAAGTTAGGATCTGCCTCTGCATCAAATAACTTCTTGGCAGCTCCAACTATAAACGGCACACAAGATATACCGATATAGTTACAAGTCAGCAGATAGGAGAAATAGGCGGTTGACTTAGCCGGAGTAGGAGCAATATATGAAGTTTTATCATATAACACAGGTTGAACAACTCCATATCCAAGCCCCATTATAAACACACCTAAAATAAATGACCAGTAGAAATGCAAGATGCCCACAATCAGCAATCCGGCTACGCATAAGGCGAGAGCTACTTGCACTGTTTTCTGACGCAGTCTGGCAATGATCCTTGTAAGAAGGAAACCGGAGATGGTAGCTGCTGCAAAGAACATGGCCGTTGCTACTCCTACATCACCCGTAGACAACTTATAGTGTTCCATCGAGAATGGAAGATAATAGCTGACAACCTCTGTACCGTAGGTAATAAGGAAGTAGAAAATCATAATTCCAATCAACAACTTCAAAGCCTGCTTTCCATTGAAATGGAAATTGGGAGAAGTAGGTTTGTGGGAATCGGAAACAGCTGAAGTAGCTACATCTTTTTCCTGATGCGGAGCAATTACCTCAGTACTGTCATATACAGTATGCTTCTTGATAAAACCATCTGTCATAAAAGGTATCATAGCCAATGGGATTATAGGCACCAGATAAACTATAAATGACAAATGCCAATTAATAGAAGCCATCCATCCAACGAACAAGGTAGCGAAAATAACAGTGAAGTTAGAGAGGGATGACTTCATACCAAGTTGTTTGGTACGCGCTTTACCTGTAAAATACTGGGAAATCAAACTGGCGGCCAATGGAATCACAAGACCGCAGCCGATGCCGAGCAAACAGCTGAGAAGAATCAATTCCACTATCGAAGTTGCAAAGAAGTAGAGCACTCCGGTAAGGGTATAAAGCGCCAACCCAATACCAAGTATGAAAATCTGATTTTTTTGAGTGCAAATCTTACCCGAACATAATATAAAAGGTATAGTGACCAAATTAGGAAGGACAGTCAGCAGCTGTATCTCCAGTTCAGTCACATGATGAAATACCTGATCCAATTTACCCATGATTGGGGAAATGGCAAGTCCGGGAAGATTCACCGTCAACGAAATAGATAGAATGGCCAACAATGAAAGAAAAGGTATCTTCCCATAGCCGGAATCAACATATTTCATGGGGGTATCTTTTTTAAGTGAAACCTATCGGAAATCTATAAGAAAAAGCTTACACGTTTTTTCAACGTTTATAAATATAAAACAGTTCGTTACGGATGCAAAGTTTTACCATATAATAGGTTGATTTCGCCTTTTAACGTCATATTAGAAGTCTTCTCAATATGCAGAATTGTAAAAAAGTATTAATTTTTCGATTTATTAGAGATAGCGGTGAACCATTGACAAAACGATATGTTAGACCGGTATAATGCTATGCGGAATGCCATTAAGTTTTTCCGGAAGTCGAGTTTACACATCTCTCCTTGTTAAATAGCAATCTCCCCACAACATTATACCATGCCATAAAATATAGGAATTTGCCAGTTGCCTATGGCAATCATTGGTAGTTTTCTAAAAATTATGAATGGAGCAGTTCAACACATTTAATTAAAGAATTATGAAAACATGCACTTCCTTGATTCTTTCCCTGGCATTGCCCGGCATTATGACCGCCGAGGCGTTCGCAGAGGAACGGGAGAGTAACGACACGATTCCATCGGGCACCCGTCTGGAGATTGTTCGAACTACCCCAAAAGTTGCTGAAATCCTTAAAAAGTCCCGACCTCAGGAGGCGAATTCAATTCCAACTCCGAAGTTCGTGGTAAAGACTTCGGACGATAAATTCCTATTGACTATAGGAGGCGTTATCAATCCGATCTTAGGATATGACATCGGTAACAACCTGTACAATCAGCCCGGAGCAGGTCCAAGTTTCGTAACTTCAGCGATTCCCGTACCGGCTCAGAAAGGTAAAAAAGGTGATTTCTACATCAATCCGCTCAATGGAGCAATCGATTTCCAAGTTGTTGGAATGGCCGGAACCCCAAATGAAATTACCGGTTATGTTAAGGTCGGAACAAATGGTATCAATTCCGATATAGTCCTTCAGAGAGCATACGTAACATACCGAAATTTCACCGCCGGTATGAAGCTCACACTTTTCCAGGATGATTATGCCTGTCAGCCACCGACTATTGACCCAGAGGGTCCTTCCGGATGTGTTTCCGCAGTAAGTTATGAGATATCCTACAAATCTCCTTCTTACAATGGTTTCCGTTATGCTATTGGTCTTGACATGCCTACGTTCTACTCTTCAAATGGATATTACCGTGGCAAAGATTACCCAGTTTTTGATGGACAACAGGTTTCTGATTATCAGGAAGCTGAAAATCTTATTCCTGATATTCCCGCTTGGGTAGAATATTCCTTCTCTGAATGGAACCGCGTGAGGATTTCCGGTATGCTTAGGAATTTCGCATATCGTGATTTGATTTCTGGTAAGACAAGACATAAATTAGGGTGGGGCGCAATGCTCTCAGGTAACCTGTCTCCAAATTCAAAGTGGATATTCTATTACCAGCTGGCTTACGGCCAAGGTATAGGAGCATATCTCCAGGATATAGCCGGTCACCCTGTAAGCTTCATTCCTGACGATTCCAAACCGGGACGCATGAGTGCCTCTCCAATGATGGGAGCCAATATCGGAGTCAGCTACAATCCTACCTCCAAATTACAGTTCAATGCTATGTTCTCTGAATCAAGAATATGGAATGTCGGAGATTATTGCAATGCATTGGATGAATCCGAAAATTATAAATATGCTTTATATGGAGCTGTAAACTGCTTCTACACCTTCAACTCATGGTTGCAATGGGGCGTTGAATACCTCTGGGGACATCGTCAGACTTGGAACATAGGTGGAGCGCACGATAGTCGTATACAGACTCAAGTATCATTTACTTTCTGATCAAATCAGAAGGATATATCAAAACAAAGTTTCACTTATAAAAACGTTCCACCATGTTGCGCATAAAATCCGGATACGGCAACAATACCTTGCCCCTATGGGCCGTATTCAATCTGTACGTAATTTTTATCTGTACATCAATTCCGGGGCTGGCGATTTCGCCAATTATGGGAGATTTGACGAGGATATTTCCGGGAACTTCAGCTCTTGAATCCCAATTCCTCACCATCGGTCCTAACTTCGCAGCCATACCGTTCGTATTCCTTGGCGGTTGGATCGGTACAAAACTGAACAACAGTAAGCTGACTACATGGACATGTCTCGCTTACGGTATCTGCGGTGCCCTGTTCTTCTTTGTCCCGAACATGATCACCCTGATCATATTGAGTTTCTTGATCGGTATAGCTGCCGGTATCCTGAGTCCTCTTGCCAGTGCGTTCATCGCAGACCTTTTCAATGGTGAAAAGAGAACAGCTCAGTACGGTTATACTTCCGCTACCTTGAACCTTGTCTTGATGGCTTGCGTAATTGCAACCGGTTATCTTGCGAAGATCAATTGGCGTCTGCCGTTCATTATTTACCTGCTTCCGTTTGTGCCTCTGTTCTTTGCCAAAGGTTTCGCAAAATATATCAAGGAACCGGCTCAGCTCCGTAAGGATAAAGAGGCTGCCACTCCTACAAAGGTTCACTATAAGTTCTCACAGCAGGTGAATGTGAAGATGCTTGTTCGCTATTGCGCTTACTATTTCTTCATCACACTGGTAATTGCTGCTATTAGCCTTTACATACCGTTCAGGTACACTGACTCCTCTACAGCCGGCGATCTTACTTCAGTACTGTTCTTCGGTATAATGATCTCAGGTTACACTCTGAATTACTGTCTCCGTGTTATCAAAAATAAAGTAGCCGTAGTCTGCATACTTTTCATAGCAGCTGGTTTCGCTCTGATGACCTTCTGGAGTGATGTGATTATCGTCGGTCTCGGTATCCTTATCGCCACTTATTTCTACGGAATAGCCCAGCCTTACTACTATAATAAGCTTTCTGTTGCCTCAAGCCGTATAGCATTGACCCTGACATTGGCATGGTTCGCTTCTATGGATTCGATCGGTAACGTAGTAGCTCCCTTCATTATTGATGGTATCGCAAAAGTATTCCACGCTTCGACCCAGACTCATCCTATCGTAGCATTCCGCATCTGCTTGTGGATGTGTATCATCGCCGCTATCATTGTTATTATCCGCAAGATATATGTAGATATCCGCGATCATGGCCACAATGATAAGGATGGAGAAAAAGCTGGAGCTAAGGAAGTAGTAAAGGGTATAGCTGATTCAGCTAAAACCGCAATCTCTTCGGATAGTGTAAAAGAAGCCGCCGGCGCCGATACTCAGACTGTTTCCCATGAAGCTGTCAAGGTAAGCACCGCGTCTAAATAACCAAAACCAATTATAAAAAACATTATCATGTATCAACCCAATTTTAAAAACACGAAGCCTCGTGAGTATGTGCTCAACGAGTACACCCGTGGCTTTGCCCAGTGTATCGACAACAACTGGAACTACGCGGTTTATGCTCAGGATCCCGGCGTGAGCATTTATCAGAATGAGTATAACGCCGGCTACGTTCAGGGCAAGGTACAGACCAATCATGTAATCAAGGCTACCCGCAACAACACATGGCGCTGGTATGTACTTGATGAGGGCCCGGGTGCAGATTCTGTAACGCCTCCTGATGGAGCTGTGGAATTAGCTACAGATGCACTGATAGAGAACTACAACTATCTTTGCGACTGGGCTGAGAAGAATCAGGCAGATTCCAAGACTCAGAGCATTATCCGTCTGATGTACCGTATGCTCGGTATCTACCA
Organism: uncultured Sangeribacter sp.; assembly: GCA_964553075.1. GTDB lineage: Bacteria > Bacteroidota > Bacteroidia > Bacteroidales > Muribaculaceae > Lepagella. The sequence continues at coordinate 22,415 of CAZKJP010000001.1, read as the reverse complement.
TGGCGCAGCAGATAAGGAGCCTCTGAAAGATGTTAAATTCGAGGATCTGAAACTTGCCAACATGGATGCTGAAGACTCGAAGATGCACTCTGGCGATGAGCCTCTGACTTTCATCGATATCTATTTCTTGAATGCACAGATGGACCTTTGGGATGCTATCTCTAAGCCTCTCGGTCAGCTCTTTGCAAAGGAGGGTAGAGCGGCTGAAGATGGGGAACACAACTCAGGCGACATCTGTCACCCCGAACATCTGAAGCTCGACCGCTGCTCAGGTTTCGTGAAGAAGATGGAGAATGGTGAAATTTTCTGGGTTCACACCTCTTGGTGCTGCCTAATGGCTCAGAGTTGCGCTATCACTTATGTTATCGGGTCTGACTTCCTTACCCAGAATTCATTCTGTCCGGGTCAGTTCGGTTCAAATACCGATTTCGGTTTCAATGGACATGGTATCGGTTTCAATGAGACCACAGAAACCTATTTCTACAATGAATCGAAGACCAAGGGTTTATGGATTACCTGGCGTGCTGCCGCTGCAGAATCTTTCTCTAAGTCCATCGATGAGTTCTATGACTACATCTCAATGGACAACACAGGAACCTATCTGAACGCCTACATGCTCGTAGATGCCTATAGGGAAGAGTTCGGTATGATCGATATGAGTTACGCACGTTTCGCCCTCTTCAAAGGAAACGGTGAGACTCTTACCGTTAAGGATTCTACCGGTTACAAGCCCAACTTCCTTGATTATGACCACCACATGATCAGCGAAAGCTATGTACTCGGTTGCAATGACCCGATCTACAAGCGTATCTGGCGTGAGCTTCAGACTATTGATGGAGCACCTAAGCGTCGTTACCAACTCTACCGTAACATTGCCAATGTGCATGACATAGATAGCGCCAAGAGACTTATCACTTACAATTCGGATAACGAGCCTATCTCTATCGCAGGTCGTTGGGATAAGAACTACGGTACATCTGAGTTCTTGCGTTATCAACCTCATGGTGCGATCGATGCTAAGGTCTTCTCTACCTCGGACATCAAGAAAGTGCTTGCTTCGCTTAGCATGAAGCCGAGTATCGATGGTCAGAAGACAAGTTTCTGGATGAAGTTCGGTTCTCCGTATCTGGATGGGACTCCGTTTATCTGGTCTCAGTCAATATGGGCTGATTTCAAGCAGCCGGAAGAAGTAGACTGTATTCCTGACGCCATAGATGGCGATTGGAATCTCGTTAAAATGTTTATGGAGTAAGTTCCTTTTAATTTTAAGACTTAAAGCCATGGCTAAATACACCCCAAAATTCAAAAATACCCAGGCAACCCAGTTTGTGCTGGATGAGTATACCTGCGGCTTCGCCCAGTGTATCGATAATAACTGGAACTATGCAATCTACGCTCAGAATCCGAACGTAAGCATCTTCCAAAATGAATATAATGCAGGTTATGTACAGGGAAAGGTTCAGACAGGCGAGACAATCCTGGCTACCCGTAACAACTCCTGGAAAAACTTCCTGGTAGGTTCTACACCTCAGGATAATATTTCCGTTGAAGTTAAACCCGAATACCTTTCGGCCTGCGGAGAGACTATTATCAAGAACTATAATTATCTTTGCGACTGGGTTTCCCAGCGTAAGGATGACCCGAAAGTAGAGAAGATTATCCGTCTTATGTACCGTCAGCTCGGTATCTATGATGGAGCTGTAAATGCAGACCCTAAGAAAGATGTGAAGTTCGAAGACCTTCTTCTTTCTTCCTATCCTGCTGAGCAGAGTGTACTTCATTCAGGAGACCAGCCTCTGACCTTCCTCGATGAAATCTTCATCAATTCCCAATATGACCTCTTCGACGCAGTTGGCGACAAGATCGGTTTGGTGATGGGATACGGAACGGCTAAGAAGCTTTCTCCTGAAGAGAAACCGGATCACTGTACTGCTTTCACCAAGATTATGCCTGACGGTAATATCTACTGGACACATAATTCCTGGTGCTGCTTCTGGGCTCAGTCTTGTGCCGTTACATATTGCATCGGCGATGACTTCGTAACTCAGAATGCCAACTGTCAAGGTCAGTTCGGATCCAATACCGACTTCGGTTTCAACGGTAACGGTATCGGCTTCAATGAGACTACCCACGTTGACCTTTATGATGAACCAAAGGTACTTGGTGTATGGTTGACTTACCGTTCTGCTGCAGCTGAGCAATTCTCCCGCAGCATAGATGAGTTCTACGAATATTGTTCTTTGGACAATACCGGTACTTATCTGAACGGTTATCAGATCATCGATGCCAATACAGGAGAAATCGGCCTGCTCGATATGAGTTACAATCGTTTCGTCCTCTTCAAATGTAACAGTAAGGATATCCAGATGAAGGATTCCACGGGTTACGTTCCTAACCACCTCGATTATGATCACCACCTGATCACTCCTACTCATATCTTCGGAGTCAATCAGCCGGTAAGCTTCTGGGTTGGTTATGAGCTGGAGAGCATGAACCTGAGACCGATGCGCCGTAATCAGCTCTGGGCTCGTATTGATACAGTCCAGGACATGGAGACAGCTAAGGATCTGGTTACATATACTGAAGACAGGGAACCGCTTTCAATCTATGGTCGTTGGGATCTTGGATATGGTACTACAGAAATGCCAAGAACCCGTCCTGATGGTTCTATCGATGCAAAGGCCTTCTCTCGCGAGATGATCCTTGATACCTTGAAGAACCTTTCTAAGGTTCCTGATATCAACGGTGAAAAGACTTCATTCTGGATGAAGTATGGTACTGCCCATATCCGTCAGTTGCCGTTCATCTGGAGTCAGTCTCAGTTTAAGAACTTCAAGGAATCCGAGGACGTGGACAAGGTTCCTGATGCTCTTGACGGTCGCTGGAACCGCGTTAAGATGTTTATGAAATAAACAGTTATAGAAATCAATGATAAAGGGTCGCGTGATACTGTTCACGCGACCCTTTATTGTTTTGAAAATTTCTCTCAGACAAGATTTAGACCCCATCTCATAAGATTTAAGAGAAACTGGGGCCGGGTCTTAGAATTTGAAACCCATGGAAAGTACGATATTATTGTTTTCCAAAGAGAGTTTCGATTGGGGAGAGGGTATTGCCGGAGTACTCGGATCCGGAGTATAGGCATGATACTCAGCTGAGCGATGCCGATACTGATATGTCAAGTCAGCATAAAACTTCTGATAACGGTATCCTACTCCGAAGGAGATATAATAAGAATCGTTATCTAAAGTATAATTAGGTAGAGTTCCGGCTGTCTCAACAGTTACAAGATTATCCTTTACTTCCTGCTTCACAGGAGAAGTCTGGTAGGCAAAGCCGGCCCGAAGAGAGAACTGGGGGATAACACGATATTCAGCACCTATGCGAACCATGCTCTGGGTTTTATAATAAGTCTGAATATCTTTGTTCTCCCAATAATACGGATCATTCACATTATTGTTAGCCGGATTTATGAATTCTGCACGAGAAGGAGCATAATACCCATACTCCCAATCATAATAGTCATCATAGTAATCATCGTAATACCCCCCATTGTTGCCGGTATAGGGTGAGAATTTCATCTTCTGCGGGGTAGAGAGTTCGTAATCCGCTGAAATAATAAATTGACCATCTATAACTCCGGCGGCACTGAAGATAAACTTCCATGGAGACCGGTAATTGTACTGGTTGAAGCCGTTGATACCACCATTTGTATAATCCGTATTAGTCTTGGTTTCGTTGCCATAACGGCTCGTAACGCTCCCCATGAAGTCTTCCTTGAGGGAATACCATGTAGGTGTGTGCATAGCTACGCCTAACCTCAGTTCAGGAATCGGAGTAATTATAAAACCTAACTTGTAATTGAATCCATAACCGGTTACTTTGTAATAATTGGCAAGAGCCCAATTCGATTGACCAGGTACCAAATTGGTGTTGACGGGCTTATCTGGATTTACAAAGTTCTCATCAATAGCAGCATTCTGTAAGTTTTCCTGCCATAGGGCATTCATAGTATAAGAAAAATCAGTAATTCCAAAATCCATACCCCAGAAAACAAGGTCGGAAATATTACCGCCTAATGCAATGTTGTACTCATTAACGGCACCTTTTTCTTCGATATCAAATGCTCCCGCACCGGTAGTAAGACCCTGAGACCATTGGCCAACCCAATTAGGAATTTCTCCATCACCGGTAGGGTATATTAGATAACTGTCGTAACACAGTATGGAACTCCAGGGAACAACTCCATCGAAATAAGGATCAGAAGTATCCAATTCCTTCTCAGAAACCTGAGCGCCATTAGCTACACCGGCGAAATAATTACTGAGAGAATTGCCAAGCTGCGGTATTACTCCTTTATATCGGTTATTAAACGAGGCTGCGCGATTGTATGTGAAGCCAAGATTAAAGTTGCGGAATACTGATCCGGAAGTAGCAAAGGATGCAACGCCTCCGATATTGTTCAGGTAAAATTTGGTCTGCTTGGTATCAGTCTTGGAATCGAAAGAGGTCGAAGTTGCACGTTGTTGATCCAGATCAATCGTGAAACCTATTTCCTGTTTGCGGTATACCCCGATACCTCCGGGGTTCTGGGAAAGTGTGGATAAGTCCCCCCCTAATGCTCCGAATGCTCCGCCCATTGCCATGAATCGGGCTGTTCCTCGAATATCTGACTGTGAAAACCTTCCGGCATCGATAGCACTTTGAGCCGATGCCACAAAAGGAATAAGAGCTAATGCTCCTGCGATGTATAGTTTATTCATCATGTATGATGTAAAGTTATTACAAATAATATGGAAACTCTCACAGCAAAAGGTCGCCTTACCTTTTACTGCGAGAGAAGAAAATTTTTAGTTATCGACGGCCACCCCGAGAACCGCGAGCCGCACCTCCACCGGAGGAGCTTCTACCTGAAGAAGAGGAACCGGAGGAACGAGAAGAGGAACCACTGCTATATCTTCCTGAAGAGCTCGACCTGGAACTGTTAGAAGAGTTCGTATTGGAATTATACCTTGTAGACGAATTACTCTGACTCGATGAATTTGAATATCTTGTCGAAGAATTATTCCCATTCGAGGAAGACGAACCACTGTATGTACCTGTAATGGTCTCTCCATTGTAGGTATATCTTCCGGTTCTTGAAGAATTAGAAGAGGAGGAGCCGGTATTCTGCACTTTATTGGTAGTGCCTTTCTTGTTACCGTTGGAAGAAGAGGAAGCAGTTTGGGAATTTTTTCCGCGACTTCCTCGGTAATTGGTAGCATTGCCGGAATTAGCAGCAGAGGAATTGTTTGAGGGACGTGCGCCGGACATTCCGGGAGCCGACATTGAATTACCGGGACGACTTGTATAACCTCCACCATTTACGACTCCACCTCCACCGTGAGCTAAATTCGGACTTGTATTTCCGGCCCATCCACGGTTAGGTCGCTGCACCCTGTTCCCGTTGGGACGCCAGGTTGCATTAGGACGCCAGTATCCGGGACGGCTTGGTCCCCAGGCAGGTCCCCAGCCGGGTGCCCATCCACCCCAAGAGAAACCGGGTCCCCAAGCCCATGAAGGTCCATAACCCCACCCGGGACCCCATCCCCAGGAGGGACCCCAGCTCCAACTGAATGATGGACCCCAGCCCCAAGATGGTCCTAAAGAAATACTCCATCCCGGATTAGACCACCATCCGTAGTACCACGGATTACCCCATGTATAGTTCCAGACATACGCGGGAGAAATATAAATGGGAGCAAAAGAGGGGAGTCCTGCATAATCATAATAGATCTCCACGTTCCCGTAGGAGTTATCCAGTATATCCTGCAACTGAGCTGAGTTCTCTACAACTATTTTCGGGTTATAGAACTTCTGTATCTGCTGGGTATATACGAAATCCTCTCCCTGTTCGGAGGCATAGCCGATGGTATCGATTGAGGATTCATAATATTGCTCACCTCTTCGATTATAGGCATCGACATCCTGCTCCGAAAAATTCTCGATATAATAACCCGGTTTTTTCTTCGAAGTCTGGTTTGAAGTCTTCTTCTTGGAGGTATTGAAATAGATATCATCGTCATAGTCGTCAGCGTAGATCGCTCCGCTGAACCCGGCGGAGAATGCGCATATTGCTATGAGATATCTTAATGTGTTTATATTCTTCATAATCATTATCCTTTATCTATATAGACATGAAAAAGTGATTTTGGTTTAGATGCCGAATAGACTATTATTAGGAAATAGGTTCTTACTTAAAAGAATCTGGTAAATCATTTTCATAGAGAACGATATCTCCGGGTTTTAGGAATCCGGAGAGGAATATCTGACTCTCAGCGAAACTATCTACTACCTTGATCTGCTCTTCAGGAATTTCCATTTCCCGTAAACCTGAAGTCAGGGCATCCCGATTGTATTCGCCTACTATTATTGCCAGATCCACCTTTCCTCCCATATATTTGCCCAATTCTTTGTTTAATTCAAATTGCTTATCTCCTAACTCAATCATGCCCGGAGTCACTATGATGCGTCTGCCGGTCTTAAATCCCGAAAGGACATCCACTGCCATTTTAGAACCACTTGGGTTGGAGTTGAATGCATCATCAATTATGGTAATGCCACCGGCAGTGTGCTTGACATTCAGACGATGTTCAACCTGCTCTATAGAGGCTACAGCATATCGGATTTTTTCTTCGCTCACTCCTAACCAAAGGGCAATGATTACAGCTGCCATAAGGTTGGAGATATTACATTCTCCTACTAAGCGAGTGCGTAGGGGGATTTTCCTCTCATCCGGACACTGAATTACGAAATCCGTTCCTTCAGGTCCATATTCGATATCTATGGCTTTATAATCAGCTCCTATAGTCTCAGTAACGGCGTAACGTTCACACTTCACATTCCCAACCTCTCTGTTTGCACAGTATTCAAAGTCATTGTTGACTACCGCTAATCCACCCGAAGGAAGAGAGTCGATGAGTTCAAACTTGGTTCTCTGTACATTCTCAAGAGATTTGAAGGTCTCGAGATGCATCGGGCCAACAGCCGTAACTATTCCGGCGATAGGGTGTACCAATTGGCAAATCTCCTTAACGTCTCCCGGTTGTTTGGCTCCCATTTCACATATGAAGACCTGATTATAGGGTTTCATATATTCTCTTACTGTCCGTATGACTCCCATAGTCGTATTATAACTTCCCGGGGTCATAAGTACATCAAATTCCTCGGACAGGATGCGGTTAAGATAATGCTTAGTTGAGGTCTTCCCATAGCTTCCGGTAATGCCTATGACTTTCAAATCAGGCATCGAACGTAAAATAGAAGCTGCCTCATTATAATATTTCTTATTAATAGACTTTTCTACAGGAATCAGCAAGAAGACAGCCAGCATTACTAAAGCCCATGAAAAAGCGGAAATCAGCAAAATTGTTCCCAGAGTCAGTGCCGGTCCCGAATATTCCCAAACTACGTTTTCCCTTCCACCGAAACAAATTGCCTCAGCAACTACTGCTCCTACGGAGAGGAAACCTGTCAGTCCATATATTCTCCAGACACGTTTAGTGAATACGAGAGGTTTCTTGAATTTCCTGTGGGTTATGATCCATATTTTGCCAAGGCATACGATTGCTATTATGAGCTCATTCAACCTGGGCATCAATAAAGTAGAAAATAGAAGTAATAGAAGGGCAATATCTATCAGGCGCCAAGCGTTCATACGATCACCTTTAGATAGATACCTCCAATATCGCGCAAGCCTGTAAGAGTTCTGCTGCAACATGTGGATGTCATGCTTGAAATTCAGAAGCATGTACACTGCGCAAATTACATATATTACTACCAAATAAACTGTCATGGTGTATAGGAATTAATCCGAAAATCTATTAAAATTAGCTTTTGAATAACTGTTTATTAAAGCTTAAAAAACGAGTTGATTACGGCTCGGAATCCGATAGGGTTATCCAAAAACGAATAATGTCCACATCCGGGGAAGGAAACTAACCCCGCATCCGGTATGAGCTTTTCCATAGTCTTAGCATCAGACAAAGGTGTGGCCGTATCTTTCTCGCCCCAGATAAGAAGTGTCGGTGCTTTAATTAAAGGCATATACTTCTTTAGATCCTGATTTATACATTTGCTCATCACTCCTCGCATTACAGGAGAAGAATTAAGATAATCCTGGGAACCGGACTTTTCCCTACGTCTTCTCATCCATTCTTCTCCAGCTTTTCCGGAGATGTAAGGAAGGATCTTTTTAGCCAGCTTATATGAATACACCTTATAATAATAAGAGAGGGGACGTTTGGGCTTTATTCCGGCAGCATCTACTAAGACCAGTTTATCGACTTCGTTCCTTGATGAATATAGAATGGCAATCCTTCCCCCGAAACTATGTCCCAGAAGGGAAGGGGATTTAAGATCCAATTTCCTGACAAGCTCCTCCAACATTTCTGTGTATTCACCTACTCCCCATACGAAAGGAGGATCAGAGCTCTCGCCATGTCCCGGGAGATCAATGTTGATTGTCCTCATCTTCCCCTTGAAAATATTCTCAATGGAGGCGAGGGTAGAGATATTGCACCCATAACCGTGCATCAGGATGATGACCGGTAAATCTTTCTCACCGGAATCGGTATAATTGAGGGTACATCCTTTAAGTTCTATTTTCATCAGTTATCTTAAGTTTCTTACACTGTCCCTATCAGCCAATTTTCAGAGAAGGTTTAAAGGAAAAGGAAAATCATGCATTTTGAGTGGTGTTCAACATAGGTGTTACCGGTTCATCGGCACATAATACCACCAGCAGATTGCTGACCATTGAAGCCTTCCTGTCATCATCCAACTTCACTACATTACTATGTTCAAGACGATCCAAGGCCATCTCGACCATTGAGACTGCCCCCTCAACTATTTTCTCGCGAGCTGTTATAATGGCTTCAGCCTGCTGCCTACGCAACATCACCGCAGCAATCTCAGGAGCATAAGCTAAATAATTCAACCTGGCCTCCACGACCTCTATTCCTGCCATAGCCAAACGGTCATTCAGCTTTCTCTCCAAAAGGTCATTGATCTCTTCACCTCCGTCCCTCAAAGTAAGCTCTTCTTTATGAGCCTCTGTCTGATCATAGGCAAACTGGCTTGTCACTTCCCTCAAAGCAGCATCACTCTGGACCCTGACAAAGTGATCCAAGGCCATATTATTGATGCTTCCCGATGCCCCAAGCGACTGGGAATCCAAATCAAAGACTACACGATACGTGTCCTTTATTTTCCACACCAAAACCATTCCGATCAAAACCGGATTGCCGACTTTGTCATTAACTTTAATAGGCTCGACATCCATATTGCGGATACGGAGAGACAATTTTTTTCGCTCCATGAAAGGATTTGCCCAGAAAAAACCATTTTGACGGCAGGTGCCTTTATATTTGCCGAAGAAAATCATAACCCGTGCTACGTTCGGTTGCTGCTGAAAGTATCCGACGCAGCCCAGTACAAATATGGCAAATAGTATCAGACCGACAATAGTGCATAATACAGGCGAATACTCGAAAAAGGAGATGAAATCCATTATCATGAGTGCCGGCACTAAGATAAAGGTGAAAAAAATCATCGCGAAACCGTTGATTATCATACCACGGTATTCGTATTCATGATTGGGAGATTCCATACCGAATTTTTTGTTTACATTTTACAGATAAAGTGGAAATCAGTCAATAAACCTGCGGGTAATATCCCCATAAGCATCTATTCTACGATCCCTAAGGAAAGGCCACCACCGACGAACCTCCTCAGAACGATCCAAAGATACCTCCGTGACTGCTTCGGCTGCCTGGTCATCTGGGGCGAGATAAAGAAACTCCCCTTGCGGACCTGCTATAAAACTGGAACCCCAAAAGTCGATCCCCGACGTATGTTCAGATGGGTCGGCTTCAAAACCGACTCTGTTTACAGTTACCACCGGAATACCGTTTGCAACCGCATGTCCACGCTGAACCGTAACCCAGGCCTCTTTTTGTCTTCCTTTTTCCTCTTCGCTGTCATCAGGATTCCATCCTATGGCTGTAGGATAAATCAGAAGTTCCGCACCTTGCATGGCCATAAGACGAGCCGCCTCCGGATACCATTGATCCCAGCATACCAATACTCCTAATTTACCTAATGAGGTCTGAATAGGATGAAATCCTAAATCACCCGGAGTAAAATAGAACTTCTCATAGAAACCAGGATCATCCGGAATGTGCATCTTTCGATAGGTGCCGGCAAGACGACCGTCAGCATCAATGACCACAGCAGTGTTATGATAAAGACCCGGCGCACGACGCTCGAAGAGGGAGCAAACTAAGACTACTCCGTTCTCAGCCGCTGCGCTTCCGTAAACATCTAAAAACTCATCTAATGATGTAGCCAGATCAAAATTATCTACCTCTTCAGTCTGGCAGAAATAGAGGGAATCGTGTAATTCAGACAACACAATCAATTGGGCACCCTCTGAGGCCAAATTAGATATGGAAGCCAGATTGCGCCCCCGATTGGTCTCAGGGTCACTACAGAATGATCTCTGAACCGTTCCTATCTTTATATCTCTCATATTTAAAAATTTCAAATTATGCTCACTTCAAATGAAAAAGTCCCTTTCATTTTAGAAGAGATTAAATAAAATTCAGAAGCTGATTATACCCGGAGGAATTTGCATGGTCGCGCAATGCAATGATCCGTGCTGGAGAATTAAAACATTGCAATCTACTGCCACTACCTTATGATTCGGATAAGCTACCCTAACCGTCTGGCAAGCAAGCCGGTCATTAGCTTCTTGCCCGTAAACCGGCATATAGATTACGTTGTTTGCCACTAAATAATTCGCATAAGTGGCCGGTAATCTTTGTCCATCTTCATCGTATATCGGGTCCGGCATCGGCAGTTCCAGAAGATTATAGGGAAGGCCTTCTGGGTTCCTGAACATCGATAATTGGGCCCTCATGCGCAATAATTCCTCAAAATGGGCATCATCTACATTTCGGCATCCAACGAATAGAATAGTATCATTGGGTGCAAGACGTGCTAAAGTATCGATATGCGAATCGGTATCGTCCCCTTCTAAAGCTCCATAATCAAGCCAAAGAATATGGTCTACTCCTAATCTTTCACTTAATATGGCATATAGCTCGTTTTTTGTCTTCCCACCATTCCTATTTGGGGAAGTGAGACAGCGTGTGGTGGTAAGCAATGTCCCTTTACCATCCGTCTCAATACTACCACCCTCTAATTCGAAATCTCTCTGGTTTTTATAGGCTCCTTCTGATAAAATCTTCATTTTATCCAGGTTCAAATTTACCAGATTGTCCTTATCTGAGGCAAACTTCAGTCCCCAGCCATTGAAACCGAAATCCAAAGCACGTTTTCGGTCATGTCTGATCACAGTAATCGGACCGTAATCCCTTGTCCATGTGTCATTGTATTCAATTTCAATAGGGAAAACGAGTTCGGGGTGAGAGCCTACAAGATTGAGGACATCCTCTTTTTTACGGCAAAGTACCAAAATTTTCTGACCGTTCTCAATGAAGGCCTCAATTAATTTTCGATACTGTTCCAACGCTTGTGGCAGTATATACCCCCAGTCGGTATCCTCCGCCGGGAGTGCCAGCAATATGTATTCAGTCTTTTCCCATTCCGGGAGAAATCTAATGGCTCTTGTCATTTTTCACGTCATTCCTAAGCTCCCTTCCCTTATAATCTGCTCCCACTTCCTATTGATACCCCGGCTCATTAAATTAGGAGACTGGGTATAGACTACAAAAATAATGAATTTATCAGAATAATACGATATATGAATCAAGATTATTTTGTATATTCGCATAGAAAAGCGAACACTATGACCCCGTCTCATAAAATTTAAGAGACACTGGGGTCTAAGTTCCTTAAACGAAATACCGATTCAACAATGCAGGAATCCAACTTATCCAAAGAAGGAAAAAATTCTGGTTCATCCCTTGAGCGGACAAAGAGGGAATTCGGACAAGCCATTGAAACTTGCCGTTCTTTATTTGAAAAAAAATTAAGCGATTATGGCGTTTCCTGGAGGATAATGCGCCCGGAAAGCCTCACGGATCAGATTATGATCAAGGCGCGCCGTATCCGTTCACTTGAAGAAAAAGGTGGCCAAGGAGCTATTGATGAGGGAATAGTCCCGGAATTTATCGGAATTGTGAATTATGGTGTCATTGCCATTATTCAATTGAAATTAGGAGTCTCTCAGTCCTTGACTGAGAATACAATGGAACACGGCAAAGTTATGGCGCTCTATGACCAAGCTATTGGTGAGGCTACTTCTTTGATGTTGAATAAGAATCATGATTATGATGAAGTATGGAGGGATATGAGGGTTTCCAGTTTCACCGATATCATCCTGCAGAAATTACTTCGTACTAAGGAAATCGAGAATCATCACGGTCATACATTGGTCAGCGAAGGGGTAGACGCCAATTATATGGACATGATAAACTATGCCTTGTTCGCATTGATAAAGTTGGAAGGTAAAGAACCGGAAGCCGAGGTATAAACATAATGAAAGGTCAAGGACTGATGATATGGCTGATGAGATTAGCCATAGGTAGCATTTTTATCTATTCAGGAATAACCAAGGGAATCGATCCTTTTGGAACCCTTTATAAATTCAGGGAATATTTCGCTGCCCTAAACATGTGGATTCCTGATTCAGTCTTACTGACCGGAGTAATAGCTCTATGCAGCTTTGAATTTCTAATTGGGGTGTTCTTAATATTAGGTTGCTATCGCAAGAGCGCACCTCTATTGGCATTGATTTTCATGGTCCTGATGCTATTACTGACCGGATGGATCCTTATAGCCGATCCGGTATCTGATTGCGGTTGTTTCGGAGACTCGTTGGTCCTTTCTAATTCCGCAACATTTATCAAGAATATATTCATTCTCGCCGGAGTATTCTGGCTCGTTAAATTCAATAAAGAGGGAAATTGCCTGATAACACCCTACCTCCAATGGATGGCGTTTTTAGGTAGTGGGGCTTATATAGTAATCATTTCGTTATACGGTTACGAAGTGCAACCTCTCGTAGATTTCAGGCCTTTCCCTATAGGGACCTCTGTATTGGCGGAAGATGATAATAACGATGAAGCTGAGGAACTGACATTTGTATATACCCGAGGGGATGAGAAGATCGAAATCAAGGCCGGAGATCCGATCCCTTCAGAGGAGGAAGGATGGAAATTTACAAAAAGAATACAAAACAATAATATTAAATTCATTGCCAACCAGCCAAAGGCTACTGAATTCTCTATCTACACTTTAGGAGAAGAGGAAGAGGATGTTACCTATGATCTTATACCCGGCGAGGAGATACTGTTAGTTTTAGCCCCCGAATTGGAAAGGGTATCTAAATCTGATGCCTGGAAAATAGAGACCTTGGCCGACGAAGCTTCAGAGGAAGGAATAAATTTCGCGTTTATTGTCGCGGCTTCAGACGATCTCGCTGAGATCTGGAAGGATTTGCTTAATACTTCAGTAGATATTTACAAAGGTGAGGACACTGTCATCAAGATGATAGCAAGAGGTAATCCTGCGGTAGTGCTGATCAATGATGGAAAGATAATGTGGAAATCCACTCTCCGCTCATTGCCGTTAGAGAATGTTACTAAAAACTGGATTAGGGATTATCAAAGAGATGACAAGGATGTCCTGATAGTTACGACTTCGACGTTTATCGGATGGCTGGCTTTTCTGGTCTTTCTATCTTATCTGAGGCCACTGTTTCTCATGCGCCGAAAAGGCGCCCGGAAGACGGATCTATCCTAAGTATCCCTTCTGAAAGCATTTCCCTGACTGCAGAAGTGGCCTTATTGCCCAAGGACCCGAATTTAGTCTCTAACTGGGCATAGCTGATTCCCAATGGAGAGAGGGTACAAAGTTCTAAGATCTTTTTGTAAAGATCCTGTCGATCCTCATTTTTCAATTGAGGGGCTCCACTTCTCTTTTTCTTTCTGCAAACATCGCATTGCCCACATTCCTGCTCTTCCTTTTCACCAAAATACCTTAGCATCCTCACAACTCGGCAGCCGGAATCCCTTTCTACATACTCAATTATAGCCTCCACCCTTGTTTTCATAGCCGCAATCCGATCCTCGTAAATCCTTTTCCCTATTTCTATATATCGACTGTCTTCCCTCGCGGTAGGCACATATATATAGGGGGTGCGTCTCTTGGGAACATAGGAGAGCACCTTCATCTTAGAAAGGGTCAAGAGCGAATCATATACTTCCTGATCTGTAAGTCCGGCTTCCCTTGCAATAGTTGATTCACGGATATACACATAATCTGAAAATAAACCGGGATATATTCTCAGCATTTGCTGAAGAACTCGTTCGGCTGTGTGGGACACCTGTCGTAAATGATACAGCTCCTCCCGTTCCGAAGTTATATATACACGGGAATTGCTTTCCCGTTCTTCTATAAACTCAAGGTATCCTGCCTGACCTAAAAGCCTTAAGGCCGATCTTACCTGAATCTCTTGAAGATGAAAGGTTTCAAGGAATTTATCCATATCGAACTCAGCAACCTTTTCATATCCTTCTTCGAGTGCGACGTGGATAAAATTACAGACGAGATCATAAATTCTCCTAATATTCTCACGCGAAGGGAATGCCTGGGAAATCCTTCTTCTGAGAGTGGCAGTGTCGGGATCGGAGACTATTAAAACAGCATAGGAAGGATTCCCATCTCGGCCTGCCCTCCCTGCTTCCTGATAGTATTCCTCAAGAGAGGGTGGGAGATCATAATGGACAACAACCCTTACATCCGGCTTATCGATTCCCATACCGAAGGCATTGGTAGCTACCATTACTCGCTTTTCCCCACGCATCCAAAGATTCTGATGCTCATCTTTATTTTCATGGCTCATCCCGGCATGATAGAAGGTAGCCGAGATACCCATAGACTCAATGAACATCGATATCTCACGGCATTTTTTGCGGCTGCGGCAATAAACTATAGTAGATCCCTGGGTTGACTTAAGGATTTGGAGCAATTTCCCCTGTTTATCGCTGACTCGTCTGACCAAATATGAGATATTAGGGCGTTGAAAACTCATTTGAAGCAATCTCGGAGCCTTAAACTCCAGATTGCGCATTACATCTTCCGCGACCTGTGGGGTAGCGGTCGCGGTAAGAGCCATCATCGGGACGTCAGGACACAGTTTCCTTAATTTTTTTATATTCAGATAAGAGGGTCGGAAATCATAGCCCCATTGGGATATGCAATGTGCCTCATCCACTACAAGAAGAGTGGGCTTCAATCCCCGGACTTCAGCTATAAAGCTTTTTGAAGCGAGTCTCTCTGGTGATATATATAGGAACTTCGCCTTGCCATTAATCAACCTTTCCCAGGCTATCCTCCTTTCAGATACAGCCATACCGGAGTAAAGGTAAACGGCTTGTATGCCATGACGGCGCAAGTTGTCTACCTGGTCTTTCATCAAGGAAATAAGAGGGGTTATGACGATGGTCAGTCCACCTAATACTAACCCAGGCACTTGAAAAGTAATGGATTTTCCACCTCCGGTTGGCATCAGACCCAATACATCCTCACCTGAAAGAACAGCATTTATTATCTCTTCCTGAAGAGGACGGAAAGCATCGTAACCCCAATATTGGCGAAGGGTCTCTAAGGGTGTCATGAATTCTTGGAAAGACGCATGTCTATAATCATCAACTGAATTGCATTTGGATTATGACCCTGTTTGGAGACCTCGATTGTATAAACGATATCAATGGGTTTATGGGCATGTATATGCTCGAAATAGGGGGCCATGTTGAATGCAATTGCATTCAATACACGTGAAGTCGAATCATCCTCTAATTCGAGTTTTATATGCTCTAAGTTTTTACCGACCAATTTACTGGTTCCAAAATCGAATACATTGCGGGTACAAAAAATAGGCTTCTGATTACCGGGTCCGAAGGGATTGAATTTTTTAAGATAATTCACGAACTCGGGAGTGATATCCGCAAATTCTATAACCGCGTCTATATCGATCTGGGGTGCCAATTGGTTAGGCTGAATATGTTCGGCAACATACTCCTCAAACCTTCGGCTGAATTCCGGTATATTCTCCTCCTTCAATGATAGCCCTACAGCGTATGTGTGGCCACCGAAATTCTCCAGAAGATCCCGGGTAGAGTTGACCGCTGAATAAATATCGAATCCCTGAACTGAACGGCTGCTCCCGGTAGCCAGCCCGTTAGAATAGGTAAGTACAACCGCGGGCTTATAGTATAGTTCAGTCAATCTGGAAGCGACGATACCGATTATTCCCTTATGCCAATTTTTATTGTAAATGACTATGGATCTTCGGTCATGTACTATGCTGACATTCTTTTCAATAAGCTCATTAGCCTCTTCGGTAATTTGCTTGTCGAGTTCCTTCCTATCCTTGTTGTATTGATCTATGTCTTTACCTTTTTCATAAGCATCATGCAGATCTCTGGAAACAAGAAGATCTACAGCCTCCATACCACTTTGCATCCGTCCGGAAGCATTTATTCGCGGCCCAATCTTAAATATGACATCGGAGATGGTTATATCCTTGTTTGTGAGTTTACAGAGTCTTATTATGCTTCTCAGGCCCAGATTGGGATTTGAATTAAGACGTCGCAGACCATAATGAGCCATTACACGGTTTTCACCTATAATTGGCACCAGATCGGCCGCGATACTTACCGCAACCAGATCAAGCATTGATTCGAGTTCATTATGATTGGTCAGTCCATTGCTCAGAGCAAAAGCTTGCATAAACTTGAATCCCACTCCACACCCACTAAGATGAGGACAAGGGTAGGGGGAATTTGGCATCTTAGGGTTCAGGATGGCCACTGCATCCGGTAGTTCTTCATCTGGAACATGATGGTCGCAGATAATGAAATCTATCCCCTTTTCTTTCGCATAGGCGATCTCTTCTAAGGCCTTGATGCCGCAGTCAAGGACAATTACAAGCTTGATATCATTCTCAACAGCATAATCAATGCTCTTACGCGAGATCCCATACCCTTCCTCCGTCCGGGTTGGGATATAGTATTCTATGTTACTGTAATAATTCTGGAGATACTTATAAACCAGGGCCACGGCCGTTGTCCCATCAACATCGTAATCTCCATAGACCATGATCCTCTCTTTGGCGCCCATAGCCTTATTAAGGCGATTGACTGCCTTATCCATATCGGGCATGGAGAAAGGGTCCTCGAGATCTGATGTCGATGGGGAAAAGAAAGCGTTAGCTCCTTCGATTGTCCTCACTCCGCGTCGCAACAGTAATTCAGCTACCGACGGGAGTTGAGAACAGGCGGGAAGAAGCGAGTCTGCCTCCTCTTTCTGCTGACGGGTGAGTGGCTGGTAATTCCATTTATTTACCATGAGTGTGCTATTTTTGCAAATTTAGCAAAAATAACGCATATATGCAACCTCAAAGAGACTCCGGGATCACTCGCTTTCCGTATGGTCAAGCCAATAGGTTGGTTCCACTTCTATACTTACAGGTTCCTTTCCTTTTGAATTGTAAATGATAGATAAACCTTCTCCGGTATCATCCTGTGCAAATTCTATGGTTGATCCTTGTCCATCCGAAAAATCATATACCCGATTCTGCTCGGTTCCCTGTCTTTCCATCTTTCCTTTAAAAACATGGCGGGGATGTTGCCTTAATTTTTCTCCTTTAGGGTATATTAACAGGCGATAGGATTGCTGTGTCGTATCGGAATCAATGCGGTAAATGGTATGGTCTCCCATTGCCACAAGGCAATATTCCGGAGTCCATCCCTTTCTGATATCTTCAGGCAAAGTCTCGAGATCTCTTTGTTTTTCCCTTTTGAGGAGTGCTATTTCCTTCTTAGAAAGATACGGGAATTCATACAGACCGTCGGAAATCCAAAGATACTGTCCGCTGTCCAGAGTCCATCCTCTCCATCCGGCCTCACTCCAATCCTGACGGGTGGCTTCTGCCATGACATTCTTTAAGGAATCATCTACTAAAGTTGGGAAGTAGGCTACCATCTGGGCAGAATCCTCAATATTCTTTAGAGGATAGGGGCGTTCAAGTGGATAAAGTGTTTTGGAGGCTAAACTTTCTGCATCGCCGTTCTTAATAGAATTCGAAATCGAGAGTACTTCCTCGGGTAATGGGATGGAATCTTCCATTACTACAATTTCAGACCGTGTGTTGGAATGTCCCGCGCAACCTCCCATGAGAGTCCCCATGGCGATTACAGAAATTAATATAGTGTGATTGTATTTTGCCATTTTCTAATAATATAGACTGATTGACTGACCACCCTTACTACCCCGCATTTTCATTAAAGTAAAAGATTAAGCATACACCAAACAGGATTATATCAAGGCTGCCCCTTTATTTCCGGAGCCTGGGTGTACGGTAAGCGTACTTCCGAATGACTTACATTCTCCTCCTCTTCCAGTTCTATCTTAATTTTCTGTTGAGCCGCCAATTGTTCGTCCGTTACGAACAGCTTTTCGAATTCCTCTTTTCTCCTCCTCTGTAACTGAGACAGCACTTTCCCCTTATAGCGGCAATGGCTGAGGTAATTCTGTTCGATTGAACGATCACCAGCTGCCAATTTCTTATAGACTGTAGAACGGTTGACAGCGCCATGCCCCAAATTATAGGCTAAGGTTGCCAGCAATAGAGAATCGGGGCCAAAGCTACGGTACATCGCGCATAACTTCGACAAATCGGATCTCAAGAGCTTGTCAGCCTCTGCTTCGGTAAGAACCTTACCACGGGAAATTTTATCGGTAGGTAGGACTTTATGGCCATAACCGACCAAGGGCCAATGGGATGCCTTATGAAGTCCCTCATATTTCTTAATTATATCGACTGCGACATCGAATTGCGACTTCACTTCAACAGGCTTATTATCTTGAGACACCATCCATCCTGCTCCAAGCAAGATGAGAACTATTAACACTATTTTCAACTGCTTACTCATCAATTTCAAAACCCTTGAGAAGGAACAAAAGTTTATTAATCACATCAATTTAAAACATGTAAATAAACAAGGTTATTAAATGAAGACCACCCTTAACAACTGGAGAGGGAGAAGAGAGCAGCTTAGGAAGATACAGAAAAAAAAGAAAAAAAATTCCTCATATTTTTTTGGAGATTCCGAAATATTAGTTAATTTTGCAGAGTCATCCAAGACAAACGGGGCATTAGCTCATCTGGCTAGAGCGTTTGACTGGCAGTCAAGAGGTGACCAGTTCGAGTCTGGTATGCTCCACATCAACCGTATTTCTCACATTTTGAGAGATACGGTTTATTTTTATCCTTAAAAATATGCTTTAAAACATATTTGTACGATTTTTCTGTTAAAATCTTTCCTTAAGAAAAACATTTGGATTAACTTTAGGGTTAGGTTAGTATGGAGTCATGGTTTCTTCTCTCTCTCTAATCCTGCCATGACCGTACCAGCTTAGGAAATTTCTAAACCTTATTTATTATGCATCTTACCCCAAGAGAAAAAGACAAGGTGACCTTGCTGACAATCGGCATGATCGCAGAGCGTCGTCTCAACAAAGGACTCAAGCTCAATTATCCCGAGTCAGTCGCATATATTACCAGTGCGGCTTTGGAAATGGCTCGCGAAGGTAAAACCGTTGAAGAGACAATGAACGCGGCTGCCAAGGTTCTGACCAAAGAACAGGTTATGGAAGGTGTAGCCGATATGATAACCTTGCTGCAGGTTGAAGCAGTATTTACTGACGGCAGCCGTCTGGTCAGCATTCATAATCCAATCAAGTAGTCCGATCATAAAATTCGGATACTTATCATTACCTTTCCTTATAAAGAAATTCAAATGGATCAGAATACAGATAACACCAAGGCTCAGGCTCAGGCACCCGAGACTTATGCAACGCCTAACGGCATTTTCCCCGGTAAGCCCGACATAGCTTATCCGGAAACTCCAGGTTTCAAACCCGATCATTATGTACCCGTAGGAGGCGTTATCCTCCAGGATACTCCTGTAGAATATAATACAGACCGAAGGACCCGTAAGCTCACCGTACGCAATACCGGCGACCGTCCTATTCAAATAGGCAGCCACTTCCACTTCTTCGAAGTGAACCGCTATATGGAATTCGACCGTCCGAAAGCATTCGGTATGCACCTCAACATTCCGGCTACTACCGCCATTCGCTTTGAACCTGGTGAAGAGAAAGAAGTTGAGTTGGTAGAGTATGCAGGCAAGCACACTGTAGTAGGCTTCAATGGTCTGACCAATGGTTACGCGGGCTTAGAAGACACACCGACTTATTATCCCGTATATACGGGAGCGGTACGCCTTATGAAGGATTACGGATTCAAATCCGTGCCTGAGGATGAGGCTGAGGCAGAGTACACTGAAAATGAGACTAAGTAGCTCTCAGATATAGCTACATCATAATTTTAAGAGCTACTAAAAACAAATCCTATGGCAACTCAATCAAGAGCACAATATAATATGCTTTTCGGCCCGACAGTGGGCGATAAGATCCGTCTGGGCAATACCGATTTGTATGTTCAGATTGAAAAAGACCTCCGCACATACGGCGATGAGGTAGTATATGGCGGTGGTAAGACCCTTCGCGATGGTATGGGTCTTGACAACCGTTGCACCGATGAGGCCGGCAGCCTTGACCTTGTTATTACCAACGTTACTATCCTTGACCCGATCTTGGGAGTTATCAAGGCTGACGTAGGCGTAAAAGATGGCAAGATCGCCGGTATCGGTAAGGCTGGTAACCCGAATATCATGAAGGGTGTAACCCCGACATTGGTGACAGGTCCGGCTACCGACGCTATCTCAGGTGAGCACATGATCCTTACAGCTGCCGGTATTGACGGCCACGTTCACTTCTGCTCACCTCAGCAGGCTGTGAACTGTCTTTCTAACGGTATCACAACCCTGATCGGTGGCGGTATCGGTCCGACTGACGGCACCAACGGTACAACTATTACTTCTGGACGCTGGAACATGGAAAAGATGCTTCAAGCTGCCGAAGGTCTTCCGATCAACGTCGGTTTCCTCGCAAAGGGTAATATCTCTTACGGAGTACCTTTGAGAGCACAGATCGAGGCCGGTGCTTGCGGCTTTAAGATCCACGAGGACTGGGGTTCAACACCTGCCGCCATCCGCAATTGCATGAAAATTGCAGATGAGATGGACGTACAAGTTGCAATTCACACCGATACCTTGAATGAGGGAGGATACGTAGAGGATACTATCGCTGCTATCAACGGCCGCACTATCCATACTTATCATACCGAGGGTGCTGGTGGTGGTCATGCTCCTGACCTCCTTAAGGTGGCTTCCATGAGCAATGTATTGCCTTCTTCTACCAACCCGACCCTTCCGTTCGGCATCAACTCTCAGGCTGAGCTGTTTGATATGATCATGGTTTGCCATAACCTGAATCCGAACATTCCGTCTGACGTTGCATTTGCTGAAAGCCGCGTTCGGCCGGAGACACAGTCCGCAGAGAATATCTTCCATGACTTAGGTATCATCTCCATGGTTTCTTCCGACTCTCAGGCCATGGGTCGTGTAGGTGAGTCTTTCATGCGTACCTTCCAGATGGCTTCTTACATGAAGCAGGTACGTGGTAAACTGAAAGAGGATTCCGAAGAGAACGACAACTTCCGCGTACTTCGTTATCTTGCTCAGATCACCATCAACCCGGCTATCACTTACGGTATCTCCGATGTGCTTGGTTCTATCGAGGTTGGTAAGGTTGCTGACCTTGTACTTTGGGAGCCGGAGTTCTTCGGTACCAAACCGAACCTGGTGTTAAAGGGTGGTCTGATAAACTGGGCAAACATGGGAGACCCCAACTCCTCTCTGACTACTCCGCAGCCTAAGATTATGCGCCCGATGTTTGGTGCACAAGGAGAGGCTCTGCAGTCAACCCGCATGACTTTCGTATCTCAGGCTGCATTCCAGAACGGAGTAAAGGAGAAACTGGGTCTTAAGAGCAATATCTATCCTGTACACGGTACTCGTCAGCTCTCTAAGGCTGATATGATCCGTAACACGGCTACTCCGTTTATCGAGGTTAATCCTGAGACTTTCGAGGTAACAGTAGACGGATACCGCGCATACGTTCCGCCGGCAAAAGAGCTGCCGCTGGCTCAGCTTTACTGGTTCTCTTAATCATTCGTCTTCAAACGGGAATGATTCTCAGAACACTTAATCGATAAAACGTTATTATCCCCGGTTGGACTTTTTGCCCGTCCGGGGATTTTCCACGCAATGGGAAACCGGTTCCGAATCGGTTATCCAAATGTGGGAAATCTTTTTATTCTTAAATTAAGTTCCTCTTAAAAATTAATCGATATATGTTCCTCTTTTATCTTGAGCTAT